>DASUGK010000036.1:0-22475 GCA_036274075.1 Steroidobacteraceae bacterium | reverse complement strand
TCGAGCCCGCCGCCGGTCATGAATTCGCCGCTGGGCGAGCGCGCCCACTTGCGTTCACGGATACCCAGCGGCCGCAGCAGCCGCTCGTCGATGTACCGGTCGAGGGGCTTGCGCACCGCGCGCTGAATGACCTGGCCCAGCAGCAGCGTTCCACCCGTGCAATACGAGAACGGCCCGCGGCCGCCCTGGTTGCGGCGGTAGTCCGCCTTCACCGGCAGGTCCACCACCCAGCGGCTCCAGTTCGCGAGCGGGTACATGTTCTCTTCGTTGCCGACGTTGTTCTCGTCGAAGTCGTTGCAGTCGAGCGCGGAGGACATGGTGGCAAGGTCCATGAGCGTGATGGCGCGCTTGAGGGCATCGTCGTTCTTGAACGGCGCGAGGTCGGGCAGCAGGTCGAATGCCGCCTGTTCACCGGAGCGCAGTGCGCCGTCGGCGATGGCCTGGCCCAGCACCAGCGCGGTCACGGTCTTCGTGGCAGAACGCGTGTTGTTGAGGGCGTTGATGCTGCCGGCGCCGAAGTAGCGCTCGAAGACCAGCCGTTCGTTCCGGTACACCAGCACGCTGGTGGTGTTCGGGTAGTTTGACGCGATGCCGGCAGGCGTCAGCGATTCGAAGGGGGCGCGGTGCAGGGACACGTCGGCCGGCGCGGCGACCAGCAGGCCGTCCTCGAGATCGGCGGGAGCGCCGGCACCGGCGGCAGGGGAGAGCGCGGGGATCAGCAGGGCCAGCAGTGGCAGGAACCCGAGCAGGGGAACCCGCGCCGCGGACATTCTACTTGGCCGGCTCGAACACCAGGCGCGCCTTGGCGGTGGACTCGACGGCGACGCCATTTTCCTTGCGCGGCTCGTAGACCCATTTGCGCACCGCGGCCTGCGCGGCATCGTCGAAGACGCCCTGCGGTTCGGATTCGATCACCGACAGGTTGTTCACGCGGCCATTGACGCCGATGTTGAACTGCACCACCACGTAGCCCTGGGTCTTGGCCGGGATATTGGCCGGCGCGATCGGCGTCACGCGCTTGACGATCTTGGCCGGCACCACGTCCACGGGCGGAGGCGGAGCCGGGGCGGCGGCGGGAGCCGCATTGGGTGTCGCGACCACGGCCGAGCCGGCGGCGTTGCTGGTCGGTTGCGAAATGGCCGTCGGGGCCGGCGTCGCAGGGGCTGCGGGCGGCGGCGGGCTGCGGCCCACCGCGGAATCGCTGGCTTCGATGGTGCGGCCCGCGAAGGAATTGTCACCGCGTCGTACCGTGCTGACGGGCGGCGAATTGATGGGGGCATTCAGCGGCAGTGTCTGCTGCGGCGATTCACCGATGGGCGCGCCGTAGGCGCGCGTCGGCGGAGTGCCACTGCCCGAGCTGCGCGGCGGGGACGTGTTCCTGTCGGCGCTGCGGGTGGCGGGACGGTCGGGTGTCCGGTCCGGTGTGCGCTCCACGCGGGGCTTGGCCTGCGAACGCTCGCCGGTGGCCGGCATCTCCGCGTGCACGGGTTCCTTGCTCTCGGGCGAGAGCTTGGCCAGCGCCTCGGCGCGATTGATGGCGTCGCGCAGGAAATCGAGCCGCGGATGATTCGGCGACTTCTCGACCAGGTCGGCGAGATCGCGCCGGGCTTTCACGAGGTCGTTGGCCATGATGGCATTCTCGATCTCGATCTCGATGCGCGCGAGGCTGTCGGAGACTTTCTGCTCCTCGGCCATGCGGTCGATTTCGCGCGAGATGGCCTGCTCGCGTGCGCGCGCCGCCGGGTCGTAGAACTGCTCGATGAGCAGCACGATGACACCGGCCACCGCGGCGGCGATGCCACCGGCCGCGATCAAGCGCGTGCGTTTGCGTCTGGCCGCTTCGTCGGCTGCCTTCTGCCGCACACCGAAGCGGGCCTGGGCCGCGACCTCGGCGAAGTCGTCCTGGGCAGGCAGCTCCGGCGTCCACGGCGGAAATTCTTCCGGTCCGGCGGGCGACATCGGCGGCATGGGCTGGTTCAGCACACGCATGCGGCCGGTGTCGGACGTGGACCTGGGCGGCGCGGGCACATTCAGCGCGCGCATGCGCCCGGTGTCGGAGGTGGTCTTGGGCGGCGCCGGCGTGCGTGCCACCTGCGGTGGCTGGCGCGGTGGCGGCGGTGGCCGCAAGGGCGGTTCGGGTGCGGGCTGCGCGAGCCGCGCGGTGGCAGTGCGTCCGGCACCGCTGGCCATGATGGGCGAGGTCGCGGCAGAGACCTCGGAGAGCGGCGCCGGCGGCCGCGGCGGGATGGGCGCGCGCGGCACCGAGCCGGTAGATGGAATACCGCGCTCGTCGAGCACCACGCGTTCGATGGTGCCGTCGGTCTCGTCGTTGGGGCCGCTGGTGACCTGCGCGATCGCCAGCCACAACTCTTCGAGGTCGATGGGATAGCTGATGGTGCGCTGGACCTTGAATGGCGCCAGGCGCGGGCCTAACAACTGCAGCCGCTCGGTGGCGGCGGCGAAGACGCGCTTCAGGGGAACGGTGGTGCGCGTGGTGCGGGCGAGCAGGTCGAGGCCGGAGCCATCGACGCAGCGTTCGCAGGCGATCAGGACGTCGTAGGTGTTCTGGCGCAGCAACAGCAGCGCATCGCCCTTGCTGGTGACGCAGTCGAGTTCGAGCACTCCGCGAATCGCACGCGAAATGTTCTCGAGAGCCTCTGAGTCATGGTCGACCAGCAGGACACGCATGAGCGTCCAGTACCCCGGTTAAGCGCAAAAAATCGTTCTGAGTAGACGCGATTCAACGATATCTGGCGTCGCAACGCGTCACGTTTGTGGATCGGTGCCGGGCCGGCATTTCGGCATTATGTGGATCGGTGCCGGGCCGGCATTTCGGCATTACGTCCGGCCCGCCGGGGAAGCGAGGGTCTTTGACGTAATGCCGAAATGCCGGCCCGGCACCGATCCACACGGCACCGATCCACACCGATAAGTTAACCCGTCCGGCGCACTGAAAGCACGCTTCCGACCCTGCGGATTCGTTGCACCAGGTGCGCCAAGTGCTGTGCGTCATCTATCGCTACTCGCAGGTCGATGGTAGCCGTCGAACGCGTGCGATCGGTAGTGGTGTGCATCATCTCGATGGATATTTTTTCGCTGGCTAACAGGTCGCCGATGTCGCGGACCAATCCCTGTCGGTCGATCGCGACAATGTTGAGCGACACGGGCTGGCTGGTGGCGGCATCGGCCCAGGTCGCGGCGATCAGCCGGTCGGGTCGGCCGGTGCTCATGCGCTTCAATCCGGGGCAATCTGCTCGATGGATGGTCACGCCGCGACCCACGGTGGCATAGCCGGCGATGGGCTCGGGTTTCACGGGAGAACAGCAGCGCGCCAGGCTGATGGGCAGGTCCTCGACCCCGCCCAGCAGGACCGGGGACCGCGAGCTCTTGCGCGTGGCGGCCTTGCGGCGCGGGGGTGCCGCGGGAGCAGGGGCATTGCTGGCGGCCACCGCGGGCGCCAGCCTCTCGGCTTCCTCGTCTAACTTCCGGAACCAGGCGCGCACCTTGGCCCGGCTGCGAGGACTGACCAGGTAGCCCGCGGTCTCCGACAACCAATCCCGGCTGGGCTGCGGGAACTTGTGCGTGAGGATCTCGACCACCTCGCCATTGGCCAGCGGCCGCGTGAGCGGAACGATGCGGCCATTGACCCGCGCGCCCCGGCAGCGGTGCCCGAGGTCGGTGTGCACGTGGTACGCGAAGTCGAGCGGCGTCGCACCCGGCGGCAGGTCCACGACCTCACCCTTGGGAGTGAGCGCGTAGACCCGGTCCTCGAACAGTTCCGCGCGCACCTCGTCGAGGAAGTCCCGCTGGCTCGGTTCGCCACCACGTTCGGTGGTGCCCAGCAGCTTGCGCACCCATTCGATCTTGCGGTCATAGGACACGTCGAGGGCGCGCGATTCCTTGTGGCGCCCCTCTTTGTATTTCCAATGTGCCGCCAGGCCGAGCTCCGCCGACTCGTGCATCTCACGCGTGCGGATCTGCACCTCCACTGCCTTGCCCTCGGGCCCGAGCACCGCGGTGTGGATGGAGCGATAGAAGTTGTCCTTCGGCGTGGCGATGTAATCGTCGAACTCGCCCGGGATGTAGGTGTAGCGCCCGTGCACCAGCCCGAGAGCCGCGTAGCAGTCGGCCACGGTTTCGGTGACGATGCGCACCGCGCGCAGGTCGAACACCTGCTCGAAGGTGAGCTGCTTGCGCTCCATCTTCCGGTAGATGCTGTAGATGTGCTTGGGCCTTCCATAGACCTCGGCCCGGATGCCGGCGCCGCGCAGCATCGTCTCCAGGCTGCGGCACAACTCGGTGATGTAGCGCTGCCGGTCGACGCGTTTCTCGGCCAGCGCCGCGGCGATGCGCCGGTAGTCGTCCGGTTGCAGGAAGCGGAACGCCAGGTCCTCGAGCTCCCACTTGAGCTGCCACAGGCCCAGGCGATTGGCGAGCGGCGCGAACACTTCGCGTGTTTCCAGCGCCAGCCGTTCACGCGTGGCCGCATGGCCATCCTTCGAGGCATTGAGCTCGACCAGCTGGCGCGCGAGCCGGGCGAGCACCAGCCTCGGATCGCTGACCACCGACAGCAGCATCTTGCGCAGTGCCTCGGCCTGCGCGGGCTCGAGGTGATGTGTGGTCGCCGCCACGGGAGTCAGGCGGATGTCGCCGAAATGCTGGAGCTCGCGCGCCAGCGCGCTCACCGCCGCGCCAAAATGCCGTTCGATTTCGCGCGGCTCCTCGGCGCCGGAGGCGAACGCGGCCTGCGCCAGCAGCGCCGCCGCGAGCAGTGCGTCTTCGGTCAGCGACGCGACGATGACGGCCGCCTCGACCGCCTGGTCGATGGCCGGGCGCGGCACACCCCAGCCGGCGAGCGTGGCTGCGTGTGCGTCGATGATGGCCTTGGTTTCGGGCGAGCAGGAATGGAGGTTGTGCACGGATTCGACGGGTGTTCTGCGTGCGTGAGGCGGCGCGCAATTGCGGCTATGATACCCGCAGTTTTTCTTAATGGGCGCGAGGAGTTATAGAGGCGATGGCGCGGTACCCGATGCGATCAGCCTGGCGCGACTATCGACCTTCGGATGGTCCCTCGGCGGGGCGCGCCGCGAAGGCGATTCCCGCCACGATCCTGGCGCGCATGGCATCGGGAATTTCAGCGCGCATCCTCGGCCTCGATCCGGGCAGCCTGCGCACCGGCTACGGCATCATCGAGTGCAATGCCGGGCAGCTGCGCATCGTCGCGCAGGGCTGCATCGCCACGTCCGGCGGACCGCTGGCCGACCGGCTGCGCACCATCCACGCGCGCGTCGCCGAACTGATCGCGCTGCATGCGCCGCAGGAGATCGCCGTCGAGCGCGTGTTCCTCTCGAAGAACGCCGACAGTGCGCTCAAGCTCGGGCAGGCGCGCGGCGCCGCGCTCGCGGCCGTGCCGCTGTCGCTGTCCGTGCACGAGTACGCGCCGCGGGCCATCAAGCTCGCGGTGGTCGGTGTCGGCGGGGCGGAGAAGCTGCAGGTGGCACACATGGTCAAGCGACTGCTGCGCGTCGACATGCGGCTGGGTGCGGATGCCGCCGACGCGCTGGCCGTGGCCATTTGCCACGCGAACTCGGCGCGCCGGCTCGAGCGCCTGGCCGGGATGACGGCGTG
Organism: Steroidobacteraceae bacterium; assembly: GCA_036274075.1. Classification (GTDB taxonomy): domain Bacteria; phylum Pseudomonadota; class Gammaproteobacteria; order Steroidobacterales; family Steroidobacteraceae; genus CADEED01. The sequence goes on along the minus strand of DASUGK010000036.1, from coordinate 16,847 downwards.
ATCGGATTCATCCGCGGCAAACTCGTGGTGAAGACGCCGCCGCACCTGACGGTGGACGTCGGCGGCGTGGGTTACGACATCGAAGCGCCGCTGTCGACGTTCTACACCTTGCCCGCCATCGGCAGCGAAGTGCGGCTGCTCACGCACCTGGTGGTGCGCGAGGACGCGCACATCCTCTACGGTTTCGGCACGCAGGAAGAACGCGCGCTGTTCCGCAACCTGCTCAAGGTGTCGCAGATCGGGCCGAAGATCGCGCTGTCCATTCTTTCCGGCGTGAGCGTCGAAGGATTCGCGACGCTGGTGAAGCTGCAGGATCCGGCCGCGCTCACGAAGATCCCCGGCGTCGGCCGCAAGACCGCCGAGCGCGTGCTCATGGAAATGAAGGATCGCCTCGATGCACTCAACGAAGCGGCCCAGGCCATGAACAATACCGGCGCCGCGCCGATGACGCCGTCGAGCACCGAGGGCGAGGCGTGGAATGCACTGGTGGCGCTGGGCTACAAGCCCGCCGAAGTGACGGCCATGCTCAAGCCGCTCGCGGGCTCGGGCGGCAGCACCGAAGACCTGATCCGCCGCGCGCTGCAGGGTGCCGCGCGATGACCGGGTCCGAAAAAATGGGCACGGATCGCATCGTGCAGGCCGCGGCGTCGCGCGAGGACGAGGCCATCGACCGTGCCATCCGCCCGAAGAAACTCGCCGACTACGTCGGCCAGGAGCAGGTCAAGGCGCAGATGGAGATCTTCGTGCAGGCCGCGGTGAAGCGCGGCGAGGCGCTGGACCACGCGCTGATCTTCGGGCCGCCGGGCCTCGGCAAGACCACGCTGGCGAATATCCTCGCCAGCGAGCTGGGCGTGAACCTGCGACAGACCTCCGGCCCGGTGCTCGAGCGCCCGGGTGATCTCGCGGCGCTGCTGACGAACCTGCAGCCCAGGGACGTGCTGTTCATCGACGAGATCCACCGTCTCTCGCCCGTGGTCGAAGAAGTGCTGTACCCGGCGATGGAGGATTTCCAGCTCGACATCATGATCGGCGAGGGGCCGGCGGCGCGTTCCATCAAGCTTGCGCTGCAGCCGTTCACGCTCATCGGCGCCACCACGCGCGCGGGCTTGCTGACCTCGCCGCTGCGCGACCGCTTCGGCATCGTGCAACGGCTCGAGTTCTACACCACGGCCGAGCTCGAGCGCATCGTCACGCGCTCGGCGGGTATCCTCGGCGTGCCCATCGACCCCGAAGGCGCGGGTCGCATCGCGCAGCGTTCGCGCGGCACGCCGCGCATCGCCAACCGGCTGCTGCGCCGGGTGCGCGACTACGCCGAGGTCAAGGCCGATGGCCGCATCGAAGAAGCCGTGGCGCGCGCCGCGCTCGACCTGCTCGAAGTCGATCCGCAGGGTTTCGATTCCCTCGACCGCAAGCTGCTCACCACCATCATCGAGAAATTCGACGGCGGGCCGGTGGGCATCGAAAGCCTCGCGGCCGCGGTGGGCGAGGAGCGCGGCACGCTCGAGGACGTCATCGAACCGTTCCTGATCCAGCAGGGATTCCTGATGCGCACCGCGCGCGGCCGCATGGCCACGCGTAATGCCTACCTGCATTTCGGGCTCAAGGTGCCGGAGCGCGCCAGCGGGACCATGCCCCTGTTCGAGGCCGAGCGGTGACGCAGGCCGCGGCGCAAGGATTCAGCTGGCGCATGCACGTCTACTGGGAAGACACCGACGGCGGCGGCGTCGTCTACTACGCCAACTACCTCAAGTTCATGGAACGCGCGCGCACCGAGTGGCTGCGCAGCCTCGGGCATTCGCAGCGGGAAATCGCCGACCAGTATGGCTTCGTGTTCGCCGTGGCCGAGGCCAGCGTGAAATACCGCAAGCCCGCGCGCCTCGACGACGACCTGCACGTGACCTGCGTGCCGGTGCCCGAGGGCCGTGCCTCGATCCGCTTCCGCCAGCAGATTTCGCGCGTCGTCGACGGCGAGCCACACACCCTGCTCGCCGAGGGTGAAGTGCGCGTGGTGTGTGTCGACGCCAGGTCGTTCAAGCCGCGAGCTCTGCCCGATTTCATCCAAACCGTCACTTGAAGGTGAACGATGGACAGTGAACTTTCGATCGTAAGACTGGTGATCAACGCGAGTCCGGTGGTGCAGGCCGTCATGGGCATGCTGCTGCTGGCCTCGCTGATGTCCTGGACGATCATCTTCCGCAAGCGCTCGCTGCTGTCGCGTGCCCAGGACGAGGCAGAGAACTTCGAGGACAGTTTCTGGAAGGGCGGCGACCTCACGGCGCTGTACCGCCAGATCGAAAGCCGTGGCGGCGCCACCGGCATGTCCAGCATCTTCGAATTCGGCTTCCGCGAATTCGCGCGGCTCAAGCAGGGTGGGATTCCGCCCGACCAGCTGCTGGAAGGCGCGCGGCGCGCCATGCGCGTGGGCCAGCTCAAGGAGCTCGAGCGGCTCGAGGAAAGCCTCGCCAATCTCGCGACCATCGGCTCGACCAGCCCCTACGTGGGCCTGTTCGGTACCGTGTGGGGCATCATGAGCGCCTTCGTGGCCCTGGGAGGCGTGCAGCAGGCCACGCTCGCCATGGTGGCGCCGGGCATCGCGGAGGCGCTGATCGCCACGGCCATCGGACTATTCGCCGCCATTCCCGCGGTCATCGCCTACAACCGGTATGCCGACCAGGTCAGTCGCCTCGAACTGCGTTACGACGCGTTCATGGAAGAGTTCTCCACCATCCTGCAGCGCTACGCCGGTCGCGGCGCCTGAGAAGGAGCAACCATGGCCGCCATCCAGAAAGGTCGACGCCGCCGCCTCATGGGCGAGATCAACGTCGTGCCCTACATCGACGTGATGCTGGTGCTGTTGATCATCTTCATGATCACGGCGCCGCTGCTCGCCGAGGGCGTGAAGGTGGAATTGCCCAAGGCCGGCGCGCGGCCCATTCCGCCCGAGATGCTCAAGGACTCCAAGCCCATCGTGCTGACCGTCGATGACGCCGGCCGCCTGTACCTCAACTACGGCGGCAAGGAGGATGAACCCATCGACGCCGCCACGGTCGAATCCCGGGCAGCGGCCGTGCTGCGCCGGGCTCCCGAGACCGCCGTGCTGGTGCGCGGCGACTATCGCGTCGCCTATGGAGAAATCGTCGGGGCAATGACCATCCTGCAGCGGGCCGGTGCCAGCAAGGTCGGCTTCATCACCCAGCCGCCAGAACAGAAGCGGGCGCGTTAGAAGAAATGTCGCGCAGCAGGAAGTCGCTCACGCAGGGGCGCTGGCGCGCGGTTGCGCTGTCGCTGATGCTGCATTCGGCGATCGTGGTGGCCGCGGTTTATGGCTGGTTCACCTGGCGGCACAAGCCGCCGCCGGTCGAGACACTGGCCGTCGAAGGCTCGGTGGTCGACGAGCGGGCATTGAAGAACATCTCGCCGCCGCCGAAGACCGAACCACCTCCGCCGGAGCCGGTTCCCGAGCCCGAACCCGAGCCCGTGGAAGAGCAGGGTCCTCCCAAGCCCGATCCCGCCGAAATCGAACGCAAGAAGGAAGAAGAACGGCTCGCGCAGGAGAAGCTCGAACAGGAGAAGCAGGCGCAGGAGAAACTCGAAGCCGAGAAGAAAGAGGCCGAAAGGAAGGAAGCCGAGAGGAAGGAGACAGAGCGCCTCGAGGCGGAGAAGCAGGCCGCCGCCAAGGCGGCCGCCGAGAAGGCCGCGGCGGAAAAGAAGAAGTCGGATGAAGCGGCTGCGAAGAAAGCCGCTGAAGAGAAGGCGCGACAGGCGCGCCAGGCGGAACTGCGCAAGATGATGGAGGCCGAAGAGCGGGGTAATGCCTTGCGCAACAGTGACCAGGCCGCGCGCTGGCATGCGGCCATCGTCGCGCGCATCGAGCGCGCCTGGATCCGCCCACCCTCGGCACAGCCGGGCGTGACGTGTATCGTGTCGGTCAGCCAGGTTCCGGGCGGTGAGGTGACCGCCGTCAAGGTGAACAGTTGCAGCGTCGCGGATGCGGCCCTGCGGGAATCGGTCGAGGCCGCGGTGTTGCGCGCCTCGCCACTGCCGCCGCCGCCGGATCCGGCTCTGTTCGAACGCAATTTGGAGCTAACATTTGCCCCGCAAGAGTGACCGCATGAAGAAACTCGCGACCTCTCTGTTGATCCTGTTCGGCGCGGCCAGTCCCGCGTTCGCCCAGCTCAAGCTCACGATCACCCAGGGTGTCACCGACCCCATCAACATCGCGGTGGTGCCCTTCGCACGCGCGGTGCCCGCCGATGGCGGCACCGACGTCGCGGCCATCATCCAGCGCGACCTCGAGAGCAGTGGCCGCTTCAAGGGCATGCCGCGCACCGACATGCTCGGCGCGCCGACCACCAAGGCGGAAGTCGACATCGCCGGCTGGAAGCAGCAGCGCAATGACTACGTGGTGGTCGGCAGGGTCTCGGCCCTGTCCAATGGCGACGTGGCCGTGAAGGCCGAGCTCATCAACCTGCTCACCGGCCTTTCGATGATGGACAAGACCTGGACGGTCAAGCCCGCGAGCATGCGCAAGGCGGCGCATCGCGTCGCCGACGAGATCTACAAGCTCATCATCGGCGTGCCCGGCGCATTCGACACGCGCATCGCCTACGTGTCTGTGGACGGCAAGCCGCCCAACCAGAAGTACCAGCTCATCGTCGCCGATGCCGACGGCGAGAACGCGCTGGCGATCCTCACGCGCGACCGTCCGCTCATGTCGCCCGCCTGGTCGCCGGACGGCACCAAGCTGGCCTATGTCTCGTTCGAGAACCGCGTGTCGTCGGTGTGGGTGCAGGACATCTTCACCACCCAGCGCAGCCGCGTGTCGGCGCGCGCCGGCATCAACGGAGCGCCCACCTGGTCGCCCGACGGCAGGAAGCTGGCGCTCACGCTCTCGGGCAGCAACGGCAACCTCGACATCTATCTACTGGACCTGTCGAACCAGCAGCTCACGCGGCTCACGGACGATCCGGGCATCGACACCGAGGCGAACTTCGCGCCCGACGGCAGCGCCATCTACTTCACCTCCGACCGCCCGGGCAGCCCGCAGATCTACCGGCTGGGCCTCGGCAGCGGCGAGCGGCCCAAGCGTGTCACGTTCACGGGCACGTACAATGCGCGCCCGCGAGTCTCGCCCGACGGCAAGCAGCTGGCGGTGCTGACGCTCGACAACGGCGCGTACCGTATCGGCATCCAGGACCTGGCGACCGGCACGATGTCCATCCTGTCCAAGGGCCGCCAGGACGAATCTCCGAGTTTCGCACCCAACGGCGCCATGGTGATCCTCGCCGGGCGCGAGCGCGGGCAGGGAATCCTGCAGACCGTGTCGATCGACGGACAGACCTCGTTCAAGCTGAATGCCGATGCGGGGGAAGTCCGCGAGCCGGTCTGGGGACCGTATCTCAAGTGAAGGAGCAACAATGAAGAAACTCGTAACCACCGTGCTGCTTGCCGCGTCGCTGGCCCTGTTCGCAGGATGCAAGACCAAGACGCCACCGCAGCCGCCGCAGCAGGAACAGCAGCCCACGGGTGACGTGAGCGGCGTGAACGACGCCGTCGTCGGCGACGAGACAGCCATGGCCGGCCCGAGCGGCGAGCTGCTGTCCAAGCGCATCATCTACTTCGACTTCGACCGCGCCGACATCCGTGCCGATTCGCAGTCGGTGGCGGCCGCGCACGCGCAGTACCTGTCGAAGAATCCTTCGCAGAAGGTGCGCCTCGAGGGGCATGCCGACGAACGCGGCTCGCGCGAGTACAACATCGGTCTCGGCGAACGCCGCGGCCAGGCCGTCCGCCGTGCGCTGCTGCTGCAGGGCGTGGCCGAGGCCCAGCTCTCCACCGTGTCGTACGGCGAGGAACGTCCCGCGGTCGCCGGCAGCGACGAGCAGGCCTATGCGCTCAATCGCCGCGTCGAGATCGTGTATCTCAAGTAACACGCGAGGCCAGCCATGAGTCGACATTCCGGAACCGCGGTGCTGCTGCTGTCGCTGGCGCTCGGCGGCTGCGCGGTGTCACCCGAGGAAGATCCCGTGCAGATCCGCATGAACGATCTCGACACGCGCCTGCAGCGCATCGAGCGCGTCATGACCAACCAGAGCCTGATCGAAATGGCGCAGCGTATCGACGCGCTGCAGGCGCAGATCCGCACCATGCGCGGCGAGATCGAACTGCTGCAGAACGAGACCCAGGGCGGCAAGACGCAGTCGCGCAGCCTCTACGGCGATCTGGAGAAGCGGCTCGCCGCGCTCGAGACACTGGGCGGCGTGGGGCCGGGCGGCGCCATCGCGACGCCGGCGCCCGGCGCCGGCAGTGCGGCTCCGGCCGGCGCGGGAGAGCAGGCGGCCTACGACGCGGCTTTCAACGCGCTCAAGGGTGCGGACTATCCCAAGGCCATCTCGGGATTCCGCAGTTTCGTGGCGACCTATCCCGACAGTCCGCTGGCGAGCAACGCGCAGTACTGGCTGGGTGAGGCTTATTACGTGAACCGCGAGTACCAGAACGCCATCGCCGCCTTCCAGAAGGTGACCACTGACTGGCCGGACTCGCGCAAGGCGCCCGACGCGCTGGTGAAGATCGGATTCACGCAGTCGGCCATGGGGCGCAACGGTGACGCCAAGGTCACGCTCGAGGACGTGGTGCGCCGTTATCCCGGCACCGACGCCGCCCAACTCGCGACGGAGCGGCTCAAGCGCCTGCCCAAGTGAACGCCGATGCCGGTGGCGCGCCCGACGCGGCGCGCCGCCTCAAGATCACGGAGATTTTCTACTCGCTGCAGGGTGAAGCTGACACCGTGGGATTCCCCACGGTGTTCGTGCGGCTCACCGGCTGCCCGCTGCGCTGCCAGTACTGCGACACCGCCTATGCCTTCCACGGCGGCGAGTGGATGAGCCTCGAGCAGGTGCTGGGCCGCGTCGCGGAATTCTCGCCGCGTTACGTGTGCGTCACCGGCGGTGAGCCGCTGGCGCAGAAGAATTGCCTGCCGCTGCTCACCGGGCTCTGCGACGCGGGATATCGAGTCTCGCTCGAAACCAGCGGCGCCATGCCGCTGGCCGCGGTGGATCCGCGCGTCATCCGCGTGGTGGACGTGAAGACGCCGGGGTCGAAGGAGGAAAGCCGCAACCGCTACGACGACCTGGCGCTGTTGCGCGCCGGCGAGCAGGTCAAGTTCGTGATCTGCGACCGCGCCGACTACGAGTGGAGCCGCGGCAAGGTGGCCGAGCTGGGACTCGGCGAGCGCTGCAGCGTGTTGTTCTCGCCCAGCGCCGAACAGTTGCCGGCCCGCGATCTCGCGGACTGGATCCTCGCGGACAGGTTGCCGGTGCGTTTCCAGCTCCAGTTGCACAAGGTGCTCTGGGGTAACGTGCCGGGGAAATAGTCATGGCGACGCGCGCGGTAGTGCTGCTTTCGGGTGGGCTCGATTCCGCCACGGTGCTGGCGCTGGCGCGCGAGCAGGACCTGGAGTGTTACGCCTTGTCGGTGGCTTACGGCCAGCGTCACCAGGTGGAGCTCACGGCGGCCGCGGCCATCGCGAGAACGCTGGGCGCGCGCGAGCACCGCGTGATGCGCGTCGACCTCGCCAACATCGGTGGCTCGGCGCTCACCGACCGGTCCATCGCCGTGCCCACCACGCCGACCAGCGGCATTCCGGTCACGTATGTCCCGGCGCGCAACACCATCATGTTGTCCCTGGCGCTGGGTTGGGCCGAGGTGCTCGACGCGCGCGAGATTCACGTGGGCGTGAACGCCATCGACTACTCGGGTTATCCGGATTGCCGGCCGGAGTTCATCGCCGCGTTCGAGCAGCTGGCGCGGCTCGCGACCAAGGCCGGCGTCGAGGGCCGCGGCATCGGGATCCGCGCGCCTCTAATCCACATGAGCAAGGCGCAAATCGTGCGCGAAGGCACGCGATTGGGCGTGGACTACTCGCTGACGATCTCGTGTTACCAGGCGGACGGGCGCGGGCTCGCCTGCGGATTGTGTGATTCCTGTAAGTTAAGACGCGAAGGCTTTGTTTCTGCTGGACTTTCGGACCCGACTCGCTATCGTTTTTCAGACGGCCAAGGCGGCGCGCACATCGTGTAGACTGCGCGCCCTGCGAAAGACCGGGTTGGTAGCTCAGCGGTAGAGCAGCGCCCTTTTAAGGCGGTGGTCGTGGGTTCGATCCCCACCCAACCCACCAATAACAAACATGACGCAGGCTCCGACGTACGACTTCGTGATCATTGGCGCCGGCACCGCGGGCTGCCTGCTCGCGAATCGCCTGAGCGCGGATCCCGCGTGCCGCGTGCTGCTGGTCGAAGCCGGCGGCGAAGACAACTACCACTGGATCCACATTCCCGTCGGTTACCTGCGCTGCATCGGCAATCCGCGCACCGACTGGCGTTACCGCACGGAGCGGGAAACCGGACTCAACGGCCGCGACCTGCTGTACCCACGCGGCAAGGTGCTCGGCGGCAGCTCGAGCATCAACGGCATGATTTACATGCGCGGCCAGGCGCGTGACTACGATGGCTGGGCGGCAGCCACCGGTGACGATGCCTGGAGCTGGCGCAACGTGCTGCCGGACTTCCGCGCGCACGAATGCAGCCATCGATGCGCGGCCGGCGCGGACACGGAGTACCACGGCGCCGGCGGCGAATGGCGCGTGAGCCGCCAGCGGCTGCGCTGGGACATCCTCGACGCTTTCGCGGACGCGGCCGGCGAGGCCGGTATCCCGCGCATCGAGGACTTCAACTGCGGCGACAACACCGGAGTCAGCTACTTCGACGTGAACCAGCGCAATGGCTGGCGCGTGAGCGCGGCCAAGGCATTCCTCAAGCCCGCGCGTTCGCGTTCCAATCTCACGGTGTGGTCCCGCACAACCGCCGAGCGGTTGCAACTCGAGTTCGTCGACGGCAGGCCGCGCTGCATCGGCGCCACGTTACTCAGGGATGGCGAACGCGTGACGGTGCGTGCCGCGCGCGAAGTCATCCTCTCCGCGGGCGCCATCGCTTCGCCGCAGCTGCTGCAGCTGTCCGGCATCGGTCCGGCGCCGCTGCTGCGCGAACACGGCATCGAGGTCCGGCACGAGCTGCCGGGCGTCGGCGCGAACCTGCAGGATCACCTGCAGATCCGCCCGGTGTTCAAGGTCCGCGGCGTGCGCACGCTCAACGTGCTGGCGGCGAGCTTCTGGGGCCGGCTCGGCATCGCGCTCGAATACGCGCTGCGGCGCACGGGGCCCATGAGCATGGCGCCGTCGCAGCTCGGCGCCTTCGCTAAGAGCGATCCCGCGCGCCCGCACCCCAACCTGCAGTACCACGTGCAGCCGTTGAGCCTGCGTGCCTACGACCAGCCGCCCGACACCTTCGCGGCGTTCACCGCCAGCGTCTGCAACCTGAACCCGACCAGCCGCGGCAGCGTGCGCATCCGCAGCGCGGACATCCATGCGCCGCCGCGCATCGCGCCTAACTATCTCGCCACCGGGGAAGACCGCCGCGTGGCGGTCGACTCGTTGCGGCTCACGCGGCGCATCGTCGCGCAGCCGGCGCTGGCCGCCTACCAGCCCGAGGAATACCTGCCGGGGCCGCAGTTCACGACGGACGCGGACCTGCTGCGCGAGGGCGGCAACATCGCCAACACCATCTTCCACCCGGTGGGCACGGCGCGCATGGGCCGCGCCGGCGATCCCGACGCCGTGGTCGACAGCCACCTGCGCGTGCGCGGCGTCGGGGCGCTGCGCGTGGTCGATGCCAGCATCATGCCGGCCATCACCAGCGGCAACACCAACAGCCCGACCCTGATGATCGCCGAGAAGGCGGCGCGCTGGATCGCGCAGGGCACCTGAGGCGCTGGCGCCGGCCGTCAATTTCCGCTTCAATCCGGACTCCTTCGGGGGAGAACACGGATGCACATGAGAATTCACAAGGTGGCGGCCGCCGCCGGTATCGCCTGCGCCTGGTTGCTCGCCAACGCTGCCTTCTCGGCGGACGCCGCGGCGAACTGGAAGCCGTTGTTCAACGGCAAGAACCTCAAGGGCTGGTCGGTGCACTACGCCTCGAAGACGGATGCGAATGCGCCGGCGCCTTCCACGATTTTCGCGGTCGAGAACGGCGTCATCCATGCCTATCCCACGCAGGCCGAGGGCAGCGCGCAGCCGAATGCGTACATCGAGACCGAGGCCAGCTACAAGGACTACGTCATCAGCCTCGAGTACAAGTGGGGCGAGAAGAAATTCGCGCCGCGCATGAACCTGGTGCGCGACGCCGGGCTCATCTACCACGTGCACCGCGAGCGCGCCGCGGACTGGCCGGCCGGCGCCGAGGCGCAGATCCAGGAAGGCGACGTGGGCGATTCCTGGGCCGTGTCCTCGCGGCTGTCGAGCTTCGTGAATCCGAAGACCGGGAAATACGCGGCGCCGGAAGACGGCGGCGTGCCGGTGACCGTCGGCAACGACGGCAAGTTCGAACGCACGCGCCACAACCGCGTCAACGAGTACCCAGGGTGGAACACGCTGGAAGTCATCGTGCGCGGCGACCGCGCCACGCACCTGGTGAACGGCGTCATCAACATGCGCGTGTACGACATCAAGGGCTGGGACGCTGCCAGCAAATCCTGGGTGAAAGTCGACCAGGGCAGGATCGCGCTGCAGGCCGAGAGCGCCGAGATCTTCTATCGCAACATCCGCATCCGGCCGCTGACCCCGGCCGATGACATGCCGCCGGAGCCGAAGGCCACCGAGGTGTGGTACCCGGTGCCGCCGAAAGTCACGCCCGGCGCAACGCCGGGAGCGCCGCCGTCGGATGCCATCATCCTCTTCGACGGCAAGAACCTCGATGCCTGGCAGAGCGCGAAGGACGGCTCACCCGCTCGCTGGAACATCGTCGATGGACAGCTGGTGGTGAAACCCGGCACCGGCGACATCCAGACCCGCGAGAAGTTTGGCGACGTCCAGTTGCACGTGGAGTGGTGGGATCCGAACCTGCCGGCCGACAAGCTCAACCAGGATCGCGGCAACAGCGGCGTGTTCCTGCAGGATGTGTACGAGGTCCAGGTTCTCGACAACTTCGAGAACAAGACTTACGTCAACGGCATGGTGGGCAGCATCTACAAGCAGTTCCCGCCGCTGGTGAATGCGGCGTGGCCGGCCGAGCACTGGCAGACCTACGACATCATCTTCACGGCGCCGCGGTTCGCGGCCGACGGATCGCTGGCCTCGCCGGCGCGGCTGACGGTATTGCTGAACGGGGTGCTGGTGCAGAACAACTCGGTGCTCAAGGGCGGGACGACTTACATCGGTGCGCCGAGCTACACACCGCATGGTGACCTGCCGCTGCGGCTGCAGGATCACTCGCATCTCGTGCGCTACCGGAACATCTGGCTGAGGAAACTCTAACCTTCGAAATCCAGGTTGGTCGGCGTGGGTGGCCGGTCCTGGCGTTTGCCAGTGACCGGCGTGCTCTCGCTCACGCGCTCCAGCTTGAAGTCGTCGGCCCAGACCTGCCCGCTGCCGAACAGGAAGAAGCCGAAGGCCACGGCGGTGCTGTCGCCCGGCACGTCGAGCACGATCTCGTAACGCTTCCAGCCGGTGTCTCCTGTGACAGGCCGGTCGTCCATGTTGTCGAAGGCCTTCATGGATTGATTCGGCCCGTCGACGCGCATCCACATCTGCGCCTTGTGCGCATCCGCGGTGCGCAGGCGCGCCGACAGCTTCCAGCGGCCGCCGCGGTACTCGTCGGCGCTCACCATCTGCATGAGCGTGCCGAAACCCTTTCCCTGGGAACCCGGCTTCGCCTTGATGTAGGCGGCGCGCGATCCGTCCGCTGACTGCGTTTCGGTGCCGTACTCGTAATCCTGCGGCGCATTGCCGGCCACCATCCAGCCGGCGGGCGGAGTGGCAGCGGCGGCGAGAGAAACACCGGCGATGAGGGCGAGTAGTGAGGCTTTCATGACTTTCCTTCCTGGCTTCCGGGGCCAGTGACTGTGAGCGAGGGTTGGTAGCTGCCGAGCCAGGAATGCGCCTGGCCCTCCTGGATTCCGAAGTCGGTGGTCGAGTCGTCGTTGGAAATGGCTGGGCCGTGTTCGCCGGGCAGGTACCAGCGCGCGATGAACACGGCAACCAGCACGGCGGCGGCAGCCACCGCGAATCGCAGGGGGCTCCGCGATTCGCGGTGGGTGCGCGCCGCCGCAAGGATGCCGGCGTCAGTGGTGGCGGCGGGCAGGGGCTGTGAGCCGCTGCGATACAGATCCGTGATGCGGCTGCGCTTCATGACCATGGGGCCATCGCCTTGCGCAGCTCGCGCAGCGCGTATCTCAGGCGGCTCTTGGTGGTCTCCGCGAGCGATCCGGTGATGCGCGCGATTTCGCGCACGCCGAGGCCGGTCTCCGCGCGCAACAGGAAGACCTCGCGCTGCTCGAAGGGCAGCCTGGCGATGGCCGCGTTCAAGGCGAGTTGGCGCGCATCGTCGAGCGCAAGTTCCGCGGGTTGCTGGGATGCCGGCGCGGCCTGCGCCGCCACGAGCGCCGCCGCGTCCTCGCCCGTATGCAGTGGACGCCGTCCGTGTTGCCGGTGACGGTCGGCGGCACGCCGGTGCGCGATGGCAAACAACCAGGTCGAGAAGCGTGCCTGCACCGAGTAACGCCGCCGCGAGTCGATCACCGCGATCCAGGTTTCCTGGAACACCTCTTCCGCATCGCCGGCGTGGCCGACCAGGTGCCGCGAAAAGCGCAGCAGGGGCACTCGGTACCGCGAGTACAGGGCGCGAAACGCCGCGTCGTCACCCTCGCGATAACTCAGCATCAGCGACTCGTCCGTGGGCGCCCCAGCCGCCAGCGCCCCGGCCGGGGGTGCGGCTTCGGCCGCTTGGGGCAACCAGGACAGTGGGGAGGCAAGTTCCATGCAGGGGGTTGATCGCCACCGGGGGCTGAAAGGGGTTGGCGCCGAGCGTACCCGCATCGGTGAGACCCCGGTCACGCTTGTGCAGGACGGCAATTTCCTGCCGCCGCGCGGGGCCCCGGCACGCGGTTTCCGGAACCCGGAATGTTCAAGGGTTGGCATTTCCGGACCGATAAACCATGCATGAACGACACCCATGCCGGTCATCGGGGTCACGCGACCACCGATCTGCCTTTGCAGACCCAGCTCATGGGAAGCCTGGCGCTCGTCTTCATTCTGAGCGCGATCGCAGGCGTCGTCGGTTACGCCACCTTCGACGCCACGTCGCTCGAGAACAGCGCCCGCGCCAAGGTCACGATGTACGCCTCCAACCTGGCCTCGCAGCTCTATGGCCCCATCGCGGTCAACGACGTGCGTTACGCCGAAGAAGTGCTCGCGCCGCTGGTGACCGATCGCAACGTATACGGCGTGGCGGTGTACGCGCCGGGCGGCCGGCGGCTGGCGGGCCACGGCAAGCACCCGCTCACGCTGGTCAGCGGCGACAAAGTGACGCTGGCCGACGACCGCGTGCTGGTCACGACGCGCGACATCCAGGTCGGCGAAGGCGCGACGGGGCAGCTGTTCCTGGCGCTGTCGACCGAACACATTTCCTCGGCGCGTTTCCGCGCCGCGCAGTTCCCGGCCATGACCACCGCGGTGGTGCTGCTGTTCGTCATCCTGCTGTCGCTGGCGCATTCCTTCAGCGTGATGATGTCGGAGCTGGTGCGGCTGTTCGAAGAGCGGCGCCAGATGGAGCGCACCGAGAAAGTACGCCTCGAGAAACTGGTGTCCGAGCGCACGCGCGACCTCACGCTGGTGGTCGAAGGCACGCAGGCCATTCCCTTCGCGCTCGACGTGGAAGACGGGCATTTCGAATACATCGGCCCGCAGGGACCGCAGCGCCTGGGTTTCAGCGAGGAGTTGTGGAAGCAGATCGGCTTCCTCGACCGCCTCATGCCGCGCGATCGCAATGGGCAGGTGCGCGAGCGCATCGACGCCAGCAAGTCGGGCTCGTTCGAGATCGAGGCCTCGGTGCTCACCCAGGACGAAAAGCGCGTCGACCTGCGCTGGGTGGCGAGCTGCGAGCAGAGCGACAGCACCGGCCAACACAAGGTGCTGCGCGGCATGATGCTCGACGTCACCGACCAGCGCCGCCTCGAGAACGAGCTGGCGCAGGCGCAGAAGCTGGAAAGCGTCGGCCGCCTCGCCGCCGGCGTGGCGCACGAGATCAACACGCCGGTGCAGTTCGTCTCCGACAGCGTGAGCTTCGTGCGCGAAGCCATGGAAGATCTTTCCGAGATCGTCGACAAGTACCGCGAGCTGCGCAACGCCACGGAGAAGGGGGCCGATGTTGCCGCGGCGGCGAAAGCTGCCGAAGAAGCCGAAGACGACGCCGACCTCGACTACATCCTGGAGAACGCGCCGGTGGCGCTGGATCGCGCGCGTGACGGCCTCGGCCGCGTGGCCGCGATCGTGCGCTCGATGAAGGAGTTCGCGCACCCGGATCGCAAAGAGATGGCGCAGGCCGATCTCAACCAGGCCATCCAGAGCACGCTGGTCATCGCCTCCAACGAGTACAAGTACGTCGCGGAGGTCGAGACGGATCTCGGCGACCTGCCGCTGGTCAATTGCTACGCCGGCGAGATCAACCAGGTGGTGCTCAACCTCATCGTCAATGCGGCGCACGCCATCGGCGACGTGGTCAAGGAAACGCAGGCCAAGGGCAAGATCCGCGTGGCGACGCGCGTGCTCGATGACCAGGTCGAGATCGCCATCTCCGATACCGGCAAGGGCATCCCCGTCGAAGTGCGCGCCAAGATCTTCGATCCGTTCTTCACCACCAAGGAGGTCGGCAAGGGCACCGGCCAGGGCCTGGCCATCGCGCGCAGCGTGGTGGTGGACAAACACGGCGGCACGCTGCATTTCGAAACCGAGGTGGGCAGGGGCACGACGTTCTACATCCGGCTGCCCATCAACGGCCCGTCCAGCGCCTCCGCCGCGGCCTGAGGATGACTTCCATGAAACTCGCCAAAGTCTCCACCTCGCACATCCAGGCCGTCACGGGCACGACTTTCGTCGCGACCATGAGCTCGCTGCTGTTCGGTTATGCCACGGCGGTGATCGCCGGCGTGGTCGGCGCCATCGACCACAACTTCATCGCGCCGCGCGAGCTCAGCAACACGGCGGCGGACGCGTTGCTGGGACTCACGGTGTGTTCGCTGCTGGTCGGAACCATCATTGGTGCGCTGATCGCGCGCCCGACGGCCGCGCTGCTGGGCCGCAAGCGTCCCATGATCATCGCCGCCATCCTGTTCCTGGTGTCGGCGGTGGGCTCGGCCTATCCGGAGCTCGGCCTCGCCGGCGCCGGTGGCACCGGCGCCGATGCGATCTGGGCCTTCAATTTCTATCGCGTCATAGGCGGCCTCGCGGTGGGCGTGGCCTCCGTGATCGGACCCATGTACCAGGCGGAGTTCGCGCCGAGCGCGGTGCGCGGCCAGCTCGGCGCATACCAGCAGATTGCCATCACCGGCGGCATGACCATCGCGTACTTCGTGAACTGGGGCATCACGCTGCAGGGCGACGACATGTGGGCGCTCGAAACCGGTTGGCGCTGGATGATGCTGTCGCTGGCGATCCCGGCCATGGCTTTTTTCTACCTGAGCTTCTCGGTACCCGAATCGCCGAGCTGGCTGGTGAAGAACGGCCGCATCGACAAGGCGCGCAAGATGCTGTCGCGTTCGGCCGAGCCGGACGAAGTGCGCAGCATGCTCGAAGACCTGGCGGCGACCGGCACGGAGGAGAAGCCTGCGCCGCTGTTCAGTTTCGGCGCGCGCGTGGTGCTCGTGGGCGTGGCGCTGTCGGTGTTCCAGCAGCTGGTGGGTATCAACACCGTGCTGTACTACGGCCCGGAGATTTTCGCGCGCATGGGTTATCACATGGACGGTGCGTTTCTCGGCATTGCCATGGCCTGCATCGTGAACCTGATGTCCACCATGGTCGTGGTGCTGATCGTCGACAAGGTGGGACGCAAGCCGTTGCTGGTGGTTGGTGGCCTCATCATGGGCCTGTCGATGCTCGCGCTGGGCTCGCTGTTCCGGTCGCAGACCGCGGGCATGTTCGGCTTCGCGGCCATCTGTCTCTATCTCGCCGGGTTCGCGATTTCCTTCGGGCCCATCGTGTGGATCCTGATGACCGAGATGTACCCGGCGCCGATCCGCGGCCAGGCCGTGTCGATCGCCGTGGCCTCGCAGTGGATCGCGAACCTGCTGGTGTCAGGCTCCTTCCCGCTGCTATTCGGCAACGAGACGCTGAACACCGCCTGGAACCACGCCTTCCCGTTCTGGCTATACGGCAGCCTGGCCATCCTCGCCGCGTTCATCGCCGTGCGCTACGTCCCCGAAACCCGCGGCGTCGACAGCGACCACCTCTCTACCCTCTGGCGCCGCGAAGATATCGCGTAATGGGGACATTCCTCGTTTCCTAGCAAAAGGGGACGGGGTGGCGGTGGCGCGTGTCCCGGCGTCCGATCCATGGGTATGCAGTGATCGCGCTTTTCGCCGGGCCCTTCGATGGTTGTTGCGCGAGGTTAGGGCCGCCGCTCTTTGGTCCACGATTCGGGCGCAGAATCGGCTGGTCGTTGGCACTTGCCATGACTCGGTCGGGGACGGCTTCCTGCCTTGCGAATTTGGTATCCCGGCCCGCGCGCTCACTGCATACCCATGGATCGTGCGCCGGGACTCCCACCCACCGCGGTACGTCCCCGTTTGCCAGCAAATGAGAAATTTCCCCGGCTTGGCTGGGATAAAGAATCGCGCCCTCGACGCCGCGCTCTTCTCTTCCCACCCCCTGGGCCGACACCCCACGTTTGCCCGTGAGCGCCTACGGCCTTGCAGTGACAGTGGGGCGGCCGGCATATGCACCTATCATGAGTGCGCGGGCC
>DASUGK010000035.1:0-21549 GCA_036274075.1 Steroidobacteraceae bacterium | reverse complement strand
GATCGAGTTGCCGGGCAACACCGAGATGGTGATGCCGGGCGACAACATCAAGATGACCGTGCAGCTGATCAACCCGATCGCGATGGAAGAGGGCCTGCGCTTCGCCATCCGCGAGGGTGGCCGCACCGTCGGCGCCGGCGTGGTATCGAAGATCCTGAAGTAATGCTGACCGGGGACAGACTACAGTCTGTCCCCTTCGAAGACGAGAAACGTTGACAAGAGGGGACAGGCTGAAAGCCTGTCCCCGATCCAGCCGGGTAACTAACGACCCGGTCGCTCTTTAGAAGGAAATTGAACATGGCCAACCAGAACATCCGCATCCGCCTCAAGGCTTTCGACCATCGCCTCATCGACACCTCCTCGAAGGAGATCGTCGAGACCGCCAAGCGCACGGGCGCCACGGTCAAGGGCCCGGTGCCGCTGCCGACCAAGATGGAGCGTTTCACGCTGCTCGTCTCGCCGCACTCCGACAAGGACGCGCGCGACCAGTTCGAGCTGCGCACGCACAAGCGCGTGATGGACATCCTGAACCCGACGGACAAGACGGTGGACGCGCTCATGAAGCTCGAGCTGCCGGCCGGCGTCGACGTGCAGATCAAGCTGAACTAATGACAGCCCGGGGCGCTGCAGAGGCACTCTCGTGAAACTGCAGCAGCTCCGCTATCTCGCGGCCGTGGTCCAGAACGGCCTCAACGTCACCACCGCCGCGCAGGCGCTGCACACCTCGCAGCCCGGCGTCAGCAAGCAGATCCGGCTCCTCGAAGAGGAGCTGGGCCTGACTCTCTTCGTGCGCGACGGGCGCGCGCTCAAGCGGCTCACGCCCGCCGGCGAAGAAGTCGCCGCGCGCGCGCTGCGCATGCTGCGCGAGGCGCAGGCGCTGAAATCCCTCGCCAAGGACCTCAAGCAGTCCGACCGCGGCTCGTTGTCCATCGGCACCACGCACACGCAGGCGCGTTACGTGCTGCCGCGCGTGATCCGCGACTTCCGCCAGAAATACCCGGACGTGCAATTGCACCTGCACCAGGGCACCTCGGACCAGATCGCCGAGATGGCCACGCTCGACCGCATCGACTTCGCCATCAACACCGGCAGCCAGGAGAAGTTCCCCGACTTCGTGCTGCTGCCTATCTACACCTGGCACCGGCAGATCATCGTGCCGAAGGACCACCCGCTGGCGTCGGTGGCCAAGCCCACGCTGCAGCAGCTCGCCGAGTATCCGCTGGTCACCTACGTGTTCAGCTTCACCGGCCCTTCGTCGCTGCACCAGCAGTTCGCGCGTGCCGGGCTCGAGCCAAACGTGTCGCTGACCGCGCGCGATGCCGACGTGATCAAGACCTACGTGCGCCTGGGACTGGGCGTCGGCGTCGTGGCCAGCATGGCCATCGAACCCGAGGACGAGAAGGACCTGGCCGTGGTCGAAGCGGGGCACCTGTTCCCGCAACACGTCACCTGGATAGGCTTCCGCGCCGGGGCGCTGCTGCGCGGCTTCACCTATGACTTCATGCAACTGCTCGCGCCGCACCTGACGCGCGAGCGCATCGAACGCATCCTCTCGGCCCCCACGCCCGCGGCGCGCGAGAAACTGGTTTCATCCATCGAAGTGCCGCGCTACGACTAGCCACTCGCGGGCGGCTACGACCCCGCGGTCCTGCGCTTCACGACCATCGTTTCCCAGCCGTCGTAGTGGCCGCCGAACTCGGTGGCCTTGCGACTGAGCTCGATCGAGTGCTGGCTCAGCTCCTGCTGCCGCGTGGTACCCACGTGGTGGAGCCGCACGCAATGTCTGCCCTCGACGAGCCCTGACAACCTGGCGTCGTGTTTGTACGGGCCCGATGCCCACCGAGCGAATTTCGCGGCCGCCTTCGCGTTCTGGAAGTACACCCAGTGATCGATGCGGCGGCGGACGCCTTCGACGTCACCCTCGCGGCGCAAAGCCTCGACCACGGCGATGTCGTGGATCACCTGCCAGTCGTCGTCCGTGGGATAGAGTTCCTTGCGATAACCGGCGTGCCGGCGATCCGATCGCAGCGCCAGCGCCAGCTCGTAGCCGGTTTCGTGCGAGAGTTTATCGAGCACCGCGGTCCAGTCCGCCTTCTTGCGACGCGTGTAGATGAAGAACACGCGGTACCCGCCGCGCGTGATGCGCCCCACGTAGCGATCCTTGCCGCGGCGCGCGAAGCGCTCGAGTTTCTCCTCGATGGCGCGCACCGCCTCGAATTCCTCGTTCGTGGGCAGGCCGTTGGGCCGCGGCGCCTTGTAGGTGAGCCGTACCCTGGCCAGCATCGGGGGTGCGCGATGGATGTCCGCGTCGGCGGCCACGTCCACGTAGATGAAGGCGAGGTCCTCGCCGATCTGGCAGGGGAAGAACTTCCAGTCGCTGGCGGGCTTGCGGGGCATCGGGGTCTCGCGGTGACGGAGGCTGCCGGGATTCTAACCATCGCAGCAGGGCCTCTACACGGCGCACCTCGGTGCATCCCCGAGAACCCGGGACGGTCCTTTGCGTCGAACTCGCCATGAAACGCATGCTCATCCCGTTCCTCGTGGCCCTGGGTTCCGTCGCCTGTAATGCAGCCGACAAGAACCCGGTTCCGAAATCCAGCCACCCGATGAAGATCGGCATCATCGGCACCGGCTCGATCGGCGGCGCGCTGGCCCGGCACTGGGGTGCGGCCGGCCACGAATTGCTGATCTCCTCGCGCCATCCCGAAGAGCTGCGCGCGCTCGCGGAGGAGATCGGTCCGAACGTGAAAGTGGGCACGCCGCGCGAGGCCGCCGCGTTCGGTGAAGTGGTGCTGGTCTCCGTCCCATACTTCGCCACGCCGCAGGTGGGACGCGACTACGCGGCCGAGCTCGAGGGCAAGGTGGTGCTCGACACCGGCAACCCATACCCCGGCCGCGACGGCGACATGGCCGTGCGTGACCGCCAGCGGGGCACGGGCGTGGCCTCAACCGAGTACCTGCCGGGCACCCGGCTGGTGCGGGCCTTCAATGCCATCAACGCGGGACCCCTGGCCAACCAGGCCTTCGAGAAGCCCGAGCGGCTGGGGATTCCGCTCGCGGCCGACGACCCCGAGGCCATGCGTATCGCCGAGCAATTGGTGCGGGACGCCGGCTTCGACCCCGTGGCCGTCGGAGGCCTGGCCCGGGCCCGGGAATTCGACGTGGGCACCCCGGTTTACGTGCGTGGCATGACGGCCGCGGAGCTTCGTAAGGCCTTGAAGCTGAAATAGCTTTCGCGGCACCGGCCTGTAACCCCCGTGTTATTGCTGCATAACCAAAAGTGCTTTCCGGACGAGGGGTTGGCCTAAGTAGAGTCCCCCGCAACTTGTCGTGCCGGCCCTTGGGCCGGCATTTACGCTTGCGGAAAGGTCTCGATGCACGCCCAGGTACACCCCGTGACAACCCTCAAACCGGTCCCGACGGCCAGACGTAATGCCTCCGTCGCCCGGCTGACGCACCTGGCGAGGCTCGAAGCCGAAAGCATCCACATCTTCCGCGAAGTGGCGGCCGAGTTCGCCAAGCCCATACTCATGTATTCGATCGGCAAGGACTCCTCGGTCCTGCTGCACCTGGCGCGCAAGGCCTTCTTCCCGGGCCGCATTCCCTTCCCGCTGCTGCACATCGACACCGGCTGGAAGTTCAGGGAAATGATTTCCTTCCGCGACGAGACCGCGAAGCGCCTGAACGCCGAGCTCATCGTCTACACCAATGAAGCCGGCCGCGCCGCGGGCGTCACGCCGTTTACGCACGGCGGCCGCTACACCGACATCATGAAGACCGAGGCGCTCAAGCAGGCGCTCGACAAGTACGGCGCCGATGCCGCCATCGGTGGCGCGCGCCGCGACGAGGAGAAGAGCCGCGCGAAGGAGCGCGTGTTCAGCTTCCGCGATTCGCAGCACCGCTGGGATCCGAAGAACCAGCGGCCCGAGCTCTGGAATCTCTACAACGGCCGGCTGCGCAAGGGCGACAGCATCCGGGTGTTCCCGCTGTCGAACTGGACTGAGGTCGACATCTGGACCTACATTCACACCGAGAACATCCCGGTGGTGCCGCTCTACTTCGCGAAGCCGCGGCCCATCGTCGAGCGTGACGGGCTCAGGATCATGGTCGACGACGACCGCCTGCCGCTGAACCCGGGCGAAAAGCCGCGCCTCGAGACCGTGCGGTTCCGTTCGCTGGGCTGCTATCCACTCACCGGCGCCCAGGTGTCGAAGGCCGACACCGTGCCCGCGATCATCGAGGAGATGCTGCGCACCACGACCTCGGAGCGCCAGAGCCGCGCCATCGACGCCGAGTCCGCGGCCGCGATGGAGAATCGCAAGCGCGAGGGTTACTTCTGATGGCCGCTGCGCTGACAACCGTGGCGACCGCCGTGAGCCCCGACACGCCTCGCACGCTCGAGCAATTCCTCGCCCAGCAACGCGAGATCGACCTGCTGCGATTCATCACCTGCGGCTCGGTCGACGACGGCAAGAGCACGCTGATCGGCCGCCTGTTGCACGACACGCGCCAGGTGTTCGACGACCAGCTGAACGCCGTCGCCAACGACAGCAAGCGCTGGGGCACCACGGGCGAAGTGCCGGATCTCGCCTTGCTCGTCGACGGCCTGCAGGCCGAGCGCGAGCAGGGCATCACCATCGACGTGGCGTACCGCTATTTCTCCACGCCGAACCGCAAGTTCATCGTCGCCGATTGCCCGGGCCACGAGCAGTACACGCGCAACATGGCCACCGGCGCTTCGACCGCCGAGGCCGCCGTGGTGCTGGTGGATGCCGAGAAGGGCGTGCGCGTGCAGACGCGCCGGCACACGCACATCGTCTCGCTGCTCGGCGTGAACAACGTGATCCTCGCGGTCAACAAGATGGATCGCATCGGTTACGACCGCGCCAAGTTCGAACACATCGCCGCCGAGTTCGTGGCTTATGCGCACAAGCTCGGTGTCACCAATGTCGAGGTCATCCCGGTGGCGGCGCTGCATGGCGTGAACGTCGTGGCGCGCGGCACGCAGGAGACGCCGTGGTACAACGGCCGCACGCTGCTCGAGGCGCTGGAAGGCGTCGAGGTGCAGCGCACCGATGGCCTGAAGGAACTGCGGTTCCCGATCCAGCTCGTGAGCCGCCCGGACGCGAATTTCCGCGGCTACGCCGGCACCATCGCCAGCGGCGAGATTTCCGTGGGCGACAGTGTGCTGGCCTTGCCCTCGCGCAAGACCAGCAAGGTGCGCGAGATCACCACCGCCGATGGCCCGCTGGAGAAAGCCGGCGCGGCGCAGGCCGTGACCATCGTGCTCGAGGACGAGATCGACCTGTCGCGTGGCGACGTGCTGGTGCACGGCGATCACCGCCCGACGCTGGCGCGCACCTTCGATGCGCACATCATCTGGATGGGCGAGGCGCCGCTGCTGCCCGGCAAGCGTTACGAATTCAAGATCGGCAATCGCTACGTGAAGGGCCTGGTCGATTCGATACAGCATCGCATCGACGTCAACGACCTCACCACGCGCGAGGCCGAGGCGCTGGATCTCAACGGCCTGGCGCGCGTGCGCATCGCGCTCGAAGAGCCGGTGGCCATCGACGACTACAAGCTGAGCCGTGCGACCGGCTCGTTCATCATCGTCGACCTGCTGCACTTCGGCACGGTGGGCGCGGGCATGGTCATCGCGCCGCATGCGCACGCCGTGCGCGCCAGTTCGGACGTGGTGTGGCAGCCCACCAAGGTGACGGCCACCACGCGCGCCAACCAGAAGAGCCAGAAGCCGGTGGTGCTGTGGTTCACGGGCCTGTCGGGCGCCGGCAAGTCGACCATCGCGAATGCGCTCGAGCAGGCGCTGGTGCAGCGTGGGCATCACTCCTACCTGCTGGACGGCGACAACATCCGCCACGGCCTCAACAAGGACCTCGATTTCTCCGACGCGGGGCGCGAGGAAAACATCCGCCGCATCGGCGAGGTCTCGGCGCTGTTCGTGGATGCCGGGCTCATCGTCATCACGGCGTTCATCTCGCCGTTCCGCGCGGACCGCGACCAGATCCGCAAGCGCATCGGTGATGCGCAATTCATCGAGGTGTACGTGTCGACGTCGCTGGAAGAGTGCGAGAAGCGCGATCCCAAGGGCCTGTATGGCAAGGCGCGCGCGGGGCAGATCCGCAACTTCACCGGCATCGATTCGCCGTACGAACCGCCGCTGGCACCGCAGATCACGCTCGACACGTCGCGCGTGACCCTCAACGAATCCGTGGACCGGCTGCTGCGCTACCTCGAAGACAAAGGCTTCCTCCACCAGGTGGATCCGGGCCTATGAGCAGCG
Source organism: Steroidobacteraceae bacterium (assembly GCA_036274075.1). Classification (GTDB taxonomy): domain Bacteria; phylum Pseudomonadota; class Gammaproteobacteria; order Steroidobacterales; family Steroidobacteraceae; genus CADEED01. The sequence continues at coordinate 15,245 of DASUGK010000035.1, read as the reverse complement.
GCGTCGTCATCCAGGGAAATTTCCCGATCCCCGACGATCGCCGGGACCAGTTGCAGCAGCTCGCCACCGAGCTGAACCGCGAGCAGCTGATGTGGCTGTCGGGTTATTTCGCCGGCGCCGCGGCTGTCGCGCCCTCGAGCATTCCTGCGTTCCAGCCCAACCTGCTGGGTGGACAGGCGCGCGCACACGCCCAGCCCGCGGCACCGACCGCGTTCACGCCTGCCGCCACCGCTCCCGCGGCTGCCGCCGTTGCGGCGCCGTCGCTCACCATCATCTCGGCGTCGCACACCGGCAATGGCCGCAAGATCTCCGAGAAACTGCTGGCCGCCGTGCAGGCGCTCGGCGTGCAGGCGCGCATGGTCAAGGCCGGCGACTACCAGCCGCGCGAGATCGCCAGGGAAAAGCTGCTGTACATCGTGATCAGCACGCACGGCGACGGCGATCCGCCGGACGAGGCACGCGGCCTGTACGAGTTCCTCGGCACCAAGCGCGCGCCGCAGCTGCCCGAGTTGCAGTACTCGGTGCTGGCGCTGGGTGATTCCAGCTACCCCAAGTTCTGCGAGGCCGGCCGCATCGTCGACGAGCGGCTCGCCAAGCTGGGCGCGAAACGCCTGCTGCCGCGCGTCGATTGCGACGTGGATTTCGAGAAGCTGGCGAAGACCTGGTCGGACGACGCCCTGGCGCGCGTGCGCGAAGTGGCCGACAAGTTCAAGCCCGCGGGCGGCCCGGCTTTCGCGGCGGCACCCGCAGCCGCGGCGGCGCCTGCCATCGCCGAGCTCAAGCGCGAACAACCGGCGACCGCCGAAGTGCTGGCCAACCAGCGCATCGTGGGCCGCGGTGCGCTGCGCGAAGTCCGGCACGTGGAGTTGTCGTTCCCCGGGCTCGGCAATCTATACAAGCCCGGCGACGCGCTGGGCATCGTGCATCGCAATCCCGAACCGGCCATCGAGGCCGTGCTGAAAGCCACGAAGCTGGACGCGGCGGCCAGCGTCACGCATGAAGGCAAGACGCACGCGCTGCTCGAATGGCTGCGCAACGAGCGCGAGCTCACCCGCATCGCACGCCCGCTGCTGACCGCCATTGCCGATCGCAGCAAGGCGGATCTCTCCGAGTTGCTGGATCCACGCAATCCTGCCGCGCTCACGAAACTCACCGCGACCGCGCAGGTGGCCGACGTGCTGGCGAAGTACCCGGCCGAGTGGACGCCCGAGGCGCTGGTCGCGGCGCTGCGCCCGGTGCATGGCCGCGTGTATTCGATCGCGTCGAGCCCCGCCGCGGTCGGCGACGAGGCCCATCTCACGGTGGCCGTGGTCGGCAGTGATACGGATCGCAAGCTGCTGGCCGGGGCGGCCTCGCACTTCGTGGTCAACACGCCCGTGGATTCGAACGTGCAGGTGTGGATCGAGCGTAACGAACGCTTCCGCGTGCCGGCCGACGGCGCGCGCGACATCATCATGATCGGCCCCGGCACCGGCGTGGCGCCGTTCCGCGGCTTCGTGCAGGAGCGCGAGGCGATGGGGGCGACGGGCCGCAACTGGCTGTTCTTCGGCGGCCGCTCGCTGTACCACGACTTCCTGTACCAGCTCGAGTGGCAGCAGGCGCTCAAGCGCAACGCGCTGCACCGCCTGGACGTCGCCTTCTCGCGCGACCAGGAGCGGAAGATCTACGTACAACACCGCCTCAGGGAAGCCGGCAAGGATCTGTTCGCCTGGCTCTCCAACGGCGCCTGTCTCTATGTGTGTGGTGACGCCACGGCCATGGCGCCGGACGTCCACGCCGCGCTGCTCGACGTGGTCCGTGAGCAGGGTGGCATGGATGCCGACGACGCCCAGGCCTGGGTGGCCGATCTCACCGCCGACGGACGGTACCTGCGCGATGTCTACTGAAGTCCTCGAACGCCCTGCGACTGCCCCGGCGACGCTGGCTCCCAAGCACCAGCCCGAGTCCGCGGTCGAGAAGATCAAGAAGGCCTCGCGCGGCCTGCGCGGCACGCTCGTCGAGAGCCTGCACGATCCGCTCACGGGCGCGATCCGCGAGTCGGACACGCAGCTCATCAAGTTCCACGGCAGCTACATGCAGGACGACCGCGACCTGCGCGCCGAACGCGAGCACCAGAAGCTCGAGCCTGCCTACAGCTTCATGATCCGCACGCGCCTGCCGGGCGGCGTGGTCACGCCGAAGCAGTGGCTGGCGTTGTCGAGCCTCGCGCGCACCTACGCGAACGGCACGCTGCGCATGACCACGCGCCAGGCCTTCCAGGTGCACGGCGTGATCAAGAAGGATCTCAAGAAGACCATGCAGGCGATGAACGCCGCGTTGATCGATTCCATCGCCGCCTGCGGCGACGTGAATCGCAACGTCATGGCCAGCGCCAACCCGGTCGAGAGCAAGCTGCACCAGGAGGTGTACGACTGGGCGGTGAAACTCTCCGAGCATCTCAAGCCGAAGACGCGCGCATACCACGAAATCTGGCTGGACGGCGAGAAGCTGGTCGGCCCCGCCGAGGAGGAACCCATCCTCGGGCCCGTCTACCTACCGCGCAAGTTCAAGACCGGCATCGTCGTCCCGCCGCACAACGACGTGGACGTGTTCTCGCAGGACCTGGGCTTCATCGCCATCCTCGAGGAGGATGGACTGGAAGAGGGCAAGCTGCTCGGCTTCAACCTGGTGGTGGGCGGTGGGCTCGGCGCCACGCACGGCGAGCCGCAGACCTATCCGCGCGTCGGTGACGTGATCGGGTTCCTGCCGCCCGGGCAGACGCTCAAGGTGGCCGAGACCGTGGTCATGATCCAGCGCGACTTCGGCGACCGCACCGATCGCAAGCACGCGCGCCTCAAGTACACCATCGACGATCGCGGCATCGACTGGTTCAAGGGCGAACTGCATCGCCGCCTCGGTTTCGAACTCCCGCCGCCGCGGCCGTTCAAGTTCACGACGCAGGGTGACCGCTTCGGCTGGCTGCGCGGGTACGACGGACGCTGGCATCTCACGCTGCGCATCGAGTCGGGCCGCGTCGCGGATCGTCCTGGCGCCATGCATCTCACCGGGCTCGAGAAGATCGCCGCGATCCACCAGGGCGATTTCCGCCTCACGCCCAACCAGAACCTGACCATCGCCAACGTGCCGGCCAGCGAGTGCATGAAGATCGACCAGCTGGTGGCGGACCACGGGCTCGCGAAGTCCCTGCTCACCAGCCCGGTGCGCCGCGATGCCATCGCCTGCGTGGCGCTGCCCACCTGCGGTCTCGCCATGGCCGAGGCCGAACGTTACCTGCCGGGCTTCGCGGAGAAAGTGGAAGGCGTGCTCGCCAGGCATGGCCTGAAGAACATTCCGCTGACGCTGCGCATCACCGGCTGCCCGAATGGCTGCGGCCGGCCCTATCTTGCCGAGATCGGCATGATCGGGCGCGCGCCGGGCCGTTACACGCTGCGCCTCGGTGGCGACGCCACCGGCCAGCGCATGAACGTCATCTACCGCGACAATATCGACGAGAACGCCATCCTCGCGGCGCTCGACGAGCTCTTCGCGCGCTACGCCGCGGAACGGCAGGCGGACGAACGCTTCGGTGATTTCCTGTGGCGCGCGCAGGTACTCACCGCGGAGAAACGCGCGTGAGCGAATCCGTGGCACGCGACGTCAATGGATCGGCGACGGACGGGCTGGCGGATGCGCCGCGCCTGGCGCTGACGCCGGCGGAGTTCGCGGCGGATGCCACGGTGTCGGCCGAGATCAACGAATGGCTGGCATCGGTGGATGCCGAAACACGCGTGCGTTGGGCGCTGGCGAATCTTCCCGGGCCCTATGCGCTGTCGTCGAGCTTCGGCGCCCAGGCCGCGGTGTCGCTGCACCTGGTGACGCGGCAGGAGCCGCGCATTCCCGTGATCCTCATCGACACGGGTTACCTCTTCCCCGAGACCTATCAATTCATCGAGCAGCTCACGAAGAAGCTCTCGCTCAACATCCAGCGTTTCGCCAGCCCGCAGCCGGTGGCCCAGTTCGAGGCGCAGTACGGCAAGCTCTGGGAGCAGGGCCGCGACGGCCTCAATCAGTACCTCGAGCTGCGCAAGGTCGAGCCCATGCGCCGTTCGCTCAAGGCGCTCGGCACCCGGACCTGGTTCGCGGGCCTGCGCCGCAGCCAGGCGGCGAGCCGCGCCGCGCTGAATCCGCTCGAGGTACGCGACGGCCGCTTCAAGGTGCATCCCATCTTCGACTGGTCGGATCGCGACGTGTACCTGTACCTCAAGGCGCACGGGTTGCCGTATCACCCGCTCTGGGACAAGGGCTACGTGTCCATCGGCGACTGGCACTCCACCAAGGCATTGCACGAAGTCGAATCCGCCGAAGAGCTGCGCTTCTCGGGCCTCAAGCGCGAGTGCGGCATCCACGGCCTCGAAGGCTGATGCACGTGGCGGCGCGCGCAGGGTGGTTGGGCACGCTGCTGTTGATCGCCGGTGTCGGCGCGCATGCGCAGACGCCCGGGGCCTGCGATCTGCAGGGTGACTTCGAGTCGGCCGAATGGCGCCAGGCCTGCGACGCCGCGGTTTCCAACGAGCATGACAGCAAGCGACTCGCCTTGCTCTTGCAGCACCGTGCCTACGTTGCGGTGGATCAGTATCGTTACGACGACGCGATCGTGGATCTCGACGCTGCGGTGAAGGCGGACCCGGATTGCGCGGATTGCCTGCACGAGCGGGCTTACGTGAACGTCGAACTCGGCGAATACGCCAGGGCCCTCGCCGACCTCGACCGCGAGCTCGAGTTGCGGCCCGAGTTCGCCGCGGCCTGGCGCGAGCGCGCCTTCGCGCGCGGGTTCAGCGGCGATCTCGAGGGCGCCTACCAGGATCGCGTGCGCCAGGTCGAGCTGGAACAACAATCCACGGCCTCGCTGCTGGCGCGCGCCGAAGCGGCGCAGTGGACCGGGCGATTCAAGGAAGCCGCCGCGGACCTCGCGAAGGCCGAGGCCCAGTCGAAGCTCACAGGCGATGACGAGTCGCTGAACGAGGTCAAGACAAGGCGCGACTCCATCGCGTTGTGGCGCTCCACCGAGAAGGACGAGAAGGCCGCCCGCCACTGCGTGAGCCGGAGTCTCACGGCTGCCGATCCCAACCTGAAGCAGCTGATCGGCGATTGCACGCAGGCATTCCTCCTGGGCAAGGACGGCCCCGCCAAGGCCGAGGCCCTGACGACGCGTTCCACGGCATTCCTGGTCCTCGACAACTCCTATGATCGCGCCACGCTGGATCATCGCGTCGCGGCGGGCCTCGATCCCACCAACCCGGACATGTTCATCAACCTGGGCTTCGCCTATATCGGTGTGAGGCACTCGCGCGCCGCGATCCAGGAATTCGACCGCTCGCTCGCCCTTCGGCCGCACTGGATGGCGTTGGCCGGGCGTGCGAGCGCGAAATACAACGTGGACGATATCGAAGGCGCGCAGGCGGATGCGCTGGAGTCCTTGAAACAGGAGCCGAACGTGGTTGCCGCGGGAGTGCTCGCGGCCATCGCCTACGAACAGGGCGAGAAAGACAAGGCCCGCGACATGTACCTGGCCATGTACCAGATGGGCTCGCGCGGCGACGAAGTCATGGCGCGCCTCGAGGAACTGGGCGTTTCCGACCCCGAAAAGGCCTCGCAGGAAGCGGCACGATAGGGCGTGAACGAGTCGTGACATTCCATGGCTGACAGGGCGTTAGGCTGGACGGATTCCCTCGTACCGAGGCAGGATTTGCAGCCATGAAACGTTTGCAGAGACTCCGGGCCACCGCGCCGCTGCGCGACATGGTGAGTGAGCTCGGGTTCAGCCAGGACCACCTCATCCAGCCATTGTTCCTGGCCGAAGGCATCACGAAGGAAGAGCCGCTGTCGGGGCTGCCCGGCACTTCGCGGCACACCCAGAGCTCGCTGCTCGCGCAATTCGAGAAGGACATGGCCGCGGGGGTGCGCCAGTTCCTGCTGTTCCCGGTGCCCGCGCACAAGTCGAACCGCAATTTCGCCGCGGACTTCGTCGGCACGGCATTGCAGCAGATGCGCCAGCGCGCCGGTTCGAATGCCACGATCTGGGTCGACACCTGCCTGTGCAGCTTCACCGAGTCCGGCCATTGCTGCGTGCACGATTCACGCGGCAAGCAGGATCTCGCCGCGACCCACGCCGCGCTTGGCGCGCTGGGCCTGACCTACGTGCGGGCCGGCGCCGACGGCATCTCGCCCTCGGACATGAACGACGGCCGCGTGGCCTTCCTGCGCGGCAAACTCGACGAGGCCGGTTTCGACATCGCGCCCATCATGAGTTACAGCACCAAGTTCGCCAGCAATTTCTACGGACCGTTCCGCGACGCCGCGGACTCGGCGCCGCAGTACGGCGATCGCAAGAGTTACCAGCTCGACGTGCGCAATCGCACCGATGCGCTGGCCTCGAGCCGGCGTTGCGCGGAAGAGGGCGCGGACCTGCTGATGGTGAAGCCGGGGCAACCCTCGGCGGATCTCATCCGGCCGATCCACGAACAGACCGGCCTGCCGGTGGGCGCGTACCAGGTGAGCGGTGAATACACCTCGCTGGTGCTGCTGGCGAAGGAGAAGTTCGTCGACTTCGACGCCGCGCTCACCGAGAGCTGGTACAACCTGCGCCGCGCAGGCGCGAGTTACATCATCACCTACGGCGCGCGCCTGGCTCGCGACCTCGGATTCTGAGCATGCGTTATTTCCCGCTGTTCCTCGATCTCACCGGCAAGCCGGTGCTGCTCGTGGGCGGCGGGGCCGTGGCCGCGCGCAAGTTCGGCCTGCTCGCCGAGGCGCACGCGGTGATCACCGTGGTGGCACCCTCGCTGGGCGCGGAGCTCGCCGCCGCGCTGGCGCGGCAGGAATTCACGCACCACGCCCGCGAATTCGCCGCCACCGACATCGACGGCCAGTGGCTGGTGGTCGCCGCCACCGACGATCGCGCGGTGAACGCGCAGGTGGCCGCGGCGGCGAACGCCGCGCGCATTCCCTGCAATGTCGTCGACGACCGCGAGCTGTCGAGCTTCATCATGCCGGCCATCATCGACCGCTCGCCGGTGCAGATCGCCGTGTCGACCGGCGGCACGTCGCCCGTGCTGGCGCGCCTGATCCGCGAGCGTCTCGAGACGCTGCTCGATGGCTCGCTCGGGACGCTGGCCGCATTTGCCGATCGCTGGCGCGAACGCGTCAGGGCGAAGTTCGCGGATATCGGCGCGCGCCGCCGGTTCCTCTCCTGGATGCTCACCGGTCCCGTGGCCGCGGCGATTCGCGCCGGCCGCGAGGAACGCGCCGAGACCCTGGCGCAGCAGGCCCTCGAGGATCCGGCCTCGCTGCCCCATGGCCACGTGGTGCTGGTGGGCGCGGGCCCGGGCAATGCCGGCCTCATGACGTTGCAGGGACTGCGCGCGTTGCAGGAAGCCGACGTCATCGTGCATGACCGGCTCGTGTCGCCCGAAGTACTGGATCTCGCTCGCCGCGATGCGGCGCGCTTCGACGTGGGCAAATTCGTGGGCGGCGGCGGCGCCACCCAGGAAGAGATCAACGAACTGCTGGTGGAACATGCCCAGCGCGGTGAGTACGTGGTGCGGCTCAAGGGCGGCGATCCGTTCGTGTTCGGGCGCGGCGGCGAGGAGATAGACTGCCTGCGCGCGCATGGCGTGTCCTTCGAGGTCATCCCCGGCATCACCGCCGCGGTGGCCGCGGGTGCCTATGCCGGCGTGCCGCTGACCGACCGGCGCCACTCGCAGGCCGTGCGTTTCCTCACCGGCAACAGCGACGAACAACTGGCGCAGTTCAACTTCTCGGACCTCGCCGCCGGGCGCGAGACGCTGGCGTTCTACATGAGCGTGGGCAAGCTCGCGCCGCTGCGCGACAAACTACTGCTGTCGGGCGTACGCGGCGTGACCCCGGTGGTGTTCATCGAGAATGCCAGCCGCAGTGAGCAGCGCGTGATCACCTCCACGGTCGAGACCATGCATCGCGACGCCGTCCTGCAGAAGCTCAAGGCGCCCGCCATGCTGATCATCGGCAGCGTTGCCTCGGCGGCATCGCAGCTGCAGTGGTCTGGCCGCGCGGCCATTTCCGGTAGCGGTGCCGCCTGAGCCGCCCGTGAGCGACAACCCCTACGCGCCGCCCAAGGCCGATGTCGGGGTTTCCGCGGCGGGGGCATTGCCGGACGCTTCGCCATACCTGCGCCTGTATTCCCAGAACCAGATCGCGCTTGCTGCGCTGCTTGGCTCGCCGGTGGCGGGCGGCTGGCTCATGGCCATCAATTACCGTCACGTCTCGCGATGGGACATCGCCGGGCAGGTGATGGGCCGGAGCATCGGCCTGGGGCTGGTAGTCGTTGCCATCGGCTACTTCCTGTCCTGGTGGCTTACCCTGGTGGCGACGGGGGCGATGAGCGCAGTCGGTTACCGCGCGTGGTCCGATCACCAGTTTTCCGGCATCTTGCAACGGCACCGCGAGGCTGGCGGCGAACTCTATCCCTGGTGGCGAGCGGCAGGTATTGGAGTGCTGTGCCTGGTGATGATGCTCATCGTGCAGTTCATCGCAAGCGAGCTGATCTCGGCCTTGCTCCGGCAGCTGGCATGATCACCGATGCCTCCATCCGGCTCGCGAATCCGGCGGATGCCGCGGAAATCGCCGCGTTGTCGCGCGACCAGATAGAGCAGGGGCTGGGATGGAGCTGGACCACGGCACGCGTGGCCAGGGCCATCCGCGATCCGGAGACGAACGTCGCCGTGGTGCGCGACACGCGCTCGCTCCTGGCGTTCGGCATCATGAGCTATCGCGACCAGGCCGCGCACTTGCTGTTGTTCGCGGTGCGCGAGTCGCACCAGCGGCTCGGCATCGGCAGCGCGATCCTGCGCTGGCTCGAGGACGTGGCCCGCGAGGCCGGCATCCGGCAGATCCACGTCGAGTGCCGGCGCAACAATTCCGTCGCGCGCAACTTCTACGGGGAACACGGCTACCACGAACACGTCATCAGCCCCGGGTATTACCAGGGTGTCGAGGACGCGGTGCGCATGGAGAAGTGGCTCAGGCCGCCGGAGTGAGCGATTCGATGCCGACGCCGTTCACGGTGTGGGGCCTGCGGATCCTTTGCGCGGCTGGCATCGTGCTCGTGTGCGTGCTGGTGAAATCCGGTACGCCGGCTCTGGCGTTCTCGATCGTGTGGGGCCCGAACGGCCTGTTCCTCGCTGCCTACCTGCGAGGCGCGCTGCAGCTGCCTCGCTTTCTCGAGCCGGTCAAACCCATCGAACCGGTGCTGTATCGCTGGGCCGGAGTCGGGCTGGTCAAGCGCGTGGTCGAAACTCCCCACTGGCCCATGCTGAACGGCTTCGACCCACCTCCAAGGCTCAGGAATCGCCGGGAGTTCCTCGATCGTACCGAGTTGACCGCGAAGGGCGCAGAGATATGCCACGCCTGGACTTTTGTCGTGGCGCTCCTCGTTGCGCTGTTCTGCCTGGCGATCGGCCGTCAATCCCTGGCCTTCTGGATTCTCGGGTTGAACCTGTTATTCAATGGCTATCCTGTCATGCTCCAGCGAACTCATCGCTGGCGAATACAGAAGGTGCGCGCCAACGCGTGACCATGGTCAAGATCAGCATCATCTATCCCGGCGTCGCGGACGGCCGCTTCGACTTCGACTATTACCTGGCGAAGCACATGCCGCGTTCCATCGAGTTGCTCAGCGCGCACCCGGGCTTTCGTGGTGTCACCGTCGAGCGCGGCATCGGCGGCGCCGAGCCCGGGTCGCCACCGGAATACGTCGCGGCCTGCTTCTACACCTTCGACACCGTTGAATCCTTCGTTGCGGCTTTCATGCCGCATGCGCAGGAGCTGCAGGGCGACATGCCGCGGTACACCAACATTCCGCCCGAGATCCAGTTCAACGAGATCGTCATCTCGAAGTCCGGCGCTGCCTGAAAGTGGATCACAATCCTTACTCCCCGCCGCAGGCCAATACGGAACTTCCCGTTCCGAAGGAGTCAGTGCGACGGCCGATTTCGGTCTGGCTGCTGATAGTCCTTCTCTGGGCGGTCGCTATCGTGATCTCCCTGGCCACGGCAAGGCTGGCCGCGACGCTCATGGCCCGTTGGTCCGAGGTAACCAGCGTGGCCGCGGTGGCGATCACGATGGTCTGGCGCGTCTTCCTGATCGCGATTTTCATCGCGGCCGCCGTCAGTGCGTTTCGTCGCCGCCCGTGGAGCCGCTGGTTTGGCGTGGCGATATTCGTCTTGCTGGCCGCCTACAGCGTCTTCACTCCGGACAAGACACAGTACCTCAATGATGCCGAGCGTATGGGTGGCATGCTGGGGCGGATACTGATGCCGATCCTGTTGGCGTGGTGGACGTACGCAATCGCGTTTTCGTCGAAATCGAAGCAATATTTCTCGAAAGGGAGAATCAATGAAAGCGAAGTCCAATGACGACAAGCCGGCGCCGGAAGTCGAACTCCGCGCCCTGATCGGCAGGCTCGATCCGAAGATCCAGAAGCTCAGCGAGTCGGTCCGCGCTGCGCTTCGCAAGCGATTCCCCACGGCCAACGAGCTGGCGTACGACTACAAGAGCTTCGTCGTCATTGCTTACTCGCCGACGGAGCGCGGCATCGATGGCATCGTGTCCTTCGCCGCTCGCCCCAACGGCGTGTTCTTCTACCTCACCAATGGACCGAAGCTGTCCGACCCGAAGGGGCTGCTGCAGGGATCGGCAAAGATGGTCCGCTTCATCGAGCTGGAGTCGGCCCGCCGGCTGGCACATCCGGACGTGGAAGCGCTGATCGCCGAAGCGGCCTCCCTGGCGAGCACTCCCTTGCCGGCCCAGGGGAAAGGCAGGCTCATCATGATGACGGGTGGCAAGAAGAAGCCATCGCGCCCGCGGTCGAAGAAGTGAACACACGTTAGACCTGCACGCACGAGTACGCGGCACGGCCTGCGGTTGGCAACACGGGCCGTCCCGCCGTGTAGAATTGGTCCGGGTCGCCCTGTGCGGCCTGGCAAAGAAGAACAAGAAATGCCGATGGGCCAGGAGAAGCAGGGTGGCGATTCCCGGATACAAAGTCTTGGTCAAGACCGTGAGCGCAAAGATCAACCCGGACGAAATCCTCGTCGTCGAAGTTCCGTGTCCGAGGAACAAGGTCATCCTCGGTGGAGGCGCGGAGTGCCAGGCCTTGCCTCCCGGCTCGGCCGCGAACTACACGCTCAAATCATCCTTTCCGGTCACAGCCGGGAATGCGCGCAAGTGGATGGCGGTCTGGACCAACGCGACGAATGTCAACCATCCACAGGTCGTGCAGTTCACCACATACCTGATTTGCGCCAACAAATGAGCGCAACCGGCAGGTGGCCCCGCCGGAATCCGTGCGCGCGGTCGAATCCGACTTTGTAGATAGTCATCTGCTGCAACTCGCGCGCCTCTAACATAGAATCCGGGCCCTGACCGCTGCTGCTGCAGCGCGCCGTCCAACTGTCAGAGGCTGCCGTGTCGTCTACCCTGTCACGAACGATCCTTGCGCTGATCGAGCAAGTCAGCAACGGGGAGAACGGCGAGGCGTTCCAGCAGGCCGCGCTGAAATACGACGCCTTGCCGCTGGCCGAGGGTTGGTTCGCCTGGGCCCTGCTGACCAAGGAAGGTCAAGTGATGGAAGCGACAGAAGACGGCCCGGTCAAGCCCGCCGTCGACCCCTTGCGGACCATGTTTCTCGTGGCGGGGGTCGAGAAGTTCCCGGAACTCGAAGTGCTACTGCCCGTGCGATCCGATTCGTGCGTCGAATGCGCGCAATGCCAAGGGTCGGGCTGGATGCAATACGGGAACAAGCAGATCCGTTGCCACATCTGCCGGTCGCTTGGCTGGGTCGAGGCTCCGTCGGGCGTATAGTTTTCCCCGCGGGAGTGCAACCGACACCGGGGGACACATGAAGGGCAAGTTTTTCCTGGCAATCGTCACGCTGTTCGCGCTTGCCTGGTCGATCCAGACGCTGGCGAAGGGCGAGAAGAGCCAGGTGCAGCAGGATTTCGAGGACGATCCGTCGATGCTGGCGATCGACAGCGAGCGTTGGTCGGTACTCATCGACCGGTCCAACAGTGGCCTGGATCTCCTCGGGCAAGCGAATGTCGATGATTCCTTCGATGATGCGTACTGGTTGCTGCGCACGGACGCTGCGCTGAAGGCAGACGCGACCCAGTTGCTCCAGTTGAGGAATCGTCTTCTGAATATGCGATTGGTGAAGGCCTCCAGCGTGCGTACCACGAAATGGCCGTCGTGGATCTTCGAGCCTCCGACCGCCCGGGTATCGCCGGATACGCTGGCGGCGCGGCTGCACTGGATTGCGACGGAAGCGGACAAACTGGTCGAGATCGGCTGCAATATCGGCCGCGAGAAATCCAACGACACGTTGTTCTGCAGCGTCGAGTAACAGCTGGCTTGAACCTCGATTGCGAAAAATGCCGTGTGCGCAACTGGCGCCTGTCCGACAAGCCATCGCTGCTGCGCCTGGCGGACAATCGCAACGTGGCGCGCAATCTCGCGCATCGTTTTCCTCATCCCTATACCGAAGCCGATGCTGATGCCTGGTTCGTGCTGCTCGCGAACACGCCGCAACCCACGCATTGGGCCATCGACGTGGACGGCGAAGCGGTGGGCGGTATCGGCATCGACGTCGGCGAAGGCATTTATTCCAGGACGGCGCGCTTCGGCTACTGGCTGGGCGAGCCCTTCTGGGGGCAGGGCATCATGACGGCGGCGGTGCGCGCCACGTCGGATTTCGTGCTCGATCATTTCGGCCTCGTGCGCCTCGAGGCGCCGGTGTTCGAATGGAACCCGGCTTCGATGCGCGTCCTCGAGAAATGCGGCTTCGTGCGCGAAGGAGTGCAGCGCAAGGGTGTCTTCAAGGAAGGCCAGATCATCGACGCAGTGGTTTACGCGCGCGTCCGATGAAGCCGCCGAACGCCTGAACTGATCGGCGGCGCACCGCTTCGGCCTGCCCAGCACTGATGCGCCGCCGCCATCCCCCTGCACCGAACTGAAGCAGGGCCGCACATCCGGCCGCCCGGCCGCCCGGTTTGCCCCAAAACAGGCATGGCATGGCCGTTGCTTAAGCAGATCATTGCTCCATCGGACGAGGGCCAGATCAAGCAATGTCCAGGCGAATTATTGTGGTCGGCCACGGAATGGTCGGGCAGCGATTTCTCGAGTCGCTGACCAAGGACGGCAGCTCGGACCTGTCGATCACCATGCTCGCGGAAGAACCGCGGCTGGCCTACGACCGCGTCAACCTGTCCAAGTATTTCTCGGGCACCAGCGTGGAAGAGCTCACGCTCACCACGCGCGACTTCTTCGACAAGCTCGGCATCGAGTTGTACTCGGGCGACCCGGTGACCTCCATCGATCGCGCCGGCAAGCGCGTCATCACGAAGAGCGGCGCGGAATACGAGTACGACGTGCTGATCCTCGCCACCGGCTCGAGCCCCTTCGTGCCGCCCATCCCCGGGAAGGATCGTCCCGGCGTGTTCGTCTACCGAACCATCGAGGATCTCGAGGCCATCACCGAGGCCGGCAGGAATTCCACGCGCGGCGTGGTCATCGGCGGCGGCTTGCTGGGTCTCGAAGCCGCCAAGGCCCTGAAGGACCTCGGCCTCACTACCCACGTGGTCGAATTCGCGCCCCGGCTCATGGCCGTGCAGGTGGACGAGGGCGGCGGAGGGCTGCTGCGTTCACGCATCGAGGCGCTGGGCGTCTCGGTGCACACGGGCAAGAACACCACGCGCATCGACGACGGTGAAGCCGCGCGCCATCGCATGCAATTCGCAGACGGCGGCTCGCTGGAGACCGACGTCATCGTGATTTCCGCCGGCATCCGTCCGCGCGACGAACTGGCGCGCGCGGCCGGCCTCGACGTGGCGCCGCGCGGCGGCATCGTGATCGACGGCGACTGCCGCACCAGCGACGGATCCATCTATGCGATCGGCGAATGCGCCGCGTTCGAGGGCCGCGTGTTCGGCCTGGTGGCGCCCGGCTACCAGATGGCGCGCATCGCCGCGGAGCGCGTTCTCGGCAACGACGGCGAGCGGTTTGCCGGCGCCGACATGAGCACCAAGCTCAAACTGCTCGGCGTCGAAGTCGGTTCCATTGGTGATGCGCACGCGGCGACGGCCGGCGCGCGCGTGTATTCCTTCTTCGACCAGCGCCGCGAGGTGTACAAGAAGCTGGTGGTCGACGCCGAGGGCAAGAAGCTGCTCGGCGCGGTGATGGTGGGCGACACGGCCGACTACTCGATGTGGCACCAGACCGTGGCCAACGGCATGGCGCTGCCCGAGAATCCGGAGACCCTGTTGTTCCCGGCGGGGGCTGCCACAGCCGGTGCCCAACCTGCCGGCCATGGCGTGAATGCGCTGCCGGAAACCGCGCAGATCTGCTCCTGCAACAACGTCTCGAAGGGCGGCCTGTGCTCGGCCATCGAGGCCGGCTGCACCACCGTCGGCGCCCTGAAGACCAGGACCAAGGCGGGCACCACCTGCGGTGGCTGCACGCCGCTGGTGACGCAGATCCTCAATGCCGAGCTCAAGAAGCGCGGCGTGAGCGTCAACACCTCGATGTGCGAACACTTCCCGTACACGCGCCAGCAGTTGTTCCACCTGGTGCGCATCAACCAGCTCAAGACATTCGACGAGGTGGTCGCCAAGCATGGCCGCGGCCTGGGTTGCGACATCTGCAAGCCGGCGGTGGCCTCGATCCTGGCGTCCTGCTGGAACGAGTTCGTGCTCAAGAAGCGCAACGCGGTGTTGCAGGACACCAACGACTACTTCCTGGCCAACATGCAGAAGGACGGCACGTACTCGGTGGTCCCGCGCGTGCCGGGCGGCGAGATCACGCCCGAAGGCCTGATCGTCATCGGCCAGATCGCGAAGAAGTACGGGCTTTACACCAAGATCACCGGCGGCCAGCGCATCGACATGTTCGGCGCGCAGGTGCACCAGCTGCCGCTGATCTGGAAGGAACTCATCGACGCGGGCTTCGAATCCGGCCACGCCTATGGCAAGGCGCTGCGCACCGTGAAGAGCTGCGTGGGCTCCACGTGGTGCCGCTACGGCGTGCAGGACTCGGTCGGCCTCGCCATCGATCTCGAGAATCGCTACAAGGGCCTGCGCGCGCCGCACAAGATCAAGTTCGCGGTGTCCGGCTGCACGCGCGAGTGCGCCGAGGCGCAGGGCAAGGACGTGGGCGTGATCGCCACCGAGAACGGCTGG
>DASUGK010000034.1:0-33874 GCA_036274075.1 Steroidobacteraceae bacterium | reverse complement strand
CACGCAAGCCCGCGAGCAAGAAGTCCGCGACCCAGCCGCGCGCCCACGTTCATTCGCGCGCCTGCATCGGCGTGCACGGCGCGCGACAGAACAAACTCAAGAACCTGAGCCTCGACATTCCGCTCAACGAGCTGGTGGTGGTCACGGGGGTTTCGGGCTCGGGCAAGTCCTCGTTGGTGTTCGACACGTTGTATGCGGAGGGCCAGCGCCGCTACGTCGAGACGGTCTCGCCCTACGCGCGCCAGTTCCTCGACCGGATGGACAAGCCGGCCGTGGATCGGGTCGACGGCATTCCGCCGGCCATCGCGATCGACCAGACCAATCCGGTGCGCACCTCGCGCTCGACGGTCGGTACGATGACCGAGCTCAACGATCACCTGAAGCTGCTGTTCGCGCGTGCCGCCACGCTCCACTGCCGCAACTGCGGCAAGCCGGTGCGCCGGGACAGCGCCGACAGCATCTACGCCGATGCCACGCAACGCGCCGCCGCGGCCGGCGATCCGCGCGTGTACATCTGTTTCCCGATCCCGGTGCCGAAGAATTTCAAGGAAGCCGAGATCAAGCAGCTGCTCGAATCGCAGGGCTACACCCGCATTCACGAGCGTGTTGGCGACACCCTGGAAGTCGTACAGGACCGCATCCGCCTCGGCAATGCCGAGCGCGGGCGCGTCATGGAGTCGCTGGAAACCGCGCTGCGCGTGGGACGCGGGCGAGTGAACCTGCATTTGGTGGTCGAATCGCCGTCTTCCCATGAAGAAGGGCCGAAGTCGCTCGAGCGCTGGAAGTACTCGAACGAACTGCACTGCGCGGATTGCGACATCACGTACCGCGATCCGGTGCCCTCGCTGTTCTCGTTCAACTCGCCGGTGGGCGCTTGCGAGACCTGCCGCGGCTTCGGCCGCATCATCGGCATCGACTACGGGCTGGTGATCCCCGACGAGACCAAGACGCTGGCCGGGGGCGCCGTGAAACCCTGGCAGACCAAGTCGTACAAGGAATGCCAGGACGACATGGTCAAGTTCGCGAAGAAGCGGAACATTCCGCTGGACACGCCGTGGTATGCGCTCTCGGAAGCGCAGCGCAAGTGGGTCATCGAAGGAGAAGGCAAGTGGGAGAAGAAGGTCTGGTACGGCGCCAGGCGGTTCTTCGAGTGGCTGGAGACCAAGGCCTACAAGATGCACGTGCGCGTGTTGCTGTCGCGTTATCGCGCGTACACTCCGTGCACGGCCTGCGGGGGCTCGCGGCTCAAGCCCGATGCGCTGTTGTGGCGAATCGCCGGGCAGAACATCCACGACCTGATGCTGCTGCCGCTGGAACGGGCGCGCGGATTCTTCGAGGGGCTGCGCCTGCCGGCGCCGCTCGATGAAGCGGCGGACCTGCTGCTGGCCGAGGTGCGCGCGCGCTTCGCCTACCTGTGCGAGGTGGGCCTGGGATACCTCACGCTGGACCGCCAGTCACGCACGCTTTCGGGTGGCGAGGTGCAGCGGATCAACCTCACCACGGCGCTCGGCACGTCGCTGGTCAACACGTTGTTCGTGCTGGACGAGCCGTCGATCGGATTGCATCCGCGCGACATGCAGCGCGTGACGCAGGTGATGCACCGGTTGCGGGATGCGGGCAATTCATTGGTGGTGGTCGAGCACGACCCGCAGATCATGCTGGCGGCGGACCGCATCCTGGACCTGGGCCCGGGTGCGGGCGAACGCGGCGGCGAGATCGTGGCGTTCGACACGCCCGAGGCGATCCGCGCGAATCCGGCCTCGCTGACGGGGCAGTACCTGTCGGGTGCAAAGGTCGTGGCTCCGCGCCCGCCGCCGCCCAAGGTCGACAACGAGCCAAAGGCGCGCATGGTGCCGTCGCAAAAGGCCATCCGGCTGCGCGGCGTCAACCAGCACAACCTCAAGAACGTGACGGTGGATTTCCCGCTGCGGCGGCTGGTGTGCATCACCGGCGTCTCGGGCTCGGGCAAGTCCACGCTGATCGAGGACGTGCTCTACAAGGCCATGCGCAAGGCGCTCGGCCAGCCGAGCGAGATGCCCGGCGCGTTCGACCGGCTAGAGGGCGCGGACCTGGTCGACGACGTGGTCATGATCGACCAGAGCTCCATCGGCCGCACCACCCGTTCGAACCCCGCGAGTTACGTGGGCGCCTTCGACGTGGTACGCGAGCTGTTCGCGAACGAGGGCGCGGCGAAGTCGCGCGGGTATACGCCGGGGACGTTCTCGTTCAATTCCGGCACGGGGCGCTGCCCCACCTGCAGCGGCAATGGTTTCGAACACGTCGAGATGCAGTTCCTGTCGGACGTGTACCTGCGCTGCCCGGACTGCGACGGCAAGCGTTACCGCGCCGAGACGCTGGAGATCCGCCGCGAGGGCGCGGACGGCACGCGGCGGAACATCGCCGACGTGCTCGACATGACGGTCACGCAGGCGCTGGCGTTCTTCAAGGACGTGTCCGCGGTGGCGGTGCGGCTGCAGCCGCTGGTGGACGTGGGGCTCGAGTACGTGAAGCTGGGGCAGCCGGTGCCAACGCTCTCAGGCGGTGAGGCGCAGCGCCTGAAGCTGGCCGGACACCTGGCCGAGGCTGCGGCCGACGACACGCCGTCGATCCGCGGCAAGCTGTTCCTGTTCGACGAGCCGACCACGGGCCTGCACTTCGACGACGTCGCCAAACTACTGCGCGCGTTCCGCAAGCTGCTCAAGATCGGCCACTCGCTGGTGGTGATCGAGCACAACCTCGACGTGATCCGCGCCGCGGACTGGCTGATCGACCTCGGCCCCGAAGGCGGCGAGGCCGGCGGCGAGATCGTGGTCGCCGGCACTCCAGCGCAGGTCGAAGCCCACCCGCGCTCCCACACCGGCAAAGCCCTCCGCGACTACGACGCCCAATTGGTGGTGTCAGAGAGGGATTGTCGGGATTACGCGAGTCGGCCGGTGAACCGGGTCGCGGAGGAATCCCGACAATCCCTCTCTGACACCGCCATCGTGATTCATCGGGCGCGCGAGCATAACTTGCGCAATATCGACGTCGAGATTCCGCGCGAGGCATTCACGGTGGTCACGGGCGTCAGCGGCTCGGGCAAGTCCACGCTGGCCTTCGACATCGTGTTCAACGAGGGGCAGCGCCGGTATCTCGAGTCGCTGAACGCCTATGCGCGGCAGTTCGTGCAACCGGCCGCGCGTCCCGACGTGGACGCGATCTATGGCATCCCGCCGACCGTGGCCATCGAGCAGCGCACCAGCCGCGGCGGCCGCAAGTCGACGGTGGCGACGCTCACCGAGATTTACCACTTCCTGCGCCTGCTCTACCAGAAGCTGGGAACGCAGTTCTGCCCCACCTGCGACGTCGCCATCGAGCCGCAGACTGCCGCCAGCATCGCTGACCGCCTGCTCAAGCAGCACAGGGGCTCGCGCATCCTGCTGCTCGCGCCGCTGGTCGTGGCGCGCAAGGGTTACTACACGGAGCTCGCCAAGTGGGCGAACGCGCGCGGTTACAAACACCTGCGCGTCGACGGCGAAATGCTGACTACCTACCAGTGGCCGCGCCTGAACCGCTTCAAGGAGCACACCATCGAGCTCCCGGTGGCGCAGATCAACGTGCAGAAGGACAACGCCGACGCGCTGGAACGCAACGTCATCAAGGCGCTGGACCTCGGCAAGGGCCTGGTGCACGTGCTCGACCTCGACGC
The DNA here is from genome assembly GCA_036274075.1 of Steroidobacteraceae bacterium. GTDB lineage: Bacteria > Pseudomonadota > Gammaproteobacteria > Steroidobacterales > Steroidobacteraceae > CADEED01. The sequence goes on along the minus strand of DASUGK010000034.1, from coordinate 30,186 downwards.
GAAGAAGCCGAAGGTGCAGGTGTTCTCCATCAAGCGCGCCTGCCCTTCATGCGGCACCAGCTTCGCAGAGCTCGATCCGCGCCTGTTCTCGTTCAATTCCAAGCACGGGTGGTGCGAGGACTGCTACGGCACCGGCGTGCAGCTCGAAGGCTTCGACGAGGAGCAAAGCGGCGAAGAAACCGCCTGGAACGAGTGGATGGAGGGCGCCGAGACGCACGCCTGCGAGACCTGCGACGGGCAGCGACTCAACCAGGTCGCGCTGCACGTGCGCTTCCGCGATCTCAACATCGCGCAGCTCACGCGCCAGGCCATAGACGACACTGTGGATTTCATCGGCAAGCTGCGTCTCAGCAAACGCGAGGCCGAGATCGCGCCCGATCTCATGGCGGAGATCAAGGCGCGGCTGGCATTCCTGCAGCGCGTCGGCCTGGGCTACCTGCCGCTGGATCGCTCCGCGCCCACGCTGTCCGGCGGCGAAGCGCAGCGCATCCGTCTCGCCGCGCAACTCGGCTCCAATCTGCAGGGCGTGTGTTACGTGCTCGACGAGCCCACCATCGGCCTGCATCCGCGTGACAACCGCATCCTGCTCGACGCGCTGGCGGAGCTCGCCAGGCATCGCAATACCCTGGTGGTGGTCGAGCACGATGAAGACACCATCCGCCGCGCCGACCACGTCATCGACCTTGGGCCGGGCGCCGGCGTGCGCGGCGGCGAGGTCGTCGGCGCGGGCAATGTCGAGGACCTGAAAAGGAACCCGGCTTCGGTGACGGGCCGTTTCCTCGCGCATCCGCTCAAGCACTCGGGCGAGCCGCGGCGGGCCACGGGGGCGCGCGCACCGAAGCTCTCGCTCCACAAGGTCGAGCTGCACAACGTCCACCAGGAAGACGTGTCGCTGCCCATCGGCCGGCTGGTCGTGGTCACCGGCGTGTCGGGCTCCGGCAAATCCACCGTGGCGCGCGACGTGTTGTACACCAACCTCAGGCAGCTGGTCGGCAAGGCCGCGCGGGACAAGCGGCCCGAGCTCGCCGGTGTCGGAGCCGTGCGTGGTGTCGAGCACATCGACCGCGTGCTCGAGGTTGACCAGACGCCCATCGGCAAGACGCCGCGTTCCTGCCCGGCGACGTACATCGGGTTCTGGGACGACATCCGCAAGATCTTCGCCAACACCACCGAGGCCAGGATCGCGGGATACACGACCAGCCGCTTCAGCTTCAACACCGGTGAAGGACGCTGCCCCGCCTGCGAAGGCCAGGGCATGCAGACCATCGAGATGAACTTCCTGCCCGACGTGAAGGTGCTGTGCGATTCGTGCAACGGGCGGCGCTTCAACAACGAGACGCTGAGCATCCTGTGGCGGGGGAAATCGGTGGGCGACCTGCTGGCCATGAACATCGACGACGCGGTCGAGTTCTTCGAGGCGCACGCGTCCATCCACCACGCCTTGCGGCTGCTGCAGGACGTGGGGCTGGGCTATCTCACGCTCGGCCAGCCGTCACCGACGCTCTCGGGGGGCGAGGCCCAGCGCATCAAGCTGGTCACCGAGCTCGCGAAAGTGCGCGGCGAAGAAACGCGCAAGATGCGCCAGAAGGCGCCGCACACGCTTTACGTGCTCGACGAACCGACGGTCGGCCTGCACATGGCCGACGTGGAGAAACTGATCCACGTGCTGCATCGGCTGGTGGATGCCGGCAACACGGTGGTCGTGGTCGAGCACAACCTGGACGTGATGGCCGAAGCCGACTGGATCATCGACATGGGCCCCGAGGCCGGCGCCGCCGGCGGCAAGGTGGTGGCGGCCGGGCCGCCACAGGCCGTGATCGCCAAGGCATCCACCTCCCACACCGGCGCCGTCCTCAAAGACTTCCTCGCCGACCGCCGCGCCTGAAATGGGGTCTGACCCCATTTCCTGGCCGCGTTTCAGCGGTGGATTTCGTACAGGGTGATGTTCACGGCCGAGGCGACGTTCAGTGATTCGATGGCCTTCGTGCCGGGGATCGTGAAGGCGCGAGCCATCGACTTCGCCGCGGGCGGCAGGCCGCGCGCTTCATTGCCGAACAGGTAGCAGTCGAATTCGCGGAATGCCGGGTTGGCCACCGGCTCACCGCCGAGATCCAGGCAGGCCAGGCGGCTGAAGCGGCCGGGCAGCGAGTCCAGCGGCACGTCGATCTCCACCGGCACGTGGAAGATTGCGCCCATGCTGGCGCGCACCACCTTGCCATTGTGCACGTCGACGCTATCCGGGCTCAGCAGGCAACGGAAGCCGCCGAACCACGCCAGCGTGCGCAGGATGGTGCCGAGGTTGCCCGGGTCCTGCACCTCGTGCAGGTAGATAGCCCGCCGCGGCTCGGCCGCGGCCGTCGTGAGCAGCGGCACGACGGCGGCGATGCCCTGCGGCGAACGCGTCTCGCTGATCTGCGCCATCTGCTTCGACTGCACCACGTGCATCGGCAGCGCACTCGACCAATGCGCGTAGTCGCGCGTCAGGTAGATCTCGCTGCCCGCGAGGCGCGCATCCTGCCGCGCCGCCTTCTGCAGCTCCTGCACCAGGTGTTCGCCTTCGACGATGAAGAACCCCAGCTCCTCGCGGAATTTCTTCTGGTGCAGCTTCCTGATGTCTTCGAATTTCATGCGAGATTCCGCGCCACGGCCTCGGCCACTTTGATGCCATCGACGCCCGCGGACAGGATGCCGCCCGCGTAACCTGCACCCTCACCGCAAGGATAGAGCCCGCGCACGTTGAGGCTCTGCAGGGATTCCGCATCGCGCGTGATGCGCACCGGCGACGACGTGCGGCTCTCGATGCCCGTCAGCACGGCATCGTCGCGATCGAAACCCGCGATCTGCCGCCCGAACACGGGCAGCGCCTCGCGGATCGCGTCGATGGCGTACGCGGGCAGCGAGAGCGCTAGATCGCCCAGCTTCACGCCCGGCGTGTACGACGGCGTCACCGCGCCGAGATTCGTCGACGCCGCACCGCGCACGAAATCCCCCACCAGCTGACCCGGCGCGTTGTAGCCGCCGCCGCCCAGCTCGAAGGCCTTCGACTCCAGCGCTTCCTGCAATTCGACGCCGGCCAGCGGCCCGCCCGGGTAGTCAGGCTCCGGGTTGATGGCAACGACGATCCCCGCGTTGGCATTGCGCTCATTGCGCGAATACTGGCTCATGCCATTCGTGACCACTCGCCCGACTTCCGACGTCGCCGCCACCACCGTGCCGCCCGGGCACATGCAGAAGCTGTAGACCGAACGGCCGTTGCTGGCGTGATGCACCAGCTTGTAGTCCGCGGCCCCGAGCTCCGGATGCCCGGCGAAATTCCCGAAGCGCGCGGCGTCGATCATCGACTGCGGATGCTCGATGCGAAAACCTATCGCAAACGGCTTCGCCTCCAGGAACACCTTGCGCCTCTCCAGCATGCGCAGCGTGTCGCGCGAACTGTGGCCCAGCGCCAGCACCACGTGCCGGCTGCGCAGCGTCTCGCCGCCTTCGAGCACCACGCCTTCGATCGTCATCCGGCCATCGGGCCCGCTTTCCAGCAGCAGGTCCGTGACCTTGCTCTCGAAGCGCACCTCGCCGCCGAGCGCGATGATTTCCGCGCGCATCCTTTCGACCACGCCGGTGAGCCGGAACGTGCCGATGTGCGGCTTGCTGACGAACAGGATTTCCTCCGGCGCGCCCGCCTTCACGAACTCGCGCATCACCTTGCGCCCGTAGAACTTGGGATCCTTGATCTGGCTGTAGAGCTTGCCGTCGGAGAACAAACCGGCCCCGCCCTCGCCGAACTGCACGTTTGACTCGGGCGTGAGCACTCTTTTCCGCCACAGCGCCCAGGTGTCCTGGGTGCGCCGGCGCACGTCGCGGCCTCGCTCGAGCACGATGGGCCTGAATCCCATCTGCGCCAGCAGCAACGCGGCAAACAACCCGCCCGGACCGAAGCCAATGACGATGGGCCGGTCCTTCAACTCCGCCGGCGCCCGCGCGACCGGGTGGTACGAAGTATCGGGAGCCGGCTTCACCTGCGGATCGCGCGCGAAGCGCTTCAACACGGCGGCCTCGTCACGCACCGAAACATCGACGATGCAGACGAACTTGATGGCGTTCTTCTTGCGCGCGTCGTAGCTGCGCTTGAAGAGCTGGACCTCGAGCAGATCTTCGTCGCGGACCTGCAGGCGCTTCGATACGGCCTTGCGGAGCGCGTCGGGCGGGTAGTCGAGCGGCAGCGCCAGCTCGGTGATGCGGATCACTCGAGGCTTCCTGGCCCGTGTCCCGGGCAGAGGTAGAATGCGCGCCATTATGCCCCGGACAAAGAGCAGCAGCGAATGGCTGCGCCGCCACGTCAACGATCCGTTCGTGAAGCAGGCACAGAAGGACGGCTACCGCTCGCGCTCGGCCTACAAGCTCATCGAGCTCAACGAGAAGGACCGGCTGATCAAGCCCAACATGCGCATCCTGGACCTGGGCAGCGCACCCGGTGGCTGGTCGCAGGTCGCGGGCCGCCTCGTGGGTCGCAAGGGGCGCGTGCTGGCCACCGACATCCTTCCCATGGATCCGGTGCCGAACGTGGATTTCATCCAGGGCGATTTCGCCGACGAGAAAGTGGTCGAGCAACTGCTCGGCTGGCTCGACGGCGGCCGCTTCGACCTCATCGTCTCGGACATCGCGCCCAATCTTTCCGGCATCGATTCCGCCGACCAGGCAGGCTCCATGTACCTGCTGGAACTGGCGCTCGACACCGTGCGCAAGACGCTCGAGCCCGGCGCCACCTTCGTGGCGAAGATGTTCCAGGGCTCGGGCTCGGACGAATACATGAAGGAACTGCGCAAGTCCTTCGAGAAAGTGCTGATCCGCAAGCCCGCCGCCTCGCGCAAGGAGTCGCGCGAGGTGTATATCGTGGCCAAGGGTTTCAAGGGATAAGCCATGGGACACGGCCTCACCTGCTGGAAGTGCGGCGCTTCGCTCGAAGCGCTCACGCTGCCGCTGCGCCGCCTCGAGGAGTGCAAGGCCTGCCGTTCCGAGCTGCACGTGTGCCGCATGTGCGTGGAGTACGACACGCGCGTCGCCAAGCACTGCCGCGAACCCACCGCCGAGGAAGTGCGCGAGAAAACCAAGGCCAACTTCTGCGATCACTTCAAGCCCAGGGTGGGCGCATACGCCGCGCCGACCGGCGAAGCCGACGCCGCGCGCACCGCGCTCGAAGCGCTGTTCGGAAAGAAGTGACGTGAACGCCACGACTTTCCGCGCCGTCCTCAAGGCTCTCTGGGCAGCACTGGGCGCGAGCGCCATCACGATCTCGCTGCTGATCCTCGCGGGATGCCTGCTGCTCATCAACGCAAAGGTCGAATTCGCGGGAATAGTCCAGTACAACGTGCTGGGCGTGATGCTCGTCCAGTTGGTGGGCGCGGCCACCGCCGGCTACGGCGCCAGCGTGCACGATCCGGACAAGTGGGTTGTCAGCGCCGCGATCGCGGCTGTCGCATTTCAAATCCTCACGCAATTGCTGTTCATCCTCGCTTTCGGCATGTACACGCGGGTCCCGGGCCCGTCCCTTCTCTCCACGCTGCTGTCCCTTGGCATTTCCGCGGCGCTCGGCATCGCCACGGCGTGGACAGGAAACTTCTGGCGCCGCCGTAAACAAAGGGCCCTGGCATGAATCTCCACCGCATCCTTTCCTGCTTCACCTGCCTCCTGGTCCTGCCCGCCTTGGCCGCGGCCGCGACTCCGCTTTCCGCCGCCGATCAAGTCGCGCAGATGAAACGCGGCGTGAATATCGTGGGTTACGACCCCCTGTGGCGGGACCCGGCGAAGGGACGCTTCAAACCGCGCCACTTCAAGATCATCAAGGACGGCGGCTTCGACACCGTGCGCATCAACCTGTACGGCTTCCGGCACATGAACGACCAGCTCGAGTTGTCGCCAGCCTGGTTCGCGACGCTCGACGGCCTGGTGGACGAAGCCGTCAAGCAGGGTCTCAACGTCGTGCTCGATGAGCACGACTACGAGCGTTGCCACGAGGACACCGCGCGCTGCCGCCAGCTGGTGCTGGCCTTCTGGTCGCAGGTGGCCGAGCACTACAAGGACGCGCCGAACCTGGTGATGTTCGAAATCCTCAACGAGCCGAACCGCGCCATGAACGAGGTGTGGAACGGCCTGCTCGCCGAAGCGCTGGCGCTCATCCGCAAGACCAACCCCACGCGCAACGTGGTCATCGGCCCTGCGTTCTGGAACAACATCTCGTGGCTGCCGAAGCTCGAACTACCGGCGGAAGACCGGCACATCATCGTGACCGTGCACTACTACGAGCCGCACGAGTTCACGCACCAGGGCGCGACCTGGGGTGACGCGGAGTGGCGCAAGCTCTCCGGCATCCACTGGGGCTCACCCGCCGACCTGGCGAAGCTCGACGAGAGATTCGACGAGGCGCAGGCCTGGGCGAAGCAGCACGACCGGCCGATATTGCTGGGAGAATTCGGCGCCTACGACAAGGCACCGCTGGAAGATCGGGTGAGGTACACCGCGGCCGTGGCGCGCGCCGCCGAGAAACGCGGCTGGGCCTTCACCTACTGGCAGTTCGACAGCAACTTCGTCGTCTACGACATCGACAAGGATGCGTGGAATACGCCTATCTACAAGGCGCTGGTGCCGGCCAATTGAGCCATGCGCGCGGCGGGCTCCGGGCGACTACTTCTTGCCGCTCAGCCGATCGATCAGCGAGGCGAACTTCGAGCCCTTCTTGTCGATCTTGACGCGCAGGTGGCGTACGCCGGTGTCGCCGGCGCTGTCGTTGGTGATCTCCAGCGAGTTCGCGCCGAGGATTTCCAGCGTCTGGTCGAGGGTCTCTTCATCCACCTGGGCATGCGCATCGCGCCGGGCGCCCTTCGACGGGGGCTTGCGCGACTTGGCCGAGGGCTTGGGAGCTTCGGGGGCCGGTGCGGCAGCGGGCGCCGCGGCGGGTTTGTCGGCCGCCGGCTTGCTGAAGCGCGGCGACATTTCGCCGTCCACGTCCTGCTCGATGTGTTCCGGCGTATCGTCTTCCAGCAGCTGGAACACGCCGCTGTTGCCCGAGGCCGCGATGGACTGCGGCGTCGGCGCCGGCACGTCCTTGATGTTGGCGGCGCGGTAGATGCCGCTGCGCGCCGCGTTGAGATCGGTGGCGCGCTCCTTCTCGAGGGTGGTCACGGGGACCACGGACACGGTCTTGAAGTCCGAGCGCACGTAGTAGGCCACCTGCTTCGCCGAGACTGCGTCGCTGAAGAAGCCGAGGCGCAGGCCATACCAGGCGCGGCCGTCGCGGTTGGCTTCCGTGGTATAGAGCGTGTAGGCGTTGAAGATGGCCAGCGGCGGCACCTTCGCCATGTCGAAGGGTGTCACCGACCAGTCGAGCTGCACGGCGAAGAGCACGGGCGCATTGCGCTTCACGTCGCTCTTGATGGCCAGCATCGACTGCGTGTCTTCGGGCTTGATGACGCGGATGGCCTCGTCGACATCCGCCTCGCGCGAGCCTTCGCGGTACGGGGAATGGCGCTCGAGCAGGCGAATCGTCTGCGTATCGCTGAGATCGTCCAGTTCGTCGATGGCCTGGCGGACGCTGTTCAAAGAAGGCGTCGCAGAGCTGACCAGGTCGATGGCCGGCATCTGCACGGTCGGTTCGGGCACGGCTGGCTTGGCAACGACGGGGGCCGGTGCCGCAGCCTGCAGCGCGGGCGCCGAGACCTGGGCGGCGATCTTGGGAGCGGCCACGGGCGGCCTGGCAGGAGCGGCCGGACGCGCGGCAGCAGGCTTGGCGGCGACGGCGGGCGCTGACGGCTTCGGAGCCGCAGGCCTGGCCGGCGCGGCGGCCCTGGCAGGCGCCTTCGGCTGCGCCTGGCGCGCGGCGGGTTTCTGCTGCGCGGGTTTCTGCGGCGCAGGCTTCGCGGCCGGAGCCCTGGCGGCCGGCGCGGCTGCCTGGCGCGGCGGGCTAACTACCGGCCTGGCCACCGGCGGATGCACCACGGGCGGATCGATCGGCTTGAAGTCGGCATCGGCGTCGCTCAGTTCGAAGGGAACTTCATCGGGCTCGAACTTGTGCGGTGCCGCCGGCGGGGCAACAAACGGATTCGGCGCGGTGGCCACGGGTGCTGCAGGTCTTGCAGCCTGCGGAGCGGCGGGAACCGCGGGAGCAGGAGCCTTTGCCTGGTGTGCGGGAGCTTTAACCTGGGGAGCGGGAGCCTTCGCCTGGGGAGCGGGAGCAGCAGCACGCGGTGCCGGAGCAGCAGGTGCGGCGGCGGAGGCATTCGGGCGGAGCTTCTTGCCGGGAGCTTCACCGGCCCAGGCGCTGGGATACACCTCGCGCACCACGGCCAGCATTTCCTCGGCGGCCTGCTGGGTCTCGAAGTAGCCCATGTGCAGGCGGAAACGTTCGCGGCCGTCTTCGAGACGGCGGCTGACGAAGAAGGTGTACTGCGCGAGCGTCGGATCCTTCGGCTGCGACAACGCCATCGGCGTGGTCGACGATGTCAAATTGATGACATAACCGCCCGTGGCGGTTGCACCGGTGGGTCGCGTCAGTGTGTTCACGACGTAATCAGGCTTCGCGCTCATTGATAAAACTTCCCCGACAAAGACCGACGGAACCACGCATCCCTCCCCGGATTCGTGGTCCTTCTCACTCACTTTGGAGTGTGCGAACCGAGCCATATACGGTCAACGGACGAACTGAGCACCCTGTCGCAGATCGCAGACCTAAATATTCATCCGTCCAGGGGAAATGCGACATAAGGGCGGCGGCCCCGTGCGGCATTGCATCAGCGCGGCTTCCGCTCCCAGAAGCGGCCGGCGGATTCGAAATTCTTCTCGTAGAACTCGTCGTCGAGGGAATTCACCGTGACGGGTTTTCCCGCGCCGGGCGCGTGCACGAATTGACGCTCGCCGATGTAGATGCCGACGTGATTCACGCGGCGGCTGTCGATGCGGAAGAACACCAGGTCGCCGGGTTGCAGCTTGCGCGACTTCACCTCCTCGGCCTTCTCTGCCTGGTCGCGCGAGGTGCGAGGCACGGTGAGTCCGATCTGGCGATGCGCATAGAAGACGAGACCGCTGCAGTCGAAGCCGTCGCGCGTGGCCCCGCCGTAGCGGTAGCGGATGCCGCGCAAACCCAGCGCGATACTGGCCAGCGTCTCGCCGCGGTTCTGTTCGGCGGCGACGCCATCGCTGCCGTTCCACTGGTTTGGATCGAAAGGATCGCCTGCGCTCACTTGCCTGGGAGGCGCCGAGTGGCAGCCCGCAAGCAGGACGGCCAGCAGAAAGGCCGGCGAAACGGGGACAGATCGATTTTTCGGCCGAATAATAGATCAGTCCCCTAGCCCGCGGCGCGGGCATCGCCGATCTCGGAGCCGGGACGGCGCGACTCGAGGATCTCGGTCAATGCCGAGGCCGACATGGGACGCGCCAGGAAGAATCCCTGCGCGGCTTCGCAGCCGCGCGAGCGCAGGAACTCGAGCTGGCCGGCCGATTCGACGCCTTCGGCGGTGACGCGTTTTCCGAGGGTGTGCGCCATGGTGATGACCGATTCGACCAGTGCACCGGCCGAATCGTTCTGCGGGACCTCGTCGAGGAAGCTGCGATCCAGCTTGACGGTGTGCACCGGGTAGCGGCGCAGGTAATTCAGCGAGGAATAACCCGTGCCGAAGTCGTCCAGCGCGAGTTTGACCCCGAGCGCAGCCAGGGCGCGCAGGGGCTCTTCCACCTCGCCGTCGGCGAGCACCGACTCCACGAGTTCCAGCTCCAGGCTGGCCGGCGCAATGCCGTGCTGGTGCAGGGCCTTCTGCACCAGCGACACGAAATTGTGGTCCTTGAGCTGCTGCACCGACACGTTGACCGAGAAGCAGCGCGGCGCGATGGCGGCGCGGCCCCACTCCGCGAACTGCGCGCAGGCGGATTCCAGCACGAATCCGCCGATGTCGGTGATCAGCCCGGAATGTTCGGCCGCCGGGATGAACTCGCCGGGTAGTTTGATTCCGTCGTAACGGGTCTGCCAGCGCAGCAGCGCCTCCACGCCGCACAGCCGGCCGTCGGCCAGCGAGAACTGCGGCTGGTAGTACAGCGCGAACTCGCGCCTCCGCAGCGCGCGATGCAGGCCGCTGTCGGTGAAGCTGGCGCGGCGCTGGGCCATCTCGCGTTCGAAGAAGATGGCGCGGCCGCGCCCCTGGGCCTTGGCGCGGTACATGGCGAGATCCGCCTGGCGGATCACGTCCTCGAGCTCGGTGCCGTCGTCCGGGAACAGCGTGACGCCCACGCTGGCGCGCATCTGGTAGTCGCGGCCGCCCAGGTTGGCCGGCAGCGCCAGCGAGCGGATCACGCGTTCGGCGATCTGGCGCGCGGTCTCGCCGTCACCTACGTTTCGCAGCAACACGGTGAACTCGTCGCCGCCGAGGCGCGCCACGGTGTCGCCTTCCTTGGTGCAGGCCTTGAGGCGGTGCGCAACCACGGACAGCAACTGGTCGCCGGCCGAATGGCCCAGCGTGTCGTTGACGCGCTTGAAATGATCCAGGTCCACGTACATGAGCGCGCCACGCGTGAGTCCCGAGGCCGCGGCCGCGAGCTCCTGCGAGAGGCGGTCGCGGAACAGCGCGCGGTTCGGCAGCTGCGTGAGCGGGTCGTAGTGCGCCTGGCGGTACAGGCGCTCGTCGCGCGCGCTGTTGGACAACGCCGCGCGCAGCCGCTCGGCGAACGCCGCGCCGTAGTCGGCCACGGCCGGATCGCGCGCCGGCTCGCCGTGGTATCCGACGATGAGCAGCGCCGCGAGACGTTCTTCGTCCACCACCGGCCACAGCCAGAAGAACTCTGCGCCGCAATCGCGCATCGACACCAGGAACGAATGGCGGGTTTCCTCGATGCGCGCGATGGTGAGGCCCTCGCTCGATTCGCGCACCGTGGCGATCATCGCGTTGTCGAAGGTCACGCGCTGCACCGGCATTTCATGCGCGCCCACCGCCGCCGTGAACAGGCGGCCGTGCAGGTGCGCCGTCGGGTCGAGCAGCACCACGCCCACGCACTGGCTGCGCGTCAGCTCGCGGAACTTCGGCAGCACGACGTCGAGCGCGCGGTCGATTTCGCTGGCGGCGAGCAACGCGCGGTCGACTTCGCCCAGCACCTCGAAGGCGCGCCAGTCGCGCTGCAGGTAGAGCGAGGTGATGTTGAACTCGCGCTCGAGCGGCGCGAATTCGGCGATGGCGAGGCGCGGAATGGTCTCGAAACGGCGCTCGCGCAGGCGCAGCAGGCCGCGATGGAGCGCCTTCATGGCAGGCAGGTAGCGCTCGGCGATCACCGCGGACGCCGCGAACGACACCAGCAGCACCAGCGCCAGCAGGCCGAGCGCCGTCGGCACCAGCGCGACGAAGGTCGAGCCGAACGGGGCTTCGGGTGCGAATGCCACCACGGTTCCCGCCGCCATCGAATCCCCGGCCGGCACATGGGTCATGGCGCCGCGCCATTCGCGGCCCGCCGCGTACCAGGCGAGGATGGTCGTCCCACCCGGCGCATCGAGGGCGTGGGAGACACGCTGCCCGAACAGCAACACCAGTTCATCGGGAACCGGGGCGCTGCTGAAGCGCGCCGCCCCGGAATCGTCCAGCAATACGAGATAGCGGCCCTCGAGGCCGCTGGCGAAATCCTGCGGAATGACCCGCCCGTTGAACAGGAAGGCGGAAGCCTTGTCGCGCGACAGGGCGACGAGCTCCTGGCTCTGCAGGGTGGCGCGGCGTTCCTCGGCCTCGAACCAGCGCGTGAACATGGCCAGGCTCACAGGGATCAGCATGGCGATGGCGACGACCAGCCAGACGCGGCGCGTGAGGCCACTGCGCAGGACTGAGTTGTACGGACCGCCGCTCATTTCATTCCTTGTTGATGCGTTGCCTTGATGCAACGCGGTCGGGCCTCCCGAGGAACGACCGGGACTTTACGGAATGAAGGCCGGGGCAAATGCGCGCCGCGTCACGGTTGGCGCGGCACCAGGCTCAGCCCGAGGGCTTTTTGCCCGGTTGTGCCGACACCGTCTGCACCGGCTTGAACTCGGCGAGCTGGCGTATCGCGGCGTGGGTGTAGCGGTAGATACCACGTGCACCACGACGGGACGCACCCAGCATGGCACGTGCGACGACTTCGGCCGGAATGGCGCGCCAGGCCTCGCGCGATCCCGTGAGCAGTGGATTGATCACCGGCGCCAGGATGGCGCCGAGCGTCTCGAGCGGCCTCGATTGCCGGCGGGAGCCTAACAACAGCCCGGGCTGCAGGATGTCCACCGAGGGGAATCCCACCATCGACACGGCGTCTTCCATCTCCGCCTTGGTGCGCAGGTAGAACTTCTTCGACTTCGGGCTGGCCCCGGCCGAGGACACCACGACGAAACGCGTCGCGCCCGCGGCACGCGCCGCCTGCGCGAACAGCAGCACCGCGTCGACGTCGACCTCGCGGAAGGCTTCCTGTGAACCCGCCTCGGCGATAGTCGTGCCGATGCAGCAGAACGCGTCGTGCGCGGTGAGGCCCTTGAGCTGCTCCGCCATGCGCTCGAAGATCACGATGCGATTGGCGAGCTTGGGATGTTCGCGGCCCAGCGGGCGGCGCGTGAGTGCGTAGACCCGCGAGTAATCCGGCGCCTGGAGCAATGTTTCGACCAGCAGTCCGCCGACCAGGCCGCTGGCCCCGGCCACCAGCGCGATTTTTGGAGTCGTGCTCACGCGGCGAAGCTTAACAAACAAACCTCGGGATGCCTGCCGCAGCGATAGCTGGTGGTTCGCAACGCATTCGCCGCTTGTTCACCCGTTCGGGTGATGCGCGCACCCGACCTGCGCCTATGCTTGCGGACGGGAATGGACTCCCGGCAGACAAACAACCAAGGAGCAAAGACATGTACGTCCACGACAATCGCCAAGGCAGGCAGCGCCACCGGTGGCGCCCCGCCATCACCTCGATGCTGATGCTGGCCCTCGCCTCCTTCTCCCACGCGGCGGACTTCGACGAGAAGCTCAAGGCGCCGATGATGAAAGACGCCGGCGAGCTGCGCTCGCAGGCGCAGGCGTATGCGGCGAGGTTTGCCGCGGCGCGCGAGGCTTCCATCGAACAACTCGTCAGGGATCCGGCGCTGGCACGCGAAAAGTTCGACGTCGCGTGGAAGGTCCAGCGGGCCATCGATCAGCGCAAGCCGATCGATGAATTGGCGGAATCGGGCATTACCCTGCAACCCAATGGAAGTTATGCCGTCGACACGGCAGCGCATCCCGAGTGGGTCGACCTGGCCAACACAATCACGGCACTGCTGACAGGGGAGAACCAGCAGTATTGGATACCCCTGCTCATCGCGCGCGGATTTCGACCTCAGGATGTCGAAATACTCAAGAGCTATGCTCAGGGCCACGACCCGTTGAAGGCGTCCGCGGCGGCAGCACTTCCCATCGCATTGAGCTTCGGGCGGGCCGTTCGTAAATACGACAAGCTCAAGCGTCCTGTACCGGACGCCCTCGTTCACTCGTTCTGGTACCAGCGCTCTTTCGCCGCGAGCGAATCGGACCGCGCATGGGTCCTCGGTCTCATGCAGGTGCTCGACGCACAACCGCAGCGCATCCTGGTGTCGACTTTCGCAGAGCTGAAACACCAGATGTATTGGATCCCGGAGGATATGCCCGAGGGGGTTGCGTCAATTCTGGCTGAAGTCCGGCGACCGGACTTCGAGGCAATGGCGATTTCGGAAGCAGGGGGGGCAGCAAAATGAAAACCAGGACCGGTTCACTTCGCGCGGTTGCCGTGTTGCTCGGATTTGCTTCCGTCTTCTCGATTCCCGCACATGCACTGACCGTAAAAGTACTCCCTTACAACGTCGTGCAGTTCGGCACGGGATCGGGCATTCAACTGGGACATTCCGTGATCGCCGGAACGAACATCAACAAGCTCACCGCAGGCGGCTCGTTTCTGGTTTCGTGCGACAGGAAAGAATTGGGAACCATTCCCGGCCAACGCACGCTTTCTTCCGAAGTCATCGCAAAGTACAACCAGCTGTACGTGACCATCCCGGAAACCGTTCCCTCGTTGCGCAACTTGCCGGGGTTCCTCGAGTTTCCACGTGGGCAGCAGTCCATGTGCTACTACAACTGGACCGCATTCGCGGAGGAAGGCACATACACCATCGGCGCTCCGCCGCTCTCCATTACGGTCGGAGGCGCAAAGTTTTCAGACAGCGGCGTCGTCACCTTCTGGATGAGAAAGCCAGGAACCGCGGACGGCGAAGGAGATACCTGCATCCCCTGAATCCAGCTCACTTTCATCACTACCAAGGACGGTAAACATGAAACGCATCATTCGCTTCTGGCGAGCAGGACTGCTGCTCGCCGCATTCGGCTCCGCCAATTCCTGGGCCGGCTGCAGCCCCATCGTCATCGACCTCGGCAACGACGGCATCCGCCTCGGTGAAGCCGGCGTCGGCGTGTACTTCGACGTCAATGCCGACGGCATCCGCGACCACGTGCAATGGGTACGGCGCGGCGGCGACGAGGGATTCCTCGCGCTCGATCGCACCGGCAACGGGATCGTCGACGACGGCGCCGAACTCTTCGGCGTCGGCACGCCGCTGATCCTCGAGGGACGCAGCGCGCCCAACGGCTTCGTCGGGCTGGCACAGTACGACGCGCGGCAACTGGGCGGCAACGACGACGGACTCATCACCGAGGCCGACGCCATCTGGCCGATGCTGCGCATCTGGGTGGATCTCGACGCCGACGGCGTCTCGCGGCCGCAGGAAATGCGCACCTTGCGCAGCTACGGCATCACTGCGCTCGAGACCATCCCGAAGATCCGCAAGTACTACGACGCCGCCGGCAACGTCATCCCGTACTGGGCATGGGCGATGCAGCGTGCGCGGCCAGGCCGCGTGCTCATGGTCGACGTGTTCTTCCGCCAGCTGCCGAAAGTCTCAGAGACCCTCTCAGGGACATAGGCGCCGCACCAGCGCGACGCGCGTGTCGACGTCGAGCTTGCGGAAGATCTGCCTGACCTGTGACTTGATGGTATTCACCGTGACGCCGCGCAGAGTTGCGATCTGCGCGAGCGTCCGGCCTTCGCAGAGTCGATCGGCGACGGCGCGTTCCGATGGCGTGAGCAACGCCGCGTTCGCCGGGTCGTGGACCACGCAGGTGAGCACGAAGCGATCGGCGGGATCGTCGGCCGCCTGCAGCCGGATGGCGATGCCATCGGCGCGCTTCTCGATGGCCACGGTGCGGCAGCCGGCGAGCACGCGCGCGAGGATGGGCGCCGCCTCGGGTGCCCGCGAGGACCGCCTCGGCCAGGCGCGCGCGACGCGCCGCAGTTCCTTCAACGCCTGGTTCGCCGTTCTCGATGCAGACATGCACGCCTTCTGGCATGGCAGCCCGGCGGAGCACACCTCTATATCTGCCCGGAATGGGCAGAAATTCGTATCACCCGGTGAGGCGTTTCACCCAGGTGGCGTACTTGTCCATCCACCCGTGGAGGAACTTGCGCGTCTCGGCGTTGGCGATGTTGCCGGCTTCATCGAAGAAGCCTTCCTTCACCTGGATATAGGCCTCCGGCTGTCCCAGCGTGGGCATGTCGAGATAGCCAAGGATGGTGCGCAGGTGTCCCTGAGCGATCGCGGTACCGATCGCGCCGATGGACGCGCCAATGATGCCGGCGGGTTTTCCACTCCAGGCGTTCTGGCCATAAGGCCGCGACGCGTGGTCCAGCGCGTTCTTGAGCACGCCCGGAATGGAGCGGTTGTATTCGGGCGTCACGAACATCACGGCATCCACGGCGCGCAGCTCGCTCTTGAGGCGCTGCACCTCGGGTGCCTGGCTGCGGTCGTCGTCCTGATCGTAGAGCGGCAGGTCCCCGATCCTGAGTTCCTTGAAGTTGAAGTCCGGCGGGCCGAGCCGGATGAGCGCATTCGCGAGTTTGCGATTCCAGGAATCCTTGCGAAGGCTGCCGATGACATATCCGATCTGCTTGGGCATGCGCACTCCTCGTGCCAGTGATGATCGCAAATCCGCCGCTCCGTTCTGTAGGAAGGCAGGGCGACGCCCATGCGGCCCGGGATCAGGCCATCGGAATGTGCTATCGCAATATCGCTTTGAAAAGCGGTAGGCTGCGCGACATGGCTACCGTCAAATATTCGGGGTGGCTCGGCGCCGCCGCCGCTATTGCCGTTGTCCTCCTGCTGCCGACCCCGGCGCTCGCCGTCACGGATGCCGATCGGCTGGCCGTCTACAAGGAATTCCGCACGCATTTCGACGCCCGCCAGTACGAGGCAGCCCGGCCGCTGGCGGAGAAGCTCGTGCAGCTGACGGAAGAACAGTACGGCCCGGAGGAACTGCCCCTGGCCACGCCGCTGACCAATCTCGCCACGGTCAACTACAAGCTCGGCAACTTCCCGGCGGCCATCGAGAACTACCAGCGCAGCCTCAGGATCCTGCAGTCCAAGTCGACCCTGGCGGACAAGGCGCAGATACCGCCGCTGCACGGGCTCGGCGTCAGTTTCATGGGTGCACACGACCCGCAATCCGCGGTCGTGGCGCTGAAGCGCGCCGCCGACCTGTCCCGCAACACCGACGGCCTGTTCAACATCGGCCAGGTGGAATTCATCGACGTGCTGATCGACGCCTATGCGGCTTCGGGCCGCTGGGCGGAGGCCGAAAAGGAAAGTCTCTACGCCATGCGCGTGGAGGAAGCCGCCTACGGCCGCAGCTCCATCAAGCTGCTGGACCGCCTGGACAAGCTGGCCCGCTGGTATGAAAACGACCGCCGCTACACCAGTGAACGCAATGTCTACGATCGCGCGCTGGCCATTCTATCCAGGGGAGCGCCGGCCACTGACCTGCGGCGCGTGGGCCCGCTGCGCGGCATCGCGCGTTCCTACCGGCTCGAGTTGTTCTACGGCGTGGAAGGCGCGGATACCGGCGGCACGTTCAACAGCGGCTCGCTGGGCGCACCCGTGTTCAACGAGGGCACGCAACAGCGGCGCGGCGAGTCCACGCTGACGACCGCGCTGGAGATCATCGACAGCAACACGCCGGTGAACCTGCAGTTGCGCGGCGAGGTGCTCACGGACCTCGGTGACTGGTACCTGGTCACCAACGCGCTACGGCGCGCCTATGACACTTACGCCGAGGCCTGGAAGGCACTGTCCCAGGTCGACGGCACCAGGTACCTCGAGGTGCCGCGCATCCTCGCCTATCGGCCGTCGATCAGCTCGGTGGACCGGTCGCAGCTCGACCCGGCCGAGGCCGTGCTAAAGACGGTGGAACTGCATTTCACGGTGGACCGCGACGGCCGCGTCGACAACGTCACGTCGCCGACCACGGATGTGCCGGACGCCATCGTCAAGAATTCGATCGCGTCGATGAGGCGTTCGCGTTACGCGCCGCGGATCGAGAACGGCGCCGCGGTGGCCACGCAGGACGTGGTGTTCATCGAGCAGGTGCTCGTCAGGGCCGACTCGATGCCGTCGTCCGAAGAATCGGCGCCATCTGGTTCGGAGCCTGGGAAGAATCCGGAGGATCCGAAGGCGGCGGAGCCGGAGGAGACGAAGCCGGAGCCGGAGCCGGAGAAGACGACGTAGACGCCGTCTGTGCCACCGGCACATCGTTGATCGGCACCATCTCGATGCTCATCTCGGCTGCCGAAGCGAGCGCCTCGGGGGATCCCGGCAGCGGCTGCACCTTCGGCTGCAACGCCTGAGATGCCAGCAAGGGCTTGGCGAGATCCAGCGACTGGAACTGCGTGAGGAATTTCGCCGCCGCGTCGCGCATGGCCGCGAATGCCGCGATCGCCAGTTCTTCCTCGCCGTTGCCGATCTTGGGCGCGGGGCCGCTGCCGTATCCGGTGAGCGTCAGCGTATCCACGATCGAGCCGTCGGGCGCGTACACCACGATGTTGTAGCGGATGGTCACCGCGCAGTAGGTACCGCCGGTCTCGCGTGCGCTGGCGAACGAGAACTGCTCGATGCGCGGCTCGAAGATCGCCAGCAACCCGGGCTCCAGGCGCGCCGCGTCGATGCTGTCGAACATGCGCGCGTCCGCGAACTCGGCCTTGAAGATCTGCTCCACGAGGTGCTTGTGCGATTCGCCGAGCTGCGCCTCGTAATCGACGCTGGCACGCGATTCCTTGTGCGTGTAGCTGCTGGTCTCGGGCGTGACCACGACGCCCACCTTGGCGGGGGTCGGCACGATCAACGGCTTCGGCAGGTCGCCTTCGGGCCGCACCGCGACCGCCGCGCAGCCGCCCAGCACCAGCGACAGGCCGACGACGAAGCAGGCAGGCAGCAGCGGCAGGTTCGCGTGGCTGTTCATGGGCTCCTAACTAACGCAACGGGGCGTGCCCAGGACGTCGATCTTGATCGCGCAGTTCGGACCGCCGACCGTGAGACCGACGAAGGTGCCCTCGTTGTCGTCGCACATGGCCCGCATTAGAGCAGCAAAACGCGAATTGATAAACGGCGGGGAATTGGGACCATCGGGCATGCCGATGGCGTGAATGCGGATGCGGTGGCGGCCCTGGCGGTCCACGGGGTTGTATTTACGCACCGCCGACAGCGCGGCCTCGATGGAACCGCCCGTGAAATCGTCGCCAATCACGTACACGCTGATTTTCTTGTCGGCCGCCCACCAGCCCTGCACGGCCGCGCCGATGCCCTCCACCGGGCTCGAATTGCTGTAGGCCTTCCAGTTCACCATGGCCGACAGCACCTTGGCGCGTTGCGCCGGCGTGTCCTGCAGCCACTGGCCCTTGGTGCTGGGGAACAGGGGTTTCCCCTCATCGTCGAGCACCTGCATCCCCTTCACCTTGGGATAGATGTCGAGGATTTCCTTCATGACCATCTGGGCGTTTTCCCAGTTGTCGGCCTGCATGCTGCCCGAAGTGTCGATGACGAAGATGATCCACTCGCTGTCCACGGGAATACCGCCGACCGCGGGGACGGTGTCGATCTTCTTGGGTGCGTTCTTGAGCAGGCGCGCCTGCTCCGCGGTGAGCGTCTGGTACACGGCCACCAGTTCCTGCTCCACCTTGTTGGCCACCGCCGCGTCGCCGATGCTGGCCTTGAACTCGCCGCGGATCTTCGAGAGATCGCCCGCGAGGATCGACGCCTTCTGTTGCTCGGCGTCCTTCTCCTTGACGCGCCCCTGCAGCTCGCGGTTGAGGATCTCGGTCTCGCCGCGCAGGTCGAACAGCTGGCGCTGCAGGGCGTCGATCTGGCCCTTGAGATCCTTCTCGCTGCGCTCGATGACGATGGGCTGCCCGACGTCGGTGAGCACCAGCAGCAGGATGATGGCGCCGAAGCCGCAGCAGATGCAGTCGAGGAACGACAGCGTGAAGACTTCGAATTCGCGGCGCTTGCCGATTGCCATGTCAACAGCCCTCCTGCGTCACGGCCAGTCACGCGACGGGATGACGTACGAGCCGCCGGTCTTGCGCGCCAGGCGCCAGTAGGCGTGGGCCGCGAGAAGGTCGCCCTTCATCGGCAGCAGCACCACGTCCATCGGCATGTCACGCGTCACCGTCTTGGCTGCGTCGTCGAACAGCTTCTCGCGTTCGCGCACGTTGATGAACTTGCGCGACGGCGGCACCGAACCCTGCGTGGGCAGGCCATCGGTGATGAGGATGATCTGGTCGGGCTGCGGGTTGATGGTACGCAGCGCGATGAAGGCGTTGACCAGGCTGGTGCCGTCCGCCGGCACGATGTTGCGCGTGGCGCTCAGCACGTTGTTGATGGCGCGCGGATCGTTCGAATCCAGCCACTTGCCCTGCGTGTCGGGGACCACGGCCTTGGCCTTGACGTTGAATCCGTACACCTGGAACTGGCTGTTGGCGGGCAGCTGCGCGCTGACCCACTCGACCATGTCGACGGCGCGGCGCCACTTGGGCGCGAGCTTGCGCGCCGCCTCGGGCTGGTTGCGCAGGCGGATCACCTTGACCACGTCGTCTTCCATCATGCTGGCCGACGTGTCCAGCAGCACGAGGATGCGCTTGCCCTTGATGCGCAGCGCGCTGATGTAGCGGCGTTCGCCGCGGCCGCGGAACGCCTTGATGCGATCGCCGGCCGGGCCCTTGTCGAGCGCACCGCCCTGCAGGCGCTTGTTGCCCTCCTCCAGAGACTTGATGTCGGCGATGAGCTTGTTGATGTGCTCGCGCTTGGCGATGGTGTCGCCCTCGTGGATCGAGGTCTCTTGCAGCTTCTTGAGCTCGGCGGCCACGCGCGCCGCGCGGGCCTTCGCGGCCTCCGCGTCCACGTCGGTCTTCTCGAGCGCGTTCTTGATTTGCACCAGGTTGCGGATGCCCTCCTTGACCTCCTCCTCGAGCTTGCGCACTTCACCGGTGAGCTGGTCGATGCGGATGACTTCCTTCGCGCCGGCATGCGCCTGCACGATGGTGTAGAACAGCACCACCGCGCCGAAGCCACAGCAGATGCAGTCGAGGAACGACAGCGTGAACACCTCGAAGGCGCGGCGCTTCTTTCTCATGCGCCCTCCTCGCGTGAGAATGCCGCCGCGGAAATCAGCGTGAATTCCACGCCCGGCGTGCCCACGCGCACGCGGTCGCCCGGCCGCACGGTGGCGCGCTCGCGCACGCGGGCGCCGTTGACCCAGGTGCCGTAACGGCTGTGATCGATGATCACCGTGCGTTCACCCTCGCGGCGCAGCGAGCAGTGGCGCCGCGACACGCCCGCCGCGGCGCGCGGCAGGGTGATGTGCGGAGTGTTCGAGATTTCCTCGGTGCCGATGGACAGGCCGCTGTCCGGGAAGCGCATCGAGTCGCCGCCGTACAAAATGTGCGTGACCGGCAGCGTGCGGCCCGGCGACGCGGTCACGGACGATACGTATTCGATGGCGGCGGCCAGCGGGTGATCGGCGAGGCGCGCAACGCGCCTGCGCAGTCGCGGTTCGCCAGCCGGATCGGCCGCCTGCAGCGACGCCGCAACCGCGGCAAGTCCTGCCGGTGCGATGACCAGTCCGTCCTGTTCGTTTTCGAGGATGCGCGCCAGGAATCCCGGCCAGCGGCGCGACTCGGCCGGCAGCACCAGCGCCGCGCTCTGTCCCGCGATGCGCGCCGAGCGCGCCAGCCGCGCGAGCTCGCGGTAGAAGGGCTGCGCCGCATCGGCGAACAATTGCGCGTCGACGTCGACCGCGAAGCGAGAGCCGCCGTCTTCGAGCGCCGCCTCGGCGCGGCCTTCGGTGGCCGCGCGCGCCGCCACCTGCGGCAGGCTGGCGAACAGCCGCTGCTCGAATTCCAGGCTCAGCAAAGGATCGAAGCGCGTGTTCTTCACCATGGCCGCCGCCACGGCGATCAGCCACAGGTCGTAGACATCGAGCAGGTTGGCGCGCTCGCTGACGAAGGCTTCCTCGACCACGCACTCCGGGCCGCCGCCGATACGCGTGGCGGTGGCCGAGCGCCAGCCGGACTCGAGCAGCACGTAGTGCCCGCGTTCGGCCACCGCCGCCGCGGTGAGCGCCGAGGCATCGACGAAGTCGCGCGCGTCCACGCCCGCGGCGTGCAGCGCGCCGCGCAGCGTCGACAATGCCGCGGGATCCAGGTCGGCGGGCACCGCGACCACGGCGTCGATGCGCCCGGTGACGCCCAGCGCCTGCAGGTGGACCAGCATCTCGCGCGCCACGTTGCGCGCCGCATCGGCACCGGGTTCGCGGCCCTCGCCTCCGAGCTCGCGCCAGTGATTCAACGACACTTCGTCCGGGCGTCCGCGCGCGGCTGCCAGCGCCGCGGCGCCGGCGCGCGGTTCACGCGCCGTGGTCTCGACCGCCAGCGGCTCGCTCGCGAGCAGCTCGCCATCGCGTGCGATGGAGAGCGTGTGGTGGTCGAAGTGGATGCCGTACATCGTGGTAGTGGGTGTTCAGATGTTGGTGGGGAAACTCACGCTCGAATCGGCGCTGTATTGCAGGTCGGGCGGCAGCTCTTCCTCGGCGATGCCCTCGTAGGGATCCTGGTCGCCCTCCTCCTCCGCGGCCGCGCCGGGCTCACCCTTGGCCGCGCCATCGGGCTTCGCCTCGCCCGATGTCGTGGGCGTGGGTGTCTCGCCGCTGGGCGGCGTCTGCGCCGAGCCTTCGATAGTCAGCTGCGACGGCAGCTCGGCCTTCGGAGACTCTGAATTGACCGTGGACAATGCCACGGGCGCCTCGCGATGCGGCGCGTTGAGCATGGCGGTGGTGGCCGTCATGGCAGCCACCGCGGCAATCCCGATCGCGAACACACTGAAGAGCAGATTGCGCATGCTGACTCCTGGCTATTCCGGTGCCACGTAACGCGCGACACGGAAACCGATGACGTCGCTGGCCTCGATGCCGCCTTCGCGCCAGGGGAAGCGCAGCTCCGAGGTGTGTGACGAACGCCAGTTGGAACCGCGGTACGTGTGGCCCTTGCTGTCGTCCGGCCCCAGCGGATCGGTCACTGGCGTAGAGGCGATGAAAGAAATGTACTTGTCGTTGGTCCACTCGGATACGTTGCCGGCGAGGTCGTAGAACCCGAGCGGATTGGGCGGGAAAAGCGCCGGCGCGGCCACCGCGGGGAATTCGTCGGTGTGGCCTTCGAGCGCAGTGCCCAGCAGGCCGAGCGCCTCCGAGCCGGCGATGTTCGCCGTGCCCGACACCACGGGCAGATCCTTGCCCCAGGGATACTTGAGCGGCTTGCCCGTGCTCGCGGCGCGCGCCACGAACTCCCACTCGGCCTCGGTGGGCAGGCGGTAGCCATGGGTCACCGGCACGATGAGCTGGAATCCCGTCTCCGGGCTGCCCTGGTAGGCGGGCGGCAGCCCTTCCTGCGCCGACAGCCAGTTGCAGAACTCGGCGGCATCGTCCCAGGTGACGCGCGAGACCGGCTGCTTGTCGAGGTCCAGGGAAACGTTGCCGATCGAGCCGGAGTTGTGCGACGGGCGGAATTGCCGGAACTGTCCGTTGGTGACCTCGCGCTCGCCCATGTAGAACGGGCGCGACAGCGTGACCTTGTGCGAACCCTCGTTGGGACGGCGGCCCTGTTCGCGGCGATCGGTGCCCGCCTGGAAGGTGCCGCCGGCGACGATCAACAGCCGGATGCCGTTCTTGGTGGTGATCCTGGCCGGCGAATTGCCGACCACATCCTTGGGATCGACCAGCTTGAATTCGAGCGTGCGCGCGATGCCGGGCGCCAGCACCACGTCGGTCACGTAGGGCTTGTAGCCTTCCTTGCGCACTTCGATGTGATGGCGGCTCGCGGGCAGTTGCAACGAAGCCGGCGCGGCGCCGCGCGAAGTGCCATTGACGAACACCTCGGCGTCGGCCGGCTGGCCCTGGATCTTCACGTCCACCAGCAGCGCGGTGAGGTTCGCGTTCAGCGAAGTTTCCTTGCCGGACTCGGCGAACACCTCGCGGTTCCACGGCGCGTAACCCGCGCGCGCCACGCTGATGGAATGCGTGACCCCGGGCGCGAGCTCCAGCGTGAGCGGCGTGACGCCGCGGAAACTGCCGCCCGTGAGCACCTGCGCGCCCGAGGGCACCGACCGCACGGTGACTCTTGCGTCGGCGGCGCCGAGCGTGATCGGGCCGATGGTCTGCGGCACGCCGGCATTCACCACCACGCTCGAGGTCCACACGCGCAGTCCCGGCGCGGAGAGCTGCACGCGGCGGATGCCCGAGTCCATTTCGATCTTGGCGGGCGTGACGCCCGCGGGCTTGCCGTCCACCTCGATCTGCGCGCCCGCCGGCTCGGAGCTGATCGTGACCACGCCGAAGTTCGGCTTGAGCTGGACCTTGAGCTGCTGCTTCCGGCCCTCGCCCTTGATCGCGACGCGTTCGACATGATCGAGGTAACGCGGCGCGCGGAACGTCAGCGTGCGATCGCCCGCCGGCACTTCGACGACGCCGGGTACCCGCCCGAGACGCGCGCCGTCCGCGGAGATCTCGGCGGCGACACCGCCGGTGTCGATCTCCAGCTTTCCGGGTAGTTTGACGAGGTGGATCAGCGCACGCGCCGTATTGGGGCCACGGACCACGACGTGCACCTCGGCCGGCAGGTACCCCTCGCGCTCGGCGCGCAAGACGTGTTCACCCGGGAAGACGAACACGCTCGAGGCGGATTGCCACGAGAAGCTGCCGACCGAACTCACCTCGGCGTCGCCGGGCCTGAGATCGAGCGCGATGGGCTTGAGCAGCGCGAACAGGCCCAGCACCACCACCAGCAACAGGCCCATGGCCCAGGCCAGGTAATTCAGCTTGCTGCGCGGCTTGGCACGGACCTGCATCGGCCCGATGCCCTCGACGCTCGGCACCTGGCCGAGCTCGACCGTGAATTCTTCGGCCGGCGCCGTGAGCGTGCGGACGCTGTCGCCCACCGGCGGCAGCGTCTCGTTGCCTTCCAGTTCGAAGCGCCGCAGGGCCAGGCCGCGCGGCTGGGCCTCTTCGACCAGCAGCTGCGTGCCGCCGATGGTGATCACGTCGCCCGCGATGACGATGCGCGCGCCGGCGACCGGCACGCCGTTGATGCGGATGCGGCCTTCGGGCGCGGCGTCGAACAGCCAGCGGCCGGACACCGAGCGGAGCGTCGCCGCCGGGGGTGCATCGACGATGGAGGGCGCGTCCGTGTGGTCGGACCGCATGGCCCCGGACCCCGGATCCAGCACCACCCGCGCGCCAAAATGCGATTCGCCCTGCGCGGTGCGCAGGACGATGGTGGCGTCCAGTGAGGGCGAGGGTTCCATCAGGAAGAATTAGAAGACTTTCCTGCTAAATCGGTTCCAGGCACCGGATGACGATTGTCTGCTCGGCCTGCCCCGGGGCGACGGTGATCTCCCGGCGTACGTCGCGGAAACCGCTTCGCTTGCCCGTAACCGTGTATTTGCCGGGTTTCAGGCTCACTTCGCGCCGTTCGAAGGCGCCGAAGAACCCGACGCGCTGGATGGCCACCTCCGTGGCGTTGTCGGATTCCAGGGCCAGCATCACCGGCTGGTTGAATGTCGGCAGCAGCAGCTCCAGGCGCGATACCTGCGAGCGGATCACCGGCCCCTGGTTGGGCAGTGCCTTGGCCCGGGCCAGCAGCCGTTCCGCCTCGACGCGTACGTTTTCCTCGGCCAATCGCTCCGGCCTGTCGATGAGTGCCTGCAGCCGGCCTCCGAGTTCCGCGCGGGGCGCGACCCGGGCCTTGCCGTCGATGGCGAACTGCAGGGAAGGATCACGGGCCAGGGCCTCATCGTAGATGCTCAGCGCCTCGCTCCAGCGTTCCTCGCTGGCCAGCCTGGCGGCGCGCTGCTCGAGCTCGGCCAGGCTGCGGCCCGACCCGGTGTCGGCCGCGCGCTGCAACGCGGCGGCCACCTCGGCATTACCCGGACGCAAACGCTGGGCCTTTTGCAGGTGCGTGCGCGCCTCGGACAGGCGGCCGGCATTCAGTGCCGCGAGGCCCGCGCCCAGGGTGGCATTGAATTCATTGTCCGCGATGGCCTGGCGCACGCGCGCCAGGCCCTGCGTGGCCGCGACATTGCCCGGATTGCGCTTGAGCACGTCGGCATACAGCGTCTGCGCCTTGCCCAGGTCCTTGGCGTTCTCGGCGTTCTCGGCATCGGCCAGCGTCGGCACGACGCCGCTCGCCGCCGCCACTTTCTCGAGTCCCTCCGTGGCCTCGTTGTTGCCGGGCTCGACCTTGAGCGCGTTCTGGAACGCCTGGCGCGAGTTCTCGAACTCACCGGCGCTCAGCGCGCGTTTGCCCTCGGAGATCTGCGCCGCGAGCGCCGCCGGCTTGCGCGACTCGATTTCCGTCAGTGATTTCTCCAGCGCGGCGGTCGGCGCCTGCGCGGCTTCGAACTGGCGGCGCTCCAGCATGCCGCCGATGTCGTCGAACGACTTGCGGGCCGCGGCGAACTCGTCGCCACCCCAGAGCGCGGCGGCGTGCGCGTCGAGGTCTGCGACCTTCTTGCCCAGCTCTTCGTGCTTGGCCGCGAGCTCCTCGCCTTTCTTCTCCGCGGCGACTTCCGCCTCGGTGGGACCGGACGGCACCGCGAGCGCGGTGACGTCCACCTTCTGCTTGCTCGCGATTTTCGGCAGCAGCAATCCGAGCGCGGCCGCGGCCACCACCAGGCCCGCGGCGATGATCCACCCGCGGCGGCGATTGCGCGCGCGCTGTTCGCGGATGACCTGCGCCCGCAGCTCGTCGACCTGCGGCAGCATGCCGGGATCGATGTCCTCGAGTTCGCGCACCGGCGCCACGGCGGGCGCCACTTCCTCTTCCGCGGCCATCACCGCGGGCGTGAGATTGTCGGCCGCCGCTCCCAGGATGGCGGCCTCGGATTGGGCAGCCGTATCGGCGCTGTGCTCGAGGCCCAGCGTGTCCTGCAGCACCGCGTTCATCTCGTCGGCGACGTGGCGCATGGACGGCGGGCGTTCCCGGGCCTGCTTGGCGAGCAGCCACGAGACCAGCAACTCGAGCCGCGGCGGAATCGGCTTCACCGGCTTGAGGCGCGGCACCGGCTCGGTCGCGATCTTCTTGGCGTCGAAGGCCGGGTAGAACGGCGGATAACCCGACAGCAGTTCGTAGGCCAACGCACCGAGGCCGTAGATGTCGTCGGCGGGCCGGGCCGGCTCGCCGGCGAGTTGCTGGGGGCTCGCGGAGAACGGAGATCCCGGCGGACCCGACGTGCTGTCGCCTTCCGAGGCGCCCGCGCCGAAGTCGGCGAGCAGCGGTCGGCCGGCACTGTCCAGCAATACGTTCGAAGGCTTGAGGTCGCGATGCACGATGCGGCGCGCGTGCGCGTGCTCGAGCGCGGCCGCGATGTCGATCAACATCGGCAGGATCTTGGTGTATGCCGCGCCACGCATCTGGCGCAGGTCACCGCCCGGCGCCAGCACCATGGGCAACACCGTGGCATCGGGGCCACGCACCGGTTCGAACACGCGCAGTACGCCCGGATGATTGAGCCGCGCGGTCAGCGTGAATTCGCGCTGGAACACCTGCCAGGCAGGCTCGGAGTTCGTGAACTGCGAATACAGCACCTTGAGCGCGATGTCGGTCTCGCGCAGTTCATCGCGCGCGCGCCAGACTTCGCCGTACCCGCCGGCGCCGAGTTTTTCGATGAGCACGAAGCGGCCGCACAGCTTGGTGCCGGCCTGGTTCTGGTTTGTCACGTATCGTTGCGTGTCGACTGACTAATTCTGCGGCTCAGCCCGACGTGGCGCGGCGCTTCCTGACGCCGTCGTGGTCGCAGCCGGGGCCGGCTGGACCGGCGGCGGAGCAGCCGCGGCGCCGGTCTCTTCTTCGTAGAGCTGCTTGAGCAGCTTGCGCCACTCGCGGTACTGGTCCTCCGCGGTGCCCGTGAGGCGCAGCGTGTGCCCTTCGACCTCGACGACCTGCGGTGCGACTTCGGCCTGGAAGCTGTTGGTGAGCTCCTTCAGCGCATCGGCGTGCACGCGCGCGTCGGCATATTTCTTGACGCCCGAGAGGATGGCGGCGATGCCGCCCATGGTGCCGGCATTACGCGCCGCGTTCGCGATCCGGCAGCTGTCGTAGGAGCTGCAGGAGTTCGGTGCAAAGATGCTGGCGATGAGCGCCGCCGCACCGAGCACCGTGCGGGTACGGGCCGCGGATCGCGCGCGCATTTCCTTCTCGAGTTCGGTGAAGCTGGTCTGGCGCCAGCTGCCGTACGAGTCTTCCATCGAATCGTGGAAGCTCGCGTAGTAATCGTTGACGGTATCGACCACGGCCGTGTCGCGCTCGCGGATCTTCTCGATGCGCGCCAGCGTCGGGTCGCCTTCGGCCGGCAGGCGCACCACCTGCGTGACGCCATTCTTGTCCTTGGCCGTCATGCCGGCCATGGCATCCGGCGCGAGGTCCTGGGCGAAGCGCAGGCTCGCCACCTTGCGGATGTTCTCGCGATCGAGCGCGGTGAGCTGGTCACGCGCGATCACCATGTCGTTGGCGATCTCCGAGTAGACGTTCTGGAAGGGATCGCGGTTCTTGATGGCCTGCGTGGTCTTGTAGGCGCCGAGATCGACGAGGCTCTGGTAACGCTTGTCCTTGATCCAGACGCGGCCCGCGGCGTCGGTCACGGTGATGTCCACCGAGAGGAACCCGCCGTTGGAATCGATCAGCTGGCCGGTGACGATGACGTCGACGAACTCGGCGCTCTCGGGGATCACGCGCACCGCGCCCCACTGGGCGGTGCTTTCCAGCGTCTCGCGCAGCAGCGTCGGGATGTAGCGTGCCTCGGCGCGGCGCAGGTCGGGATAAATGCGCTTCTTGGCCAGCGCCTCTTCGTCGTCCTTGATGTTCTCGGGGATGCCGGGATCGAACACGCGAATGCCGACGTCGAGGAGCTCGGCCTCGGGAATGTGCACGACGGCCTGCTTGGCCTGGATCTTCGGGATGGGCTTGGTCTCGCTGGTGACACAACCGGAGAGCGCCAGCGTCGCCCCGATGACGCCGGCCGCAAGTAGTTTGAAGTTCATGACTTCACCTCATGCTCCATCACTTCGCCGATTTCTTGTAATCGTTGTATTCCTTCCAGAGCCGCTCCTTGAGCTCCGGATCCGTCTCTTCCTCGGCGGCCTTGCGCAGGCGACGCGCCACGATGTCGTCGTCGCTGCCGCTGGTCTGCGGGCCACCGCCGCTGCCACCACCGCCGCCCGCGGTCTTGCCGCCCTTGTTGCCGCCGGAGTTGGCGTCACCGCCCGCCTGGCCGGGCGAGCCGTTGGTCTGGCCGGCCGTGCCCGTATTGCCCGCGGATCTCAGGTCGCCCTCGCGGCTGCCAGGAGCGCCACCGGTATCGCCCTGTCCCGAGCCATCGCCGCTGGCGCCTTCACCTTCTGCGCTGCCGGCGTTCTTGGCGTCGCGTTCCTTGGCGACGCGCTCCTGTTCTTTTTTCAGCGTCTTGTCGAAGTCGCCGAGTGAATCGTCGAGGGCTTTGTCCGCGCCCTGGCGCCGCTCTTCCGAGGTTTGCGCGCCGCCCGAACCGCCGCCGGGCCCTTCCGTCGAGGCACTTCCGGCGCTGCCGTCGGACGAGCTGCCATCCTTGCCGTCCTTGCCCTTGCCGCTCGAACCCGCGCCGCTGCTGGAGCCGTCCTTCGAATCGCCGTCACCCGGCAGACCGGGAGTGGACGAGGAAGAAGATGAATCACCACCGGGCATGCCGCCAGGCAGGCCGCTGGAGCCGCCGGGCATGCCACCGGAATCTCCGCCAGGCATTCCGCCCGGCATCCCGCTCGAGCCGCCGGGCATGCCACCGGAATCTCCGCCGCCCGGCATGCCGCCCGGCATACCGCCGCCACCGCCGGGCATTCCGCCGCCGCTGCTGCCGCCGCCGGGCATGCCACCGCCGCCACCACCACCACCGGAGCTACCCGAGGAGGCACAACCCGCAAGCGCGGCCGCCGCGATGGCGACGGCAATGATGAGGTGTGGAGTGCGCATGCGAACCTCCTGCGTCATTGAGTCCCGGCGGTCTGACCGTCGGTTCCCGAGAAAAAGCTGCGTAGCTGGTTGGACATGCGATTGCACGCCGTCGCCTGCACGCGCGCGATGAACGGCAAGGGCACCACGGCGCCCACGATGGCCGAGGTACCGGTGACGTTGGTACCCACGCTACCCGCGGACTTGCCCTGTTTCAAATCCCAAATGGTGGCCTCGTAGGCGGATTCCTTCTGCCACCAACCGAAGCCGACGCAGCCCGCGCCGCCCGGCGCCGCGCCGCAAGCCAGGCTTCCGCCGCCGTCGGTCTTGCGGGTGCTGCCGTCGAGCCAGACTACATAACGCACGCCGCTCTCGGTGACCCGCTCCGCCACCCCCGGCCTGGCGAGCAGCGTGCTCATGGCCTCGGGCTTGCCCGGGGCCGTGCTCGGCTCGAACCACGGGAACATCTTGTCGACGAACTCGTTGTTGTCGTGGACCGAGACGCCGCTGTGGCTGGCGAGGCTCTTGCCCACGCAGTCCATGAAATCGTCCTCGGCGCCCGCGCCTTCGATCTGCGGCTTGGCGAGGATCACCACGCGCTCGCCTTTCTGGATGTGCGTCGACAGCTCGCGGGACTCTTCGATGCGGGCCTGCATGCAGGCGCTCAACGAGAACACTCCGAGGCACGCGCACGTCAGACGGATTGCGTTCATGAATGTTCTCCCCGGCGTCAGCTGCGGGTTCCCGATGGGCGCGACAAGTATGCCACGTTGCAGCATCAACCCTTTGTGACCGGAAACAATA
>DASUGK010000033.1:0-30528 GCA_036274075.1 Steroidobacteraceae bacterium | reverse complement strand
GGATCTCGGCGGCTTCTTCCGGCCAGTCGAGCGCGAAGGAAATGTTGCCGCAGTGGCAACTGCCGGAAATGTTCATCGGGGCTTGGGACGCGCGGCCAGCGCCTTGACGATGCCGGCCAGCCGCCGCTCGCGGGTTTCCGGTTTCTTCGCGCCCGTGAGCGCTTCGGCGTATTCACGGCGCGCGGTGTAGCCAAATGCATTCCAATGCTCCTTCAAATCCTTCTTGGCGCGGAAGGCACGCGCCAGGTCGGCGGGAATATCGACGGAGCGCTCGGCCTCGTCCGCCGCGATCTTCACCGTGACGGTCTCATCGCCATCGAGGCCCGCGGCCTCGCGATGACTCTTGCGCAGCGGAATGTGCACGGAGCCACCCATCGAGAAAATGGTGCTGCGATAGGTATAGCCGTTGAGGGTGACGCGCACCGGCGCCCTCACTTTGCCGAAGACTTCCTTTGGATCGAAGGGCAACGGGATGGAGGACATCCCGTTGGCGCGCCGCAGCTTCACGGTGATGAAACGGCTGTTCTTTCCCGGCATGATCCCTCCCTACCCCAGTGACGCGGCCTCGACGAACACCCAGGCCTCGATGCCCGACGACAATTGCACCGGGATGCGAGTGTAGGCGTCGGGCCGCTCGTATTCATCGGCGGCCGCGAGCTCGGCTTCGGTGATGCCGAACACCATGCCGGCAACCCGGCAACGCATGTCCTTGCCTCTGACAACATTGGCAAGCCGCCGTTCGCCGTGCTGCACCGTGCGCAACTCGAATCCCGGCAGGCTGTCTTCATGCCCGTCAAGCACTCGGCCGAAGGTAGCGAGCTGCACGCGGGTTTCGCGCAGTGAACCGTACGAGAACAGGCGCGGCATCAGCGCCGGACCGGCGCGGGCCGCGCCGGAAGATCCTGCATTGCGGTACGCAACCCGGCGTACAGCTCGCGCAACCATGGCGCGACGATGTCGGGCACGCGCGAATCGGGATCGCGAAAGCGAAAGCGGCCACCAGTGGCAACCGCCGCCTGGTCAGCGCCACAGGCCCAGGATCAATCCGTAGAGGGCGAACTGCACGGCGTGGTAACTCCCATCGATGAGCCACATTACCGAGCTTCGATTCGCGAACTGGTAATTGATTCCGAAACTCGCGGCCACCACGCCCCCGCCCACCCCCAGGCCCTGCAGCACGGCCGCCGCCGCATCGGCGGGCGGCGGCATCAGCTGGGCATAGGCAAATGCCGCCGCGAGCGCGAACAGGAAACTCAGGCCGAAGACCCGTGCGGGGTGGCCGTCGCCAGGTTTACAAGTGTCGCCCGCCGCTCGTTGCCACGCCGGTCCGAACAGCAGCTTCGAATACCACGCCCCGCCGAGCAGGAAGCTCGACAACGCCGCGACCAGCACGGCGAGGATATTGATGTGCTGCACGATCGGCCTCGCGCGTTATTTTTCCCAGCGGATGTCGACGCCCTCGCTGGCGCCGATGGCGGCGCGCAACATCTGCACCAGGTCCATCGACGCCCCGTTGTCCTCGAGGATATCGACGGTATCGAGGTCGATGAAGTAGTCGACATCCTTGCTGTCTTCCTCTTCGAGCACGTCGATGAGGCACTGCACGTCTTCTTCGCTGATCGTTCCCAGCGGCGCGCCCGTCTTCTTGTTGTACAAGCTCGGCATGATTCCTCCCGGAACCGGATCAGATCTTCACGGGGAAGGCGTCCTTGCCGGCGTAACGCACCTTGCCGCCGAGTTCGCCCTCGATACGAAGGAGCTGGTTGTACTTGGCGATACGGTCGCTGCGCGACATGGAGCCGGTCTTGATCTGGCTGGCGGCGGTGGCCACGGCGATGTCCGCGATGGTCGCGTCCTCGGTTTCACCCGAACGATGCGAGACGATCGAGGAATAACCCGCGTTGTCGGCCATCTCGATGGCCGCGAGCGTCTCGGTCAGCGTGCCGATCTGGTTCACCTTGATGAGGATCGAGTTGGCCAGCCCCAAGTCGATGCCCTCTTTCAGGATCTTCGTGTTGGTCACGAACAGGTCGTCGCCCACCAGCTGCACCTTCTTGCCCAGTACGTCGGTGAGGTTCTTCCAGCCGGCCCAGTCCTGCTCGGCCATGCCGTCTTCGATACTGATGATGGGGTACTTGTCGGCGAGCTTGGCGAGGTACTTCACGTAGTTGGGCGAGGTGAATACGCGGCCCTCGCCGTGCATGTCGTACTTACCCTTCTTGTAGAACTCCGAGCTCGCCACGTCCATGCCGAGGTAGACCTGCTTGCCGAGCTTGTAACCCGCCTGCTCGATGGCCTGGATGATGACCTTTATGCCGGCTTCGTTCGACGACAGGTTGGGCGCGAAGCCGCCCTCGTCGCCCACCGCGGTGGTGAGCTTCTTCTTCTTCAGGATTCCCTTGAGCGTGTGGAAGATCTCGGCACCGTAACGCAGTGCTTCGCTGAACGAAGGCGCGCCTGCGGGGATGATCATGAATTCCTGCACGTCGAGCGAGTTGTCGGCATGCGCACCGCCGTTGATGACGTTCATCATCGGCACGGGCATCACCGGCTCGCGGCCCTTGGCGATGTACTTCCACAGCGACTGCCTGTTGTCGGCGGCTGCGGCCCGGGCGTTCGCCAGCGAGATCGCCAGCAGCGCGTTGGCGCCGAGGTTGCCCTTGTTGTCGGTGCCGTCGAGCTGGATCATGGTGTTGTCCAGCGTCTCCTGGTCGTTGGCGTCCTTGCCAAGCAAGGCGGCCTTGAGCACGGTGTTGACGTTTGCCACCGCCTTCTTCACGCCCTTGCCGAGATAACGCTTCTTGTCACCGTCGCGCAGCTCGACGGCTTCGCGCGTGCCGGTGGAAGCGCCCGAAGGCACCGCCGCGCGGCCCATGACGCCGGAATCGAGGATGACATCCGCCTCGACGGTAGGGTTACCGCGCGAATCGATGATTTCGCGCCCGACGATCTCGACAATCCGACTCATAAAAGACTTTCCTCGAAGGGTTGTTGCTTGACGTTGTCGTCGATCGCTTTCAGCGTCGACAAAAGATTTTCCATGCGGCCCAGCGGCCAGGCATTGGGGCCGTCGCTCAGCGCCCTGGCCGGGTCCGGGTGGGTTTCCATGAACAGGCCTGCCACTCCCGCGGCAACAGCGGCACGCGCCAGCACCGGGATGTGTTCGCGCTGCCCACCCGAGCTTCCGCCCAGGCCGCCGGGTAGTTGGACCGAATGCGTCGCGTCGAACACCACCGGCGCGCCGGTGTTGCGCATGATGGACAGCGAGCGCATGTCGGACACGAGATTGTTGTAGCCGAAAGAGAAGCCGCGCTCGCAGACCATGATCTGCTCGTTGCCGGTGGAACGTGCCTTGTCGACCACGTTCTTCATTTCCCATGGCGACAGGAACTGGCCTTTCTTGATGTTGACCGGCTTGCCCTGCGAGCAGACGTTGATGATGAAATTGGTCTGCCGCACCAGGAAGGCCGGCGTCTGCATGACGTCGACCACGCTCGCGACTTCGGCGAACGGCGTGTCCTCGTGCACGTCGGTGAGCACCGGGACGCCGATCTTCTCTTTCACGCCCTGCAGCACTTTGAGGCCGGCATCGATGCCCGGGCCGCGGAAGCTGTCCTTTGACGACCGGTTGGCCTTGTCGTAGGACGCCTTGAAGACGAAGTTCACGCCGAGGCGCGAGGTGATTTCCTTGAGACGGCCCGCGATCTCCTGCGTCAGGGTCTCGCCCTCGATCACGCAGGGACCTGCGATGAGGAACAGGGGCCGGTCGATACCGACCTGGAAATGGGCGAGTTTCACGGGGTTGGGAGCCTCGAAAAGAGTGCCGAAGGATACACGGCACGGCAGAGGGACGCAGCCCCGCGGCCCTGTCCCGCGGGTCAAAAATGACCGGTCAGAAGCCAACCCCTCGCAGGTGGTTCAGTCCTCGCCCTCGTACAGGACCTTCTTCAGATCATCCGTCTTCGAGTTGACATTGAACTTGAGCACGTACCACTTGCCGAGGCGCTTGAGGAAGGCCACCTCGAACAGCATGAAGGCCCCGGAGGTGTCCTCGATCACGTACATGCGCCTTTCGTAGATCTCTCCCACCGGCTTGCGGTTGATCGGGTGCACGGCATAGACCTTGTCCGCCTGCAGCCACGTCACCAGCAGTTCGTCCATCTGCTGGGCGACCTTCGCCAGTTCATCGTTGCCAGGCAGGAGCCGGCCGCCCAGCGACTTCTCCATGCAGGACCCGGTCTTGGCGTCCTTGAGCAGGCAGGATTCGATTTCCTTGATCAGCCCGTCGATGTTCTGCACCGGCTCACCCGCGAAGGTGATGGCCGGTAGCGATATCAGCAGGGCTGCAACGAGAGACTTCATGCTTTGGGCTCCTGTGGAACACGGGGACGATATCGCCGCGCGGTCCGCGGCGCGCGGTGGCAACGCCGATTTCCGACGCGCATCACGTTAGTTAGCCGGCGGGCATCCCGGATGACCGGGGATGTTCAGCCCGAGGCGGATATCCCGCTCCACGCGCCACGGCTTGCCGGCGCCATCCCGGCGCGGCGTGGTGATGCCGCTCCCGGCGCGATGCGCCTGGTGCTGGCCGCGCTCGGCGGGCGTCAGCAACGGATCGTCGGTGAAGACGATCTCGTCGATGTAGTAAGTCGCGCAGCCGGGCTCGATGACGTGCATGTGGACATGCGCGGGAATGCGCCGGCCTGGATAACTGGCTGGCCGGATGGTCGTGAACGAATACCGGCCGCCGCGATCCGTGACCGCCCAGCCACGCAGGCGCCCGTGACGGTCGGCAGCGGCGCCCAGGGACTGCGCGGGCGGCGGATAGATGCCGCTCGCATCGGTGTGATAGGCATACACGATGACATTCGCGCGCGGCTTGCCCGCGGCATCCAGCACGCGTCCGGTGATGAGCATCGCTTCACCGGCCTCGCCCGGCGGGGCGATACGGGCCGCGGACTCGAGCTTCTTCGGCATACCGACGAATACTGCCTCGCATCCTTCGCAGGGCAGCCCGACAACCGGCGTCATCCAGAACGCGAGCGGCCTGCCCGGCAACGCGCCAATCTCGGTCGCCGCGATGGCTAGCGCGCCCGGATTGAACGGGCTCCGATGCTCGAACATCTCGGGTCCGTCCCAGCAGTCCTTGCAGGCGGCTTGCTCCTCGGCCCACGAGGCATCGCCGCAGCACAGGACGGCGCCCACCAGCGCGACGGGCAATCTGATTGCTACATCCATTTGACGTCCTTCTCGCGCAGCTCGCGCACCCGGAACGCGGCGATCTTGCGCAGCAATCCTCTGGGCAGCGGCTGGTCGTAGGGCAGCTGTATCGAGCCCTTGCCGGTCTTGAACTTCGCCAGTTCCTTCGCGAAGGGTTTCATGGCGGACGGCGTGGGCATGAGATTGAGATGCGTCTTGAATGCGCCGAAGGCGAACAGGATGCGGTGTTCCTCGAAGACGGGATAACCCCACTTGATCGCCTCGGTGGCGCGCGGCGCCGCCTTGCGCAGCAGGGTCCGCAGCTCGCGCAGGTGCTTGCGCGCCTCCGGCGGCGCCGATGCAATGTACTCGTCGATGTTCGCCGCGCGCTTGCCGCGCCCGCGGTAGCTAGACTTCCTCGCCGAGCTCATAACGGGCCTCCCCGTGCGGCGTCATGCCGGCGAATCGCCAGCCGGCGGTTTCGTAGAACTTCTGCGCGCGGGTTCCGGGCTCGGTGGTCAGCCATAGCCGCTGCACGCCTTGAGATCTCAGCCAATCCGTCATGGTGTCGTGCAGCCGCCGGCCGTGGCCTCGGCCCTCGTGATCCGGATCCACGAACAGTGCCCAGATGTTGCCATTTGCGTTGCCGATCGCGAAACCGACGACTTCGCCGCCCTCCTCCACCACCCACCCGCGCCCGGTGCGCTCGATGGCGTCGAGCACGTCTTCGTCGCGGATCACGGTGGAGACGAGCCGGTTCTCGCGCACCGCGCGGCGTACGCGCTGCATGCCGGCCACATCTCCCGCTACCGCCTGTCGCAGCAGGCCATCCATCGTTGCGAGCGCCCTAAGATCCCCACTGGATGTCCCAGACGCCGTCATCTCCTTCGGCGATTCCCTCGAAGTACACGTGGTGCATGTCGACGCCCCCAAACCACTCGGAGTTGGGCCGCGACTGGCGTTCCGTGTCTTCCACCGCCTTGAGCAGCTCCTGGACCGTGAATGCCTTTCCATCGGCCGCCTGGTGGGTCACCGTGACGTCGCCTTCACCGCGAAGCCGAATGGTGGCGCCATTGAATGCCACGCGCTGCAACTCTTGCTCGGTCAGGTCGCGCCCCTTGGGCGGATCGCCCTCGAGTACTTCGGGCTTCAGCTTCAGCGATGTGATGGTGGCGGTAGGCAGTGCGCGTTGGTTCGCCGTCTCGCCGATGTTCTCCGGCGGCGACGACAGCTCGATTTCGAGCGTTGCCGAAAGGCGGTTGAAGAATTCCAGCTCCGGATGCGACGGCTGCGGTGCCGCTTCGACCCGCGCCACGGTGCCGGTCGGATTCGCCTCCGTACAACTGGACAATACGGCGGCGGCCAGGAGGAGCAGGCCGAAGGCCGGGATCCGTTTGACCATCATTCTTCTCCTGTCTGCTTCGGCGGTGCACCGCCGGGCACGACAATCTTGTCCTCGCGCAATTTCGAGAAATCCTGCACCGAGAAGGTGGCGCTGGCATAACCCTCCGCGCCCTTGTAGACGGTCAATACCTGCTCGCCGATCAGTTCGGGCGAGACATGGCCCTTGATGCCCTGGAGCACCGTGGTTCGGCCACCGCCATCAGGCCGCGTGAATACCAGCACCGCATCGTCCCAGGCAGTCAGGCGTCCATCGTTGTCGGTATCCTTTTCCACGACGCGGAACGAGATCAATACCGTCGGTTCGACAACCTCCCGGTAGTTCGATTCCGGCAACTGGGTGGCATCGAGGATCAGGAATCGATTGTGATCGAACAACCAGCGTGCCGGCTCACCGGTCGACACGAAGGCGTAGTTGCGCACAGCCTCGGCGGACTTGGAAAACGAGCCGTGTTCGTAATCTTGTTCGGAACTGAGCCCCACCAGCATCCACGGCTGTCCGTTGATCCTCGTCCCACTCCCCAGGCTCAGGGTCTCTTCGACGTGCCGGGTGGAGTCGGTATTCACAACCGCGTCCACGTGCCGCACACGAGACATCCACCGGATCTGCATGGCGGCCAGGATTCCCGCGAACACCAGTGCGCACACACCCGCGGCGAAAATGAACAGTGCATTCGCGCGCCACACGAAGCGGAACAGGCGCGCCTTTCTCGTGCTCATGCCGTCTCCCTGTGAATTGCCGGCGCGCCGCACGCTTCGCAGAATTTCGCGCCGGGATTGATGTCATGGCCGCGTTGGCATTTCCATTCGATGCCCTGGCTCGCGCGGCCCTCGGCCGCCAACGCCAGTCCCCAGGCGGCGGCATAGAAGGCCATGGCATGGCTCGATCCCACTCGCCAGAAGCCACCGCCTTTCAGTTCGAACAGGCCCAGCATGCCCAGGCCGAAGTTGACGATGGCATACGTGAAAGCGCCGTAGACCACGCTGCGCACCCAGGTTGATGTCCCGGTGAGCGCGATCTTCCAGCCACCGTCTGCGCGGAAGGCGTGCCCGAATTTCCTCATCGACCAGACCGTGGGAAACCACACCACGAAGATGCCGACGAACAGCACGTTCCAGCCTTTGCCGTACAAATCGTACCCGCAGACCAGCGCGACATGCCCGATGAACGTGACCAGCAGGCCGAACCCCGCGACCATCGCCAGGAGTGACTGCAAGTGGCGCCTCCACGGACCGAAAGTGGGACCAACTACTAGCCGAGGGCCGGCCCGGATGCAAGGACCGGCCGTCATCGTCTCAACTCAACGACCCAGAACCTCCTGCAATGCCGGGCTGGCCTGGTAAGGCGGCTTGCGCGAGATGTCACCGCCCGTGTCCCAGAGCACCGGCACCATTCCGCGACCCAGCGCCGCATCGGCCACGGCGCTCATCCAGCGCACGCGCGATGCCTTCTCTTTCTTGTCGGTGACGCCAAACTCTCCCACGAACACCGGGATGTCGTGGCGCCTGCTGGACTCCTGCATGAGGTCGAACAGCCGGTTCAGCTCGGCGACATCAGCCGCACTACCCCAGGTGGGCTGCATCTTCCCCCAGCTGGCATCCTCGGTCATGCCGGCGAATTGCCACGGCGTGTAGTAGTGCACCGAGAGCAGCAGCTTGTGCGGCAGGCTGTCGGTGGGCAGCACGTAGTCCTTGCTGCTGGTCTTGGTGAAATCGGTGGCGTAGCCGGTGACGATGAGCAGGCGTGTCGCATTGTTGCCGCCGCTGCTGCGCACCGTGTCGACGAACAGCTGGTTGACGCGCGTCAGCGTCTCGTAGGCCTTGCGCGTCGAACCCGCGCCTTCGAAATTCGTTTCCTCGTTGAGAGCCTCGAAGACCAGGCGCGCGTTCCGATCGGCGAAATGGCCGGCGATCTGGCTCCAGTAAGCCGGGAACTTGCGTTCGGCCTCGGCGCTGAACGTCGCGAAGGTCTTCGGATACTTCTTCCTTTCGCCCGAGTCGATCCACCCGCCATCCCAATGGATGTTCACCACGCAGAACATGCCGGCGTCGAGGATCCAGTCGACCACCTCGGCGACACGCGCCATCTTGTCGGCCTGGATGCGGCCATCGCGTGCGTAGGTGTCCCAGGCCACCGGCAGTCGTACCGTCTTGAATCCCAGCGCCGCGAGGCCCTGCACGTATTCGCGCGTGATGCGCGGATTGCCCCAGCCGGTTTCCCACTGCGTGGTGTTGTCGAGCGTGTTGCCGATGTTGACGCCGATGCCCATGAGCTTCGCCGCCTGCCAGGCGTCGAATTCCACCACCGGTTCCGTCGCGCGCACCGGCGAAACTGCGGCCAGTACCAATGCCGCAGCGATGAGCAATGACTTAGCCCGCAAGGGTGGACTCCGAAGGGTCGGCCGGCGTGGGCTTGCGCCTTTCCAGCAGCCAGGCCAGGAACAGCGCCAGCGCGGCGCAGCCGAAAAGGACGATCAACCACAGCGACCAGCCCCAGAGGCTGAACTTCCGATGGACGGCGGCCCACGGCGCGGAGACCACCCACGCGGCGACGATGCACAGGAACAGCGGAATCGCCGCGCCGCGCGGCCACCAGGCGCGCGCGACGCCCGTGAGAAACGCCACGAGCACGGCGAGCAAGACGGCGGGAATCAGCAATGCCCACTCCGGGCGACTGAGGCGCGTGAACAAGCCGGCAACGCCCCACAAGTTGCCCACGCCCATGCCGAACAGGATTGCCGTGGGCAGCAACGACAGGCCGGTGGCCCGGCGAGTATTCACGGCGCCTTGTACGCCATGCACTCGACTTCGACCTGCGCGCCGAGCGCGAGGCCGGTGGTGCCCAGTGCCGAGCGCGCCGGGAAGTGTCCGGTGAAGAATGTCTTGTACACCTCGTTGAAGTCGCCCCACTTGGAGATGTCGGCGAGCATCACCGTGCACTTCACGACGTCGCTCATCGAGTAACCATGCGCCTCGAGCGACGTGCGGATGTTGGCCATGGCCTGGCGGGATTCTTCCTTGATGCCTCCCGGGACCAGCTTGAGCGTGCCCGGCTCGATGCCGATCTGGCCCGACAGGTACAAGGCGCCGCCGACGCGCACGGCCTCCGACAGCGGCACGCCGGCGGGATAGACCTTGCCGGAATCGAGGAATTGAGGCTTCGCGCTCCCAGCGGCCTGCGCCGCGCACGCAATCACGCAGCCGGACAATGCGACTAACAATGTGTGTTTCATGACTTGATCTCCCTGCGCGAAGCATGCACCGATCAGGGCTTGCGGACCAGCAGCTCCTTGCCCGGAAAATCCATGCATACCACGTGTCTGGCGTAGAAATCGTAGCCGAAGAATCCATCGAACCCGGGCGGCAGCGTCAAGTCCACGATCTCGAAAGTCCACGGACCGAAATCCTTTCCGCCGACTGACAATCGCCGGGAAGTCATCGGCCCCTCCTTCACTTCAGGCTTGGTGGAGCGCGCGATGCGGGTGGCCAGGATGGACAGCGGCGTTCCGGTATCCCACCACAACTGGATTCGGCCCAGGTCGGTGTCCACTTCCGTGACCGGCTCGCCATTCCAAGGCTCCGCGAATGGCACGGCCGTTCCGCGGCACTCCGCGCGCGCGCCGGAGCTGCCGGGCCTGAACAGGGACAACCGGCTGCGCGGGTAGTCGATCACCACCTGGTAAGGCTTGAGGAACCCGGTGCCGAGAAAACCCTGCTGCCCGTATTGGTCGGGCGTGTACGAAGGATCATGCACCTCGAGTTCGGCGACGACATTCTCGAGCACGATCGAGCCGATCTGCAATCTCGGGATCTCGTACCGCGGCGCCTCGACGACGTTTCCCTTCACGTCAACGACCTTGGACGACGTGCCGGTGGGCTTCGCCCTGATGCGATCGATGATGGATTGATCGAGCAGGATCCCGCGCGAATCGCCGGTATCGAACAGCAGCGTCACTTTCTGGCCGCCGACGCGGACCTCGACCAGCGGAAAATTCTCGCGGATGCGCAGGGGAATGACGGTGCCGTCGTCCGCAGCGGCCGCGGTGACGGATGCCCCGAGCGCAAGGACGAAAGATGTCCGCAAGGTCGCGCCGCCAAAGGCGCTCAGTGGCACTTCTTGGTAGCCTTGGAGACGTGCTCCGGCAATTTCTGCTCGGCCTGGAGTTTCACCAGCTTTTCCATGGCTGGTATCTCCAGCTTGGCGTCCTCGGCTTTCATCACCGCGTAAGTGCGCAGCGCACTCTCGACGCCCGCCAGGTGCACGGCGATTTCATCCTTTGCCTTGTCGGGATTTTCCAGGACGTACCTCGCTTCAGCGAACGGCTGCTGGAAGAACAGCTCGGCTTCCCGTCCATCCGGCGCGAAATCCTCCATGCCGAGGAAATCGAAGCACACTTTCACACTCACATCCGGTGCGTCCGTCAGCCACTTGAGCACGCTGGCGCGCATTGCGCGCGCATCTGGATGGCCGGGTTGTTTTTCGAGCGTGTCGACGAGGCGGATGATCTCCGCCTTCACTTCGGGAGTGGTCGGATCGGCAGACCACGCGGGCCAGCCGGCGCACGCGGCCAACAGCGTGACCACCGCCAAGCGACGCGGAGTACGCAAGGGCTACGCGCTCGCCGCTTCGGGCAGCTGCGCGTTGCGATGCTGGCGCGCGGCGCGCACGAAACCGGTGAACAGCGGATGGCCGTCGCGCGGCGTCGAGGTGAACTCCGGGTGGAACTGCGTGGCCACGAACCACGGATGGCCCGGCAGCTCGACGATCTCCACCAGGTCGTCCTTCGACAGGCCCGAGAAGCGGAAGCCGGCGCTCGTGTAACGATCGCGGTAGCCGTTGTTGAATTCGTAGCGATGCCGGTGGCGTTCGAACACGGTCTCGCTGCCGTAGATGGAGCGCGCCAGGGTATTCGGCGCGATGCGCACTTCCTGCGCGCCGAGGCGCATGGTGCCGCCCTTGCCCGTGCCGTCGTCGCGCTTCTGCTCACCTTTCGCGGCGTCCTGCCATTCCGTGATCAACGCGATGACCGGATGGGGCGTCGCACGGTTGAACTCGGTGGAATTGGCGCCCTCGAGCCCGAGCACGTGTCTGCCGAACTCGATGCTCGCGAGCTGCATGCCGAGGCAGATGCCGAGGTACGGGATCTTGTTCTCGCGCGCGTAACGCACCGCGGCGATCTTGCCCTCGATGCCGCGCTCGCCGAAGCCGCCGGGCACCAGGATGGCGTCCATGCCCGAGAGCGCATGCGTGCCGTGTTTCTCGATGTCGGTGGATTCGATGTAGTGCACGTTGACGCGCGTGCGCGTCTTCACGCCGGCATGGGTCAAGGCTTCGTTCAACGAGATGTAGCTGTCCTTCACCTGCACGTACTTGCCGACCATGGCGATGTCGACCTGGCCGTCGGGGTTCATCTTGGCGGCGACCACCTGCTTCCACTCGGTGAGGTCGGCCGGCGGCACGTTGAGGCGCAGCTTGTCGACCACGATCTCGTCGAGCCCCTGCTCGTGCAGCAGCATCGGGATCTTGTAGATGTCGTCGGCGTCCACGCCGGAGATGACGGCGCGCTCCTCGACGTTGGTGAACAACGCGATCTTGCGGCGCTGCTCGTCGGGCAGCGGGTTCTTGCAGCGGCACAGCAGCACGTCCGGCTGGATACCGATGCCGCGCAGCTCCTTGACGCTGTGCTGCGTGGGCTTGGTCTTGATCTCGCCCGAACCACCCACGATGGGGATGAGCGTGAGATGCAGGAACACGCAGTTGTTGCGGCCCAGCTCCACGCCGAGCTGGCGGATGGCCTCGAGGAAGGGCAACGATTCGATGTCACCCACCGTGCCGCCGATCTCCACCATGCACACGTCGGCACTGCCGGCGCCGAGCTGGATGGAGCGCTTGATCTCGTCGGTGATGTGCGGAATTACCTGCACCGTCGCGCCCAGGTAATCACCGCGGCGCTCCTTGGCGATCACGCGCTCGTAGATGCGGCCGGTGGTGAAATTGCTGTGCCGGCCGGTGGTGGTGCGCACGAAGCGCTCGTAGTGGCCGAGGTCGAGGTCGCTCTCGGTGCCGTCGTTGGTGACGAACACCTCGCCGTGCTGGAACGGGCTCATGGTGCCCGGATCCACGTTGATGTACGGATCGAGCTTCACCATCGCGATCTTGAGACCGCGGGCTTCCAGGATGGCGCCCAGCGAGGCGGCGGCGATGCCTTTCCCCAAAGAGGAAACCACGCCACCGGTGACGAAAACAAACTTGGTCATGAGGGAGCCCGTCGCGAGAGATTTGAGTACGACGGGCCGGCAGGTTAACAAAACCGCATCGACTGCGCGACGGAAAAAGAGAACCGATCTATTTGCGCGTCCAGACGAGGCGCGCGCGGCGCCGGGATTTGACATTCGCGGCAACCGAGGCGTCGATCCAGCGGTCGCCCGCGGCGATTAGTCCATCCCCCGAGAACACCAGCGGCAGGCGCGCGCGCTCCTCGACCGTGAGGCGCGCCGCCTGGATGAGCTTCTTCAGAGCCTGTGTGCGCGCGCCCGCACCAGGACGGATTCTTTCGCCGCCAGCGCGTGCCCGGATCTGCAGCGTTTCGGGCAGAAGATCGAGATCGATGGGCCCGGCAGGATCGTCGACCAGGCGGAGCGTGCCGCCGGCCCGGTTGAGAACACACTCTCGCTGGTTGTTCCAGAGCCATGATTTGGAAATCAAATTGACGCCCGCTGCGATGGCATCTTGAGACTTCACTTCAAGAATCAGCCGGCCGCCGCGACGGCGCATGACTGCCCCGTGCCATGTGACTTCCGGTTGCGCATCGGGGCGTGCGACCAGCAGGCTGCCGGCGATCTCCATCATCTGGGCCGTCGACGGCGATTCGATGTCGAATCCCGCGATGAAGGTCCGCAGCGCATTGCGCCGGCGCGCTGCTGGCAACGCACGCAGTGCGGTGACATTGAGGCCCTCGCCATCCGCCACCCTGGCCAGATCGCGACGGCCGAGACCGTCGAGCAGCCGGCCGGCCTCTGCCATGTGCCGCGCGCTGCGCGCGATGGCTTCCTCGGCGCCGGACCACTGCTGGCGAATGAGCGGCATGACTTTCACGCGCAGGAAATTGCGCGCGAAGTGAGTCTCCACGTTGGTGGGGTCTTCGACCCAGCGCAACCGATGTACTTCCGCGTAGCGCGCGATTTCGTCGCGGCTG
Source organism: Steroidobacteraceae bacterium (assembly GCA_036274075.1). Lineage (GTDB taxonomy): Bacteria > Pseudomonadota > Gammaproteobacteria > Steroidobacterales > Steroidobacteraceae > CADEED01. Next base: position 16,732 of record DASUGK010000033.1, on the reverse strand, counting down.
ACGCCGAGCAGCGGCCGCACGATGTGGCCGGGACCGAAACGCGCCCGGGCGGGCATCGCAGCGAGGCCGGCGACACCCGCGCCGCGAAACAGTTGCAGCAGCAGCGTCTCGGCCTGGTCATTGAGGTGCTGGGCCGTGACCAGGACTTCGCCAGGCTTCATGGCATCCGCCAGCGCTGCGTAGCGGGCCGTACGCGCCGCTGCTTCTGGCGATTCACCGCGCCTGTGCGGCACGTTCACACGCAGAGAGACGAACGGCACGCGCCAGGCGCGCGCCTGTTTCGCGCAGTGTTTGCTCCAGGCGCCACTCGCGGCCTGCAGGCCGTGGTCGACGTGGATCAGGCGCAGGCCACCCAACCGGCGACGCTGCTTCACCAGCGCATACGCGAGCACGGTGGAATCGACGCCGCCGCTGAAGGCGACGGCTACGCGCGGCATTGGCCCGGTGAGTTCGAGAAGGCTGGCAGCGGGATCGAACATCGAGGCCCGTCCCCGTTTGCTAGGAAACGAGGAATGTCCCCATTTCAGTTTGCGGTTTCGCTGTAGACGCCGAAGCCGTTGATGCGCTTGTTGCGCTCGGCGCGCAGTTTGTCGGTGGGCAGCTTCTCGAGTTCGTCGAGATAGCGGATCAGCGCGGCCTTGATGGATTCGGCGGCGGACTCGGGGTTGCGATGCGCGCCGCCCACGGGCTCGGGCACGATCTCGTCGATGAGGTTGAGTTTTTTCAGCCTGTCGGCCGTCATGCCCATGGCCTCGGCGGCGACTTCCTTCTTGTCCTGGCTCTTCCACAGGATCGAAGCGCAGCCCTCGGGCGTGATCACCGAGTAGGTCGCGAATTGGAGCATCAGCAGCCGGTCACAGACGCCGATCGCGAGTGCGCCACCCGAGCCGCCCTCGCCGATCACGCAGGCGATGATGGGCACGCTCAGGCAGGCCATCTCGAACAGGTTGCGCGCGATGGCCTCGCTCTGGTTGCGCTCCTCGGAACCGACGCCCGGGTAGGCGCCCGCCGTATCTATGAGCGTGATGATGGGCATGCGGAACCGCTCCGCCAGGCGCATGAGCCGCAGCGCCTTGCGGTATCCCTCCGGCTTGGGCATGCCGTAGTTGCGGCGCACGCGTTCCTTGGTGTCGCGCCCCTTCTGGTGCCCGATCACCATCACCGCGCGGCCGTCGAGCCGCGCCATGCCGCCGACGATGGCGAGGTCGTCGCCGTACATGCGGTCGCCGTGCAGCTCGTGGAAGTCGGTGAACACGAGGCTCGCGTAATCGAGCGTGTAAGGACGCTGCGGGTGGCGGGCCAGCTGCGTCATCTGCCAGGGCGTCAGGTTGGCGAAAATACTCTGCGTGAGCTGCGCGCTCTTGGCCTGCAGCCGGTCGATCTCCTCCTGGATGTTGACGGCGGAACCCGAAGGAACGTGTTTCAGTTCTTCGATCTTCGCTTCCAGTTCGGCGATCGGCTGCTCGAAATCGAGGAAATTCACTGCCATAGGGGCGCGAGGATAGCAGGGGAAAAAGGAGACAGATCTATTTTTCCGCCGGCACTTAGTTCGGCGGTGCGTGAATAATAGATCTGTCCCCTTTTTCCGCTGCGCTCTGCGGTGGCGGGCTGTAGAGCACGGCGATGCGGCCGCGGCCCAGCAGGCCTTCCAGTTCCTCGATCAGCGCCGGGGCGGGTTTCACGTTCCAATCGGCGCCGAAGGAATACGTGCCACGGGCCTGGTCGCCGTGGAACTGCACGGCGAGATGGCAGTTGCCGCCGCGGTACTGCGCGAGCACTGCCTCCAGTTTGTCCAGGGGCAACTTGTCGCTGGCCTTGAGCTTGAGCACGATGCGGCGCGCTTCCTTTTCACGCAGGCGCTCGAGCTCGCTGACCTTGCTGGCGCGCAGCACCCAGGTGTTGGCGAACTCGTCGAAGCGCACCTTGCCCTCGACCAGCAACAGCGCGTCCTTCACCAGCAGTTCGCGGAACTGCTGGTATTGCTCGTCGAAGAAGCTCACCGCGATGCGGCCCGAGTCGTCGTCGAGCAGGATCTCGGTGCGCGGCCCGCGCTTGCGCAACTCCTCGACCACGCCGGCGATGGCCACCGGCTTGCCGCCGAAGAAGGCGCGCCCCCCTTCGGCACTCGCCGTGGGTTTCTCGGCCTCGAGATAGTCGGCAATACGCCCGGTGATGAAGCGGGGCAAATCGTTCACGAAGCGGTCGATGGGATGACCGGAAATCGCGCGGCCCAGGGTCTCGCGCTCGGCGCGCAGCCGCACGCTGTCGGTCCATTCGGGCTGGTCGGGTGTCTTGGCCCGCACGGCCTCGGGCGCCTGGGCGATCGCGAGCCCGAAGATATCGTGCTGGCCGGTTTCGTTCGCCTTGCTGTTCTGTTCGCCCAGCGCCAGCGCCGCATCGAGCCGATGCATCAGCGTGGCGCGGTTCGCGGCCAGCCCGTCGAGCGCGCCGGACTTGATCAGCGCTTCCAGCACGCGGCGATTCACTTTCGACAGGTCCAGGCGCCGGCAGAGATCTTCCAGGCTGGTGTAGTCGCCGTTGGTGCGCCGCTCGTTGACGATGGCCTGCACCGCGCCCTCGCCCACGCCCTTGATGGCGCCGAGGCCATAACGCAGCGTCCGGTCGTCGACCACGGTGAACTCGTAGGACGACAGGTTCACGTGCGGCGGCAGGATCGTCAGCCCGACTTCCTTGCGGCAGTCGTACAGCAGGCTCACCACCTTGTCGGTGTGATCCATGTCGGCCGACAGCACCGCGGCCATGAACGACGCCGGCTCGTGCGCCTTGAGCCACGCGGTCTGGTACGACAGCAGCGCGTAGGCGGCGGAGTGCGACTTGTTGAAGCCGTAACCCGCGAACTTCTCCATGAGGTCGAAGATGTACGCGGCCTGTGACTCGGGCACGTTGTTCTTCACGGCGCCGGCCAGGAAGATGCTGCGCTGCTTGGCCATCTCCTCGGGCTTCTTCTTGCCCATGGCGCGGCGGAGCATGTCGGCGCCGCCCAGCGTGTAGCCGGCCAGCACCTGCGCGATCTGCATCACCTGCTCCTGGTACAGGATGACGCCGTAGGTCGGCGCCAGCACCGGCTGCAGCGACGGATGCAGGTAGTCGATGGGCGGCGCATGGGGATCGCCGCGGCCGTGCTTGCGCTCGATGAAGTCGCCCACCATGCCCGACTCGAGCGGACCCGGGCGGAAGAGAGCTACCAGCGCGATGATGTCCTCGAAGGTGTCCGGCTTCAGGCGGCGGATCAGGTCCTTCATGCCGCGCGATTCCAGCTGGAACACCGCGGTGGTGCGCGCCTCCTGCATGAGCTTGTAAGTCGCCGCGTCGTCCATGGGCAGCGCGTTGACGTCGAACGGCGGTTCGCCCTGCTGCGCGCGCCGCGCATTGATCAGCTTCACCGCGCGGTCGATGACCGTGAGCGTGCGCAGCCCGAGGAAGTCGAACTTCACGAGGCCGGCGGCCTCGACGTCGTCCTTGTCGAACTGCGTGACCACGCTGCCGCCCTTGTCGTCGGCGTAGAGTGGCGCGAATTCGGTCAGCTTCGAGGGCGCGATGACCACGCCACCGGCGTGCATGCCGGCATTGCGCGTGAGGCCTTCCAGCGACTTCGCCAGGTCGATGAGGTTCTTGATCTCCTCGTCTTCCTTGTAGAGGCGCTTGAGCTCCGGCTCCTTCTCGAGCGCGTCGTCCAGCGTGATGCCGAGCTCGAAGGGAATGAGCTTGGCGATCTTGTCGACGTAGCCGTATCCCATGCCGAGCACACGGCCCACGTCGCGCACCACGGCCTTCGCCGCCATGGTGCCGTAGGTGATGATCTGCGAAACCCGCTCGCGGCCGTACTTCTGCGCCACGTACTCGATGACGCGGTCGCGCCCGTCCATGCAGAAGTCGATGTCGAAGTCGGGCATCGACACGCGTTCCGGGTTGAGGAACCTCTCGAACAGCAGGTCGTACTTGAGCGGGTCGATGTCGGTGATGCCCAGCGAGTACGCCACCAGCGAACCGGCGCCGGAGCCGCGGCCGGGACCGACGGGCACGTCGTTGGCGCGCGCCCAGCGGATGAAATCCGCGACGATGAGGAAGTAACCCGCGAAGCCCATCTTGCTGATGACCGCGAGCTCGGTGTCGAGGCGCTGGCGGTATTCCTCGAGGCGCGCGCGCTGCGACTCGTCGAACGCCGCTTCGCGCGCGGCGAATCCGCGCAGGGCCTCCTCGCGGATATGCGCCTCGACCGACACGCCATCGGGCAGCGGATACACCGGCAGCCGCGACTCGCCGAGCTTCAGCGGCAGCGAACAGCGCCGCGCGATTTCCACCGTGTTGCGCAGCGCCTCGGGAATATCGGCGAACAGGCTGGCCATCTCCGCCGGCGAGCGCAGGTACTGCGCCTCGGTGTAGCGGCGCGGGCGCGCCGGGTCGGCGAGTTGCGCGCCCTCGGCGATGCACACGCGCGCCTCGTGGGATTCGAAATCCGCGGCGGTGAGGAAGCGCACGTCGTTGGTGGCCACCACGGGGATGCCGGTCTCCTGGCTGAGCGCCACACAGCGCGCGACATGGGTCTCGTCGTCGGCGCGGCCCAGGCGTTGCAGTTCGAGGTAGTAGCGATCGCCGAACAATGCCTGCCATTCGCGCGCCAGAGTGCGGGCCTCGGATTCGCGCCCTGCCATGAGCGCGCGGCCGACGTCGCCCTCGGCGGCGCCGGAGAGTGCGATCAGGCCCGACGTCGTGGAGGTGTCCAGCCAGCCGCGGTCGATGAGGGGCACGCCGCGGTCCTGGCCCTCGAGCCAGGCGCGCGTGACGAGGTTGGCGACGTTCTGGTAGCCGCCCGGATCCTTGCAGAGCAGCGTGAGCCGCGACGGCGCCGCGCGTTCACCGCGGCCGCGCAGCAGCACGTCGACGCCGATCACGGGCTTGATGCCGTTCTTCAGCGCCTCGCGATAGAACTTCACCATCGCGAACAGGTTGTGCTGGTCGGTGACCGCGACCGCGGGCATGCCCAGTCTGGCAGCGCGCTCCACCAGCTCCGGGATCCGCACCACGCTGTCCTGGAGCGAAAACTCGGTATGCAGGCGGAGGTGAACGAAGGCGGGCTGCGCGGCACTCGACATGGCGCGCGAGTTTATCAACGAATGCGTGGCTTATTGCGCTTCGCCGGGCGCGCGACACGGATTGGTCGCGCCGTGTGAAATGAGAGCGTCGTCACAACGATGGTTCCGCCCCGGAAAGCCCGCAATGCACACCGGCCCCACCGGCGCCGCGCAGGCAGGGATTTGCACGAAGTTGTGAGTCGCTTCAACGGGTCAGGCGAGGCCCCGGGCGGATAATTTCAGGCCATTGGGGACTCCTTTCGGCGACATATTCATGAACCGACGCACTCCCGTCTTTCTTGCCCTTCTGGCCGGCCTGGCTGGATTGGCCTCGGCTGCGGAACCCGCGCATACCGGCGCGGCAGAGTCACTGTACGCGCGGTTGGGCGGCACGAGCGGCGTGTCCGCCATTGTCGACGCCACCGTGGAAGAGCTCGCGGCAAAATCCCGCGCGGTACCCGGCTTCGAATCCCGCGACGTGCAGGACATCAAGAACGACCTCGCCGCGCGCATCTGTTCGCTGGCCGGTGGCGGCTGCCGCAATCCCGGCGCCCGGCGCGTGGACCTGGCCTCGCAGGTGGAACTGGTAGAAGCGCTGCGCGTCGCCATGCGCGCCCAGGACGTACCGCTGGCAGCCCGCAATGAATTGCTCGAAGCCCTCGCCCCGGTGCGCCGCGACGTGGCCAGTCGCTGAGATGCACTGACCGGGTGTCGTGATGCGCATCCAGCGCCTCCAGACCCGAATCATCGTCTTCTTCGTGGCGCTGCTGGCGCTGGTGCAGGTCGCGGCCTTCTGGTTCGTCAACGCGGCCAATTCCGGCAATGCGCGCGCCAAGGTCGAGGAAGAGCTCAACGTCGGCCAGCGCGTGTTCGCGCGCCTGCTGGAGCAGAACGCCGACAAGCTGAAACTCTCCGCACGTGTGCTGGCGGCCGACTTCGCCTTCCGCGAAGCCATCGCCACCCATGACAACCGCACCATCTCCTCCGTGCTCGCCAACCACGGCGCGCGCATCGGCGCCGATGCCATGGTGTTCGTCGACCTCGACGGCAACGTGGTGGCCGACACGCTGCGGCCCCAGGCGCAGGCACATGCCTTCGAATTCCCCGCGCTGGTCCGCCCGGGCAGCAGCGGCGCCAATGCCGCCATGGAAGTGCTCGACGATCGCGCCTTCCAGCTCGTGGCCGTGCCCGTGCTGGCGCCCGTGCCCATCGGCTGGGTGGTCATGGGTTTCGCCGTCGATGACTCGCTGGCGCGCGATCTGCGCCAGCTCACCGAGCTCGAGGTGTCGTTCGCGCTGGAGAACGCGGGAAACTGGCAGGTCTTCGCCTCGACGCTGGCCGCGCCCGAACAGCAGTCGCTGCTCGCCGCCATCCCGCAGAAATCCACGGTGGTGTCGCGCCGCGTGCTGGACATCGGCGGCATCGATCACCAGGCGCTGGTGATCCCGCTCGACCGATCCGAGCGCACGCGCATCGTCGCCGTGCTGCACCGCTCGCTGGCCGACGCCCTCGCCGCCTTCGAGCGCCTGCGCAATACGCTGATCGTGCTCGCCGTGTTGAGCCTGGTGTTGTCCATCGTGGGCAGCGTCATGGTGGCGCGCAACATCACGCGGCCGCTGGAGGCGCTGGCCGGTGCCGCCGCCCGCATCGAGCAGGGCGACTATGTCGAGCCCGTCAGCATCGAACGCGCCGACGAGATCGGCGTGCTGGCCTCGAGCCTCAATCACATGCGCGGTGGCATCGCCGAGCGCGAGAGCCGCATCCTCAAGCTGGCGTACGAGGACCCGCTGACGGACCTGGCCAATCGATCGCGGTTCTCCAGCGTGCTGGCGCGCGCCATCGAAGAAGCCGCGCGCGGCCGGTACAAGCTCAGCATCCTCATGATGGACCTCGACCGCTTCAAGTACGTCAATGACACGCTGGGCCACGGCGTCGGCGATCACGTGTTGCGCGAGGTCAGCCTGCGACTGGGGCGTACCGTCACGGCGGCCGAATGCATCGCGCGCCTCGGCGGCGACGAGTTCGCCATCCTGCTCCGCTGCGGCAGCGATGCCAATTGCAGCGAGACCGCGCGCGGCATCATCGCGGCGCTCGAGGCTCCCATCGTCTTCGAAGAGCAGCTGCTCGACGTCGGCACCAGCATCGGAATCGCGCATTTCCCGGAACACGGCCGCGACGCGCAGACGCTGGTGCGCAACGCCGACATCGCCATGTACGCGGCCAAGCGCAACAAGACCGGCTACGCCATCTACGACCCGCATTACGACACCAGCCGGCAGGAACACCTGTCGCTGCTCGGCGAGCTGCGCCGCGCGGTGGAGCGCGACGAGCTGCGCCTCTACTACCAGCCCAAGGTATCGCTGCACTCCGCCAGCATCAGCGCCGTCGAGGCGCTGATCCGCTGGCAGCACCCGGTGCGGGGCCTGGTGCCGCCAGCGATGTTCATCCCGTTCGCCGAACACACCGGCTACATCAAGCTGCTGACGCGCTGGGTGATACGCGAGGCCATGCGCCAGTGCGGCGAATGGCTGCGCCAGGGCCTGCGGCTGCAGGTGTCGGTGAACATCTCGGCGCGCGATCTCATGAACCGCGACCTGCCGACCGAGGTGGCGAACGTGCTCGCGGAGCACCAGGTGCCGCCGGGGTTGTTGTGCCTGGAGATCACCGAGAGCGGTTTCATGGAAGATCCCGCGCATGCGCAGCGCGTGGTCGACCGGCTGGCGGAGCTGGGCGTGCAGCTGTCGATCGACGACTACGGCACCGGCTATTCATCGCTGTCGTACATCATGCGGCTGCCGGTGCAGGAGCTGAAGATCGACCGCTCGTTCATTTCGCGCATGGCGAGCGACGCGGAGACTTCCACCATCGTGCGCTCCACCATCGACCTGGGCCACAACCTGGGACTCAGGGTGGTCGCCGAGGGCGTCGAGGATCTCCCGGTGTGGAACATGCTGCGCTCGCTGGGCTGCGATGATGCGCAGGGCTTCTTCATGAGCCGGCCGCTGGATGCACGCTCGTTGGCCGCGTGGATCCGCGCCAACGATGGGTACTGGCGAGGTGGCGCCGGCAAACACGTCGACGTCGCGGCCTCTGCCTAGAGTTCGCCTTCGTCGAGGAGCCGGATTCCCACCGGCGAGAAGCTGCGCCGGTGCAGCGGCGAAGGCCCGAGAGAATCGAGCGCCTCCACGTGGGTGCGGGTCGCATATCCCTTGTGCTTCGAGAGCGAGTAACCGGGGTAACGACCGTCCAGCTCGCGCATCAACGCATCGCGCGTGGTCTTGGCGAGTATCGACGCCGCGCTGATCGAGGGAACCTTGGCATCGCCCTTCACCACCGCCTGGTAGCGGCATTCGAAGCCCAGCCCGTCGGGACACGGGCAGCGGTTGCCGTCGACCACCACGCGCTCGGGCGGCACACGCAGGCCCAGCAAGGCGCGGCGCATCGCGAGCATGGTGGCCTGGAAGATGTTGATGCCGTCGATTTCCTCCACATCGGCCCAGGCCACGGAATGGCACAGGGCGCGTTCGCGGATCAGCCGCGCGAGCCGCTCGCGTTCCTCGGGTTCCAGCGCCTTGGAATCTGCGAGCCCGCGTATGGGCCTTGCCGGATCGAGGATCACGGCGGCGGCAACCACCGGCCCGGCCAGCGGGCCCCGTCCCGCTTCGTCGACCCCGGCGACACGCAGGCGGATGCGGATGCTCATCGGGCCTCCGCTTCGGCGCTGGCGGTCCAGGCCGTGAGCAACGCGGCGATTTCCGTCGCGGCGAGCTCGGCACCACCGCGGCGCAGCTGCTCGTGGATGGCGGTGAATTCGCCCTGCACGCGCGCCACCCGTTCCGGGTGATCTAACCAGGCGGCCAGCGCGTCGGCGAGGTTGCCGGCATTGGCCTGTTCCTGGAAGAACTCCGGCACCAGCTCCTTGCCGGCCAGCAGGTTGGGTTGCGAGAAATGCTTCACTTTCACGAGGCCGAGGGTGCGCAGCAGGAAGGCCGTGATGGTACCGAGCCGGTACGCCACCACCATCGGGCGTTTGCTCAGTGCGGTCTCGAGCGTGGCCGTCCCCGAGGCGACCAGCACCACGTCGGCGGCCGCCAGCGCGGCCCGCGCCTTGCCGTCGAGCAGGCGCACGGCGGCGCGCGGTGCGATCGTGGCGCAGCGCTCGGCGAACAGGTCGCGCAGCGCCGGCGTGACCATGGGCGCGATGCACACCAGGCCCGGATACCGCGCCGCCAGGAGTTCGGCGGCGCCCGCGAAGGGCTCCGACAGCCGATCGACTTCGCCACGCCGGCTGCCTGGCAGCAGCGCGAGCACGCGTGCATCGGCACCGATGCCGAGCTCGGCACGCGCCGCGGCGCGATCCGCCTGCAACGGTACCTGGTCCGCGAGCGGATGGCCGACGAATGTCGCACGTACGCCATACTCGCGATAGAAATCGGGCTCGAAGGGAAACAGGCACAGGATCAGGTCCACGGACTCGCCGATGGTGCGCGCGCGGCCCTGGCGCCATGCCCACACCTGCGGGCTCACGTATTGCACGGTACGCAGGCCCTGCTTCTTCAGGCGGCGCGCGAGACCCAGGTTGAACTCCTTGAAGTCCACGCCGATGAACACGTCGGGCCGCCACTCGAGGATGCGCCGTTGCAGCGCCGAGCGCAGCCGCAGGATCCGCGGCAGGTGGCGCAGGACCTCGGTGATTCCCATGACGCCGAGCTGTTCGCTGTGGAACCAGGCCTGGCAGCCCGCGGCGATCATGCGCGGGCCGGCGACGCCGGCGAACTGCGCGCCGGGAAAACGCTGCCGCAGCGCGTCGATCAGCCCGGCGCCGAGCGCATCGCCCGAGGCTTCCCCGGCAACCAGCGCGATGCGCATACCTGGTCCGACTCCTAGCGGACGAGGCTGCGGGTGGACGCGCCGATGAAGTCGACGAAGATCCTGAGCTCGGGCTGCGTCGCGACGCGCGACTTCAGCTCCTCGAGGGCATCGGCCAGCTTGAGGTCCGAGCGATACAACACGCGGTAGGCGTTCTTCAGGTTGCGGATCTGCTCCGGCGAAAAACCGCGCCTCTTCAGGCCCTCGGAGTTGATCGAATGCGGCACGGCCGGTGATCCCACCGCCATCACGTAGGGCGGCACGTCGCGCGTCACGGCCGCGTTGTTGCCCAGGAAGGCATGGGCGCCCACCTTGGTGAACTGGTGGATGCCGGAATAGCCGCCCATGATGACCCAGTCGCCGAGCTCGACGTGGCCGCCCAGCGTGGCGTAGTTGGCCATCACGCAGCGGTTGCCGACGTGGCAGTCGTGCGCGACGTGGGTGTAGGCCATGAACAGGTTGTCGCTGCCGATGGTCGTGACGCCGCCGCCGGTGACCGTGCCGCGGTTCATGGTGGTGAACTCGCGGAACACGTTCCGGTCGCCGATTTCCAGGCGCGTGGGTTCGCCCTTGTACTTGAGGTCCTGAGGCGCGTCGCCGATCGAGGCGAACTGGTACACCTTGTTGCCGGCGCCGATCGTCGTCGGGCCATTGATCACCGCGTGCGGGCCGATCCAGGTGCCGGCGCCGATCTTCACGTCATCGCCGATGACCGTGTATGCACCCACCGTCACATCGGCGGCCAGTTCCGCCTTCGGCGATACGATGGCGGTGGGAGCGACGTTGCTCACGCGGAAAGCACCTTTGGCGAAGGCTTGTTGGTTTCGGGAGCGACCATCATTTCCGCGGAAGTTACCTCATCGTCACCCACGTAGGCGACAGTGCTGAACTTCCAGATACCGCGCATCTGGCGCTCGAGCTTCGCGGTCAGGATGAGCTGGTCGCCGGGTTCGACCGGCTTGCGGAAGCGCGCCTTGTCGATGCCGACGAAGTAGAACTTGGTGTTCTCGTCGGGAATCACGTCCGCCGTCACGAAGGCCAGCACGCCGGCGGCCTGCGCCAGCGCCTCGATGATGATGACGCCGGGCATCACCGGCCGATGCGGAAAGTGTCCGGGGAAATACGGCTCGTTCATCGAGACGTTCTTGAGCGCCCGGATGCTCACGCCCTTGTTGCACTCCAGCACGCGGTCGACGAGCAGGAACGGATAACGATGTGGCAGCAGGCGCATGATGCCCATGATGTCGATCGAGAGCGGTTGGCTCATTCGGTTAATCCTCGGAAGAATCCTGGTCGGGCGCCGTGAAACCCACGTGTTTTTCGACCGCGCGCAGCCGCTTGGCCATGGCGTCGAGGCGCTTGATGCGGGCGACGATGCGGCGCCACGTGCCGGCGTCTTCGGTCGGCAGCCCGGAAGAATACATGCCGGGCTTGTTGATGGAATGGGAAACGAACGACCTGCCCGTCACGACGACGTCGTCACAAAGGGTGATGTGCCCGGTAATGCCCACCTGGCCGCCGATGATGCAGCGCTTGCCCAGCGTGGCGCTTCCCGCGATACCGGTGCTGCCGGCGATGGCGGTGTGCGCGCCGATGCGGCAGTTGTGGGCGATCATGATCAGGTTGTCGAGCTTCACGCCGTCTTCGATCACGGTGTCCTCGACAGCACCACGATCGATGGCGGTGTTGGCGCCGATCTCGACGTCGTCGCCGACCTTGACCGAGCCGATCTGGGGTACTTTCACCCAGGTGCCCTTCTCGTTCGCGAATCCGAATCCATCGCCGCCGATCACCGCACCGGGCTGCACGATGCAACGGCTGCCGATCACCACCGCGTGCCCGATGAAGACCCGCGCCACCAGCCGCGTGTCGGCGCCGATGACGGCATCCGGCTCGATGACGCAGCCGGGACCGATGAAGCAGCGCTCGCCGATGCGCGCACGCGCGCCCACCACGGCCTGCGCCGCCACTTCGCTGCCCGCGCCGATGGCGGAACTGGCGTCGACAATGGCGCTGGCATGCACGCCCGGGTTCAGCGGAGGATCGGGATGCAGCAGGGTCGCGACGCGCGCGAACGTGGCGTGCGGATTCGCCGCGACCAGCGCCGGCACCGGTGAGTGTGCCGCCGACTTGGCGTCCAGGATCACCGCGCCGGCGCGCGTGTCCTTGAGCTGCGCGAGGAACTTGGAGTTGGCGACGAAGGTGATGGCGCGCGGACCGGCCAGCGACAGCGAGCTGACCGCCTCGACGACGGTCGACGGGTCACCTCGCAATTCACAGCCGAAACGTACCGCCAGTTCGCCGAGCGTCACTGTCATGGCGGTGGGCGCGCGAGCGCCTCGGCCTCAGGGCTTGGCGGGCGGCTTGGGCGTCGCGGCGCCGGTGGGCGCGGCACCGGCCGGCTTGCCGGCACGCGCCTGCAGCACGGCCAACACGGCGTCGGTGATGTTCACCGCGGGCGTGGCATAGATGACCCCGTCCATCAGCACGATGTCGAAGTTCTGCGCCTTGGCGTATTCGCGCACCTCGTTGCCCAGCATGCGCTGCAGCTTGACGATCTCTTCATTGCGCTTGGCCTCGGAGTCGTCCTTGAGTTCCTTGCCCTTGCGCTCGAGTTCACGCGCACTGTCGCGGATTTCCTTCTCGGCCTTGGAGCGCTGGTCCGCCGTCATCGTGGCGAGGTCCTTCTGCAGCTTCTCGGCCTTTGCCTTGAGCGCCTTGTCCTGCGTCACGAGCTGCTGGTAGCGGGGATTGAATTCCGCGTCCAGCGCTTCCGTGAGCGCCTTGGCCTGCGGCGACTCGTTGAGCAGGCGGCCGTAGTCGATGACGCCGACCTTGATCTCCGCGAACGACGGCACAGCGAGCGCCATCGCCGCGAGAGAACCGAGAACTACCTTGCGAAACGAAACCTGCACTGACCCACCTCTTGGAAAAATGAATCGCTCTTAGAAAGCCTGGCCTACCGAGAACTGGAAGCGTTCGACCTGATCTGCGTAGAGAGTCGGATCGCCCTTGTAGGCGTTCAACGGAATGGCGTAGCTGAACCGGAACACTCCCAATGGCGCAAGCCATTGAACTGCCACGCCTGTCGAGTGCTTCAATTTATCATACTCGAAGTCGTACTTGACCGGCAGACCGGCGGGTCCGATGAAGTTGTATCGGTTGCCGGTCGAGAACACGTTGCCGATGTCGTAGAACCAGGACAGGCGGGCCGACGTCTGGAATTTCTGCGGCAGCGGAATCAGCACTTCGGCCCTGCCGGCCACCTTCAGGTTGCCGCCGAAGGGATTGCCGAAGTCGTCCTTCGGACCCAGGCGACTCTCTTTATATCCGCGCACCGTCTCCGGGCCGCCGGCGTAGAACTGGCGGTATGGCGGCAGCGCCGTGGTGTCGCCGATGTCCATGCCATAGGCCACTTCGGCGCCCAGCTGCAGCGTGAAGCGGCCGAACAGCGGGATGTACTGCAGGTAATCGTAACTGGCCACGTAGTACTCGACCTCGCTGACGCTGGGCAGCGCCCAGGCCAGGCCGAAGGAGTGGCGCATGCCGCGGTCGGCGAACAGCGAGCGGTTGCGGCTGTCGTAATTCCACGAAGTGGTGAATTCCACGGTGCGGTAGTCGGTCTGGAAGATGCGCAGGTACGCGAGACCGGCGCAATCGACCGGCTGGCCCGTGACGCTCAGGCACTCCTGCGACGGATTGCCGTTGTTGGACACCCAGTCGATGGACTGGCGCGCGCTGCCGCCGCTGGTGACCAGCAGGCTCGACTTCTGGAACGAAAGGCCGAAGCGGACGCCCTGGTTCTCGGAAATCGGATATCCCACGTCGAACGCCGCGGCCAGGGTTTCGGACGAGAAGTCGGACGCCGCGGAGACGAACTGGGTCTGATCGCGATAACTCAGGCTGCTGGTGAAACCGACGCCGTCGGGCGTGAAGTACGGCTCGGTCACCGACAGGCCGTAGACCTTGGCGTAACGGCCGGAGTTCAGGTCGATGGCGACACGGCGGCCGGTGCCGAGGAAGTTGGCGTCGGCGTAGTTGCCGCTGAGCATGAAGGACTGCGACTCGGAGTAACCGATGCCGCCGCCGAGCTGCGCCGAGGGGCCCTCCTCGATCTGGTAATCCACGTCGACGAGATCGGCCGACCCGGCCACGGGCTTGGTCTCCGACTCCACTTTCGTGATGTACGGCAGGCGTTCGAGGCGCTGCTTGGAACGGTCCAGCGCGACGTTCGACAACCAGCCGCCTTCCAGCTGGCGCATCTCGCGCCGCAGGACTTCGTCGTTGATCTTGGTGACGCCGTTGAAGTTGATGTGGCGCACGTAGACGCGGTTGCCCGGATCGATGAAGAACGTCAGCGACAGTTCCTTGTTGGCGGGGTCGCCGAACGTGGTCGGCACGGGATCGACCTTCGCGAACGCGAAGCCGTCTTCGCCGAGCCGGTTCTGCAGCAGCTCCTGCGTCGCGGTGATCATCTTGCGCGAGAACTGGTCGCCCGGCTGCACGATGACGTAGCGCTTGAGCAACGCCTCGGGAACCACGAACGTGCCGGCGAGCTTGACTTCCTTGACCTTGTAGACCTCGCCCTCGTTGATGTTCACCGTGATGAAGATGTCGTCCTTCTCCGGCGCGATGGCCACCTGCGTGGACTCGACCTCGAAGTTCGCGTAACCGCGGTCCATGTAGAAGGAGCGCAGGTTCTCCAGGTCGCCCTGCAGGTCCTCGCGCGAATAACGGTCGTCCTGCTTGTAGAACGACAACAGGTTCGGCGTCTTGAGCTTGAAGGACTCGAGGATTTCCTTCTGCGTGAACGTGTGGTTGCCGACGATGTTGATCTGCCGGATCTTGGCGCGCTTGCCCTCGACGATGTCGATCTTGATCTTGACGCGGTTGCCGGCGACTTCCTCGACGGTGGTGTCGATCTTCGCGGCGTACTTGCCGCGCGCGCCGTACTGGTCCTGCAGGAAGGACTTCACGTCCTCGAGCACCGAGCGGTCGAAGGTCTTGCCCTGCGCGAGGCCCACGTTGCGCAGCGACTTGCCGAGGTCCTCGGTCTTGATGTCCTTGTTGCCCTTGATCTCGAAGCTCTCGATGGTGGGCCGCTCGTTGACCACCACGATGAGCACGTTGCCCTCGCGGCGCATTTCCACGTCGCGGAAGAAGCCCGTGTCATACAGCGCGCGCACCGCCTCGCGAATGCGCTGCGAGGAGAGCTGGTCGCCGATATTGATCGGCAGGTAGTTGTAGACCGTGCCTTCGGTGACGCGCTGCAGGCCTTCGACGCGGATGTCGCCGACGGTGAAGTTCGGCCCCTCCTGGGCAAAAGACGGCGCCGCGAGCAGAACCCCGCAGGCAGCACAGCAACTCGCGAACCGTTTGATCAATTGAGACCCCTGGAAGAAACCGTTTTTAGGTGGCGGCGCGGAAGATACCGGACAAATCGTTGAACAGCGCCAACCCCATGAGCAGGACCAGCATCACCAGGCCGGCCTGCTGACCCACCATGTAAGTACGCTCGGACAGCGGGCCGCCCTTGGCCCACTCGGCGACCTGGAACACGATCTGGCCACCATCGAGGATGGGAATCGGCAACAGGTTCAGGAATCCCAGCGACAGCGACAGCAGCACCATCAACATGAGGAAATCGCCGGCGCCGGCACGCGCCGATTTGCCCGCGTAGTCGGCAATGGAAATGAAACCCGAGATGTTCTTGGTCGACACCTTGCCCGTGAGCATGCGCACGAAGAACTTGGCCTGCGCGGCCGTCATCTGCCATGACTTGGTGATCGCCGATCCCAGCGCGGCGATCGGTCCCGGATCGCCGCGTACGCGCATTTCCGGCGGAATGAAGCGCTCGAGGTCGTCATCGATACGCTCGACCCTGAGCATGCCCTCCTTCCTGCCGTTCTCGGTGACGCTGGCGATCTGCAGCCGGTGCGTGGACTCGGCGTTGCCGCGGCGGACCGTGACCAGCACTTCGGCACCCGGTCGCGGCTTCACGTAGGCCTGCAGATCGTTGAAATTCGCGATGGGCTTGCCGTCGATGGCCACGACCTGGTCGCCGGCCTTGAGTCCCGCCTTTGCGGCGGGACCATCCGGCAGCACCCGCGCCAGGATGGCGGGATATTTCGGCGTCCACATTTCGAAGCCGATGCCGCTGAACAACTCGAAGGGCTCGGTGAGCTTGTGACGCTTCTCGGGATCGGGCACGGTCATCTCGACCGAGCGTTCCTGGCCGTCGCTGCCGCGAACGCCGAGCACCGCGACACCGTCGCCGCTGATGGCATCCAGCAAGGCCAGCGAGGCGTCGACCTGGTCGCGCACCGGCGTGCCGTCGATGCGCATGATTTCGTCGCCGACCCGCAGGCCCGCCTGGGCAGCCGCCGACTTCTCCACGACCTTTTCGACCACGGCGCGCACCTGCGTGACGCCCTGGACCCAGAACAGGCCCCACAACACGAGGATGGCGAAAAGGATGTTGGCCGCCGGGCCGGCCAGCAGCACGAGGATTCGTTGCCAGGGCGGCCGCCGTGTGAAGGCCCGCGGCAGGTCTTCCGCAGGCACGGTGCCGTCGCGCTCGTCGAGCATGCGCACGTAGCCGCCGAGTGGCAGCGCGGCGACGACATATTCGGTGTGATCGGGGGCGCGCCCGATCTTCTTCCAGATGGGTTTGCCGAATCCGACCGAGAAGCGCAGGACCTTGAAGCCGAGCTTGCGGGCCACCCAGAAGTGGCCGAATTCGTGCACCGTGACCAGCAGGCTCACGGCCA
>DASUGK010000032.1:0-7769 GCA_036274075.1 Steroidobacteraceae bacterium | reverse complement strand
AGCGCCACGCCATGACCCGGCACCGTGATGTCCACCGCCAGCACGTCGAACAGCGTGGGGTCATTGCCCTTCCAGTGATTGGTGTAGCGCCAGATCTGGTCGAGCGCACCCAGCGCGTCATACAGCGGCGTGCCGCGCGTGAATATCTGCACGCGCCACTCCGGCGTCAGCTTGAGATCCGCGGTGGAATCGAGCGGTGCCACCAGCAGCGGCACGCCGGACTCGAACACGGTCTTCGCCGCTTTCGCATTCGACTTGATGTTCCACTCGGGCTCCGGCTTCGAACCCGGTGCGTACCCGCGGTAGATGGACCCGCCCATCAGCGAGATGGCGCGGATCTTCTTCGCGATCCCCGGTTCCGATTCCAGCAGCGCCGCTACGTTGGTGAGCTCGCCCACGGCGATCAGCGTGATCTTTCCTGGGCGTGCGTCGATCTCGCGGCGCATGAATTCCACGCCGCCCGATTCGTGCAGGTTGGGCGCGGTAAATCCCGCAGCCCACTCGACCTGCTTCATGTACTGGACGGGTGTCGAGATGCCGGCATGAACGGGGACGTCCGCCCAGTTCCCGCCCGCCACGTGCAGTAGTTTGGCCGCCAGGCGTGCGCGCGCCACGGCGTCACTCGATACCGTGGTGACACCGATGAGCTCCAGCTCCTCGTGCTTCAGGAGCGCGACGAGTGCATAGGCATCGTCGATGTCCGTGCCGATGTCGGTATCGAAAATGACCGGCACGGTTTCGCGCGCCTGCGCAGCGGCGTGGCCAGCGAACAGCAACAACAGCGCAAGGCCCTGCAGTACGCGCATTCCGACCCCCTTCCATATATGAGTGGAGTATAGGGCCGGTGGCGCAAGCTCCGGGTCGCATTCGGACGTGCCGGTGGTAGGCTGGCACCCATGAACGCGGTACTCCAGCACTCGCTGCATTTCCAGGACATGCCGTCCCCCGTCGGCCGGCTGCGGCTCATCGCCTCCGGCATCGCGCTGGTCGGCATCTGGTTCGAGCAGGGCCGGGACGCGGCGCGCGGACGCGGCGATCTCGTGGAAGCTTCGTCACCGGTGCTGGAACGCACGCGCCGGCAGCTCGAGGAATATTTCGCTGCGCAGCGGCGCGAATTCGATCTGCCGCTGGATCCGCGCGGCACCGACTTCCAGCGCCGCGTCTGGAAGCGCCTGCTGGACATTCCCTACGGCGAGACCACCACGTACGGGAAGCTGGCCACGGATCTCGGCGACGCGAAGGCATCGCGCGCAGTGGGCCTGGCGAATGGCAGCAATCCCATTCCCATCGTCATTCCCTGCCATCGCGTCATCGGCGCGGATGGTTCGCTGACGGGTTTCGGCGGCGGCCTCACGATCAAGCAGCAGCTGCTGGACCTCGAGCGCTCGCACCGCCAGCCGCGCCTCTTCTGAACTGAACGGACTCCCACAGCAGGCGTGCCTGGGCCGCGAGTACATCCGGGCGTTCCTCGGGCCAGAACAGCCGTGCCTTCGCGAGCACGCGCAGGCCGCGGAAATTCCCGAAACTGTTGGCGAGGTAGTGCGCGCTGCGCGCACTGAAGATGGTGTCGTCGCCGCCCCAGGCGATGCGCGTCGGCACGCGGCACGCCCGCAACGCGGGCCGGATGCCCGCGAGCGCGTTCTTTCCCAGCGCCACCGCGTAGTCATGCAGTTGCCGCCGGCGCTCCGTGGATTCGAGCAGTGGGGCGAAGTACATGTGGACGGCTTCGTCGGTGGGATGCGCCGGATTGGCGTAACACATGCCGCCGATGCCCTGCTCCGAGCGCGCCAACGCCGGATCCCGCGCCCAGGGCGCGAGCCACTGCGACACGAATTCCCCGCGTCGCGCGAGTTCGATGACGGGCAGCATGGCCGCCGGCGGGCTCTCGATCTCGGTGTCGCAGTTTGTGAGCAACAGGCTGCGCACGCGCGCCGGATGCCGCGCGGCGAGTAGCTGGGCCACCGCGCCGCCGCTGTCGTTGGCGATCACGTCGGTTTGCTCCACACCGAGATGTTCGAGCAGCGCCAGCAGCATCTCGACCTGGGCCTGCGGGCCGACAGCCTGGCCGGCGGCGGCGCGCGACACGCCCATGCCGAGGAAATCCGGCACGATGCAGGTTCTCATCGATGCCAGCCGCTCGATGACGCTGCGCCACTGGTATCCGTTGAGCGGGAAGCCGTGCAGGAACAGCGCCGCGGGCCCGCTGCCCCGCGCGACATAGGCAATCTCACCCAGGCGCGTGCGCAGGAAGCGGCGCCCGGCACGAAATCCCGCGGGACTCGACGGAGCAGCGGCCATCGCCGAATCGGCGCGATCGGCGCCGGCGCAACCGGCCAATACCAGCGCCGGCAAACGCGCGCCGAACTCGAGCAGCTTCCTGCGGTTCATGCCGGCATTGGAACCGGCCGCACCGCGCGGCGCTGTCGAAATCTTTAGCGGTCAGGTGTAGAAGAACCGCACGATGTGAAAGAACATCGGCGCCGCGAAGCAGATCGAGTCGGTGCGGTCGAGCACGCCGCCATGGCCCTCGATCATCACGCCCCAGTCCTTGGCGCCGAGGCTGCGTTTGACCGCCGACAATGTCAACCCGCCCAGGAAGCCCATCATCACGATGACCGCCGCCATGGCGGCGGACTGCAGCGGCGTGAACGGCGTGATCCACCACATGGCCGCGCCGATCAGCGTCGCCGCGATGCCGCCGCCGATGAATCCTTCCACCGTCTTCGACGGGCTGACCAGCGGCGCGATCTTCGTCTTGCCGAAGAGCTTGCCGAACACGTACTGCATGACGTCGCTCATCTGCACCACCAGCAACAGGTAGAACAGCAGCAGGGCGTCGGCACCGGGCCCGGCGCCGCGGATGTCGAGCATCAGCAGCGCGGGCGCGTGGCTCAGCGAATACACCGTGACCATGAGCGCCCATTGCTGCTTGGCGCTGCGCGACAGGAAGTCGTCGACGTCGGAGCGCAGCGCGGCGATCGACGGCAGCAGCAGGAAAGCGAACACGGGAATGAAGATCACGAACATGCCGTAGCGCTCGAGGCCGATGAGCACGTACTGCAGCGGCAGCACCATGAAGAACGACAGCGACAGCGGCAGCCGGTCGCCCGGGTTGCTGGGCGTGAGCGTGATGAACTCGCGCAGCGCGAAGAACGACGCCAGACCAAACAGCACCAGGGTCAGGGTGGTTCCGCCGAGGAAGGCCACGGCGAGAATGCCCACCATCACCCACCAGGCGTTGATGCGTTCCACCAGGTTGGCGCGGCTCGCGGCCTTCTTCTCGTCCGCCGGCCGGCTTCGCAGCCAGCCAGCAATTGCCGACGAAATGCCGAGCAGCACCACCAAGCTGCCGAACAACCAGAAGAATTCACGCGGGATGCTGCGCAGGTGTTCGATCATGCGGTGGCCGTCCCGGTGTTCGGTGCCAGGCCGATGACTGCGGCGCGTGCCCGCTCGAGGAAGGCGTCGCGATCCTCCCCGGCCGCCAGCGCCATGGGCGGTCCGAAGCGCACCGTGCACACCATGGGCACCGGCAGTGCCGCGCCCTTGGGCAGCGAGCGGTGCAGGTTGTCGAGGTAGACCGGGATGAGTTCCACCTGCGTGAATTCGCTGGCCAGTCGGAACAGCCCGGTGCGAAAGCGCGCCGGCGTGGCGCTGGCACCGCGCGTGCCTTCCGGGAAGATGATCAGCGAATCGCCCGCGCGCAAGGCGCCGCGCAGCGGTTCGAGAGGATCCACCGTGGGATCCGCCTTCGAGCGATCGATGAGCACCGCGCCCAGCGCGCGCGTGGCGATGTACTTGCGGAATCCCGAGCCCCAGTAATCCCTGGCGGCCACCGGGCGCGTGCGCCGGCGCAGGCTGCGCGGCAGCGCCGACCAGATGGCCAGCGTGTCGATGTGGCTGGTGTGGTTGGCGAAGTAGATACGCTGTACCGGTGCGGGCGAGCAGCCCATCCAGCGGGCATAGGCTCCGACCAGCAGCTTGACGATGCCCACGAGCACGGTGCTCGACGGCCGCATCAGCGTGCCTCGAGTTGTGCCGCGATGGCGCGGATGCGAGTGCCGCAGGTGACGACCGCGCCGGCCGCGATCAACCAGGCAGCCGCTTCGAGCAGGTACAAGCTGCCATTCCACCAGTACTCGACCATGCCGAGCAGGCAGCCGGCGGTCATCACCGCCATGCGGTGCTGCTTGGCCATGGGCCCGCGGAAGTCCTGGGCCAGTCCGAAGGTCCCGCCCAGCACTCTTATATAAGCGGTGACCGCAGCCACCAGCGCCGCCAACCAGCCCAGCCAGGGGATGCCGATCGCATAACCCAACGCCACGAGGAACATTGAATCTGCCGCGCGATCAGGCACTTCGTTGTACAGCACGCCCACTTTCGATTTCTTGCCGCCTTCCACCGCGACCATGCCGTCGATGAGGTTGCACAACAGCCGCAGCTGGATGCCGGCCGCGCAGGCCAGCAAGTTCCAGGGCTGCGGCAGGTACAACAGCGCCGCCGAACCTGCAGCGGCGAAAACCAGCGACAGTATTGAAATCCCGTCGGCCGTGAATCCGGCGCGCACGGCGCTTCCGGCGATGAAGGCTGCCCAGCGGGTGGAACGGCTCGCCAGCGGGCGGCGCGCCTCGGGTGTGCTCATCTTCTTGTGGTTATCGATTGGTCTTGTTCGAGTCCTGACATTGTGAAAGAAACTTTCGTCATCTGTCACCAATCAGATTCGTCGGCCCCCTAAGGATGTGTACCATCGCCCCGCCATGAGTCGCGCCCAAGACCGTTACCTGGTTGCGTCCCTCGAATACGAGGGAGTGCTGCGGGCGTGCCTGCATCGCTACGCCCGCAATTCCGCCGACGTGGACGAGCTGTTGCAGGAGACCTATGCGCACCTGCTGGCGGCCGGCACCAACACCCACCGCGAGGAGATCCGTTCCATCCGCGCCTTCGCGCTGACCGTGGCGCGCAACGTCGCGTTGTCGTGGTTGCGGCATCGCCAGGTGGTTCCCATCGAGCTGGTCGCCGACCTAGAGCAGCTCGAGTTGTTGGACGAGCGCGGCCAGGTCGACGAGATCGTCAACACGCACCAGGAACTGGCATTGCTCACCCAGGCCGTGGCCAGCCTGCCGGCGCGCTGCCGCCAGGTGTTCACGCTGCGCAAGGTCTACGGGCTGTCGCAGAAGGAAATCGCCGCGGAGCTCAAGATCTCCGAGAACACGGTGGAGCAGCATCTCGCCAAGGGCACGCGGCTGTGCAGCGCGGCGCTGGCCTCGTCGCCGGTCGCCGAGCGGCGTTCGCCGTGGTTCGAGCGCGCACGCCGCCGCGCGGGGCGTTCATGAGCGCCGCGGAGAAAATCGAAGCCGAAGCCAGCCGCTGGCTGGCGGCACGCGACGCGCGGCCACCCACTGCCGAGGACGACGCGGCCTTCGATCGCTGGATCGACGCCGATATCCGCCACCGCGTCGCCTACCTGCGGCTCGAATCGGCGTGGCGGCGAGCCGACCGGCTGCACGAACTGCAGCCGCTGGACCGGCGCGTCGACGCCGACCTGCTGCGCGCGCACGGCAGGCGCAGCCGCTGGCCGCTGGCCATGGCGGCGAGCGTGGTGCTCGCGCTGGTGGTGGGCTCGGTGTTCTTCGCGCGTGCCTCGTTCGGCTGGGAGCACTACGAAACCAAGGTGGGTTGTTTCTCGCGCATCGTGCTCGATGACGGCAGCGTCATCGACCTCAACACCAACAGTGAACTGCGCGTGCGCATGGGCCGCGGCCAGCGGGAGGTGCAGCTGGTGCGCGGCGAGGGCCGCTTCCAAGTGGCGCACGATACGCAGCGGCCCTTCGTGGTGTCCGCCGGCGACGCGGCGGTGCGCGCCGTGGGAACGGCATTCTCGGTGCGGCTGCGCGACTCGGCGCAGGTCGAAGTGCTGGTGGCCGAGGGCGCCGTGCAGATCGACACCTCGCATGCGTTGCAGGCGCCGCCGGTGCACGCCGGGGAGGCGGCCGTATTGCATTCGGATCACATCGCGGTGAGCCGCGTCGAGCCGCAACAGCTCGAGCGCCGCTTCGCGTGGACCGCGGGCCAGATCCAGCTGCGCGGCGAGACGCTCGAAGAGGCCGTCAGCGAGTTCAACCGCTACAACCGCCGGCAACTCAGGCTCGCGGATGCCAGGCTGGCCGACCTGCGCGTGGGCGGAACGTTCAGCGCCACCGATCCGGACAGTTTCGCGGCGGCGCTGGCCAGCACCTTCGGCGTGCGCGTCGACACCGCGCAACCGGACGCCATCATCCTCAGGTCACCCTGAGCCGGACGCCAGCGCGTCGCGAGGGGGGTCGATGGGGAGAATTCTCACTGCTACCGCGCGCGTTCGGCTGTCGCTGGCATTCCTGCTGGCGATGTCGTCGACCGTCGCGCACGCGCAGTCCCCCGCGCCGCATTTCCACATCGAGGCCCAGGACGCGGCCAGCGCGCTGTCGCAGTTCAGCACGCAGGCGCGCCTGCAGGTGTTGTTCGACTACCAGCTGGTGCAGGGCATCCGCACGCAGCCGGTCAGCGGCAGGCTGCGCGTCGCCGACGCGCTCGGACGCCTGCTGGCCGGCACGGGCCTCGGCTTCGAGGTGGTCAACGACCGCACCATCAGCATCGTGCGCGATCCGAAGTCCGTGGCCGCGGCCGGCGCGAAGAAAGGCGCGCGCAAGAGCGCGCACGCGGGCGCCCACGGCGGCAGCGCCGGCGCGGCGCGTGACACGGGTTTCATGGACAGCAGCGTGGCCGCCTCGCTCGAGGAAATCACCGTCACCGCAGAAAAGCGCGACCAGGCGCTGCAGAAAAGCGCGCTCGCCGTCACTGCGTTGCCGGCGCGCGTCCTCGAGCGGCAACAGGTCACCGACCTCAAGAGCGTCACCACGCTGATTCCCAACCTGCAGATCGGCGCCAGCTCCACGCAGGCGGCCTACGACCTCGCGATGCGCGGCATCGTGTCCACCAATCGTACCGAGATCGGCGACGCGGCGGTGGCCTTCCACGTGGACGGCTTCTATTCCCCGCGCCCGCAGGGCGCGACCATGCTGATCCACGACGCCGACCAGCTCGAAGCGCTGCGCGGGCCGCAGGGCACCCTGTTCGGACGCAATGCCAATGCCGGCGTCATCAACGTGGTCACGGCCAAACCGGTACCCGGTGAATGGTTCGGCGGGCTGGATCTCACGCTGGGCAACTACGACCTGACGCGCCTCAAGGGCCACCTCAACGTGCCCATCGGCGACACCTTCGCGCTGCGCGGCTCCGCGTTCGTGGAGCAGCGCGACGGCTACATCGACTTCCTGCCCGGTTCGAACGTGAAGCCGTCGACGGCGCGTTACGACGACAGCGACCGCAGTGCGTTCCGACTGTCGGGCCAGTGGGAGCCCAGCGATGCCTGGACGGTGTTCGCCTCGGCCGAGCGTTACGCCGACGGCGGCGCGGGCACTATTCCCGTGAGCCTGCATGAATCCGGGGTCAGCGGTGCGCGCGCGGCGCTGATCAGCTCGCCGGGCGAGCTCGACATGAAGAACGACACCTTCCACCTGCGCACCGACTGGCGGCCGTCCGCGGTGGAGCTCAGTTATCTCTTCGGCTACGCGCGCATGACGCGCGCCAATGTCAGCGACCAGGACGTGGGCCTGGCGCAGGATCCGGAGCTGCGCGCGCTGCCGGATCCGCCGCTGCAGGCCACCTACGACGAAGAGCGGCGCACGCACGACTCCGAGTTCGTGTCGACGCAGCACGAGTTCCAGGTCAAG
>DASUGK010000031.1:0-9466 GCA_036274075.1 Steroidobacteraceae bacterium | reverse complement strand
GGCGACTGGATGCCGCGTCCCGACGAGCGCGCGCCCACTCGCTTCGAGAAACGCGGCGCGAGGCTGGGTCACGGCGTCTGGGATCTCGCCTTCCGCAGGCGGTGAGGGCTGGCTGCGACTTATAGCGAGAAGCTCGCCCGGAGGCCGTCGACCACGAACTGCACGGCCAGCGCACCGAGCACCACGCCGAACAGGCGGTTCGCGACGTTGGTGCCGGTCACGCCCATGATGTTCATGAGCGGTCCCGCCACCCACATGGCGAACAAACAACACGCGAGCACCAGCAGGGCGCAGGCGAACATCAGCAGGAACTGCAGCGGTGCCTGGGTGACCGGGATCGGCCCGAACCAGAGCAATATCGTCGTCAGCGCCCCGGGACCGGCCATGAAGGGGAACGCAAGAGGGAAAACCGAGATATCGGCGCGCTTCTTGCTCTCCACCTTTTCATCGCTCGAGGTACGCGTGCCCGACTCGCGTGCGAACACCATCTCGAGCGCGATGAGGAAAAGCAACAAGCCGCCGAAGATCCTGAACGAGTCGATGGAGATGCCCATCGCCTTGAGGAATCCGGCACCGACGAGCGCGAACAGCAGAATAATTCCGCTTGCAACTAACACCGACTTCAGGGCCATCTTATGACGGTAGGCCGCGTTCGCGCCTTCGGTGAGTCCCGAGAATACCGGGATGAGCGACAACGGCTCCACGACCACGAAGAACACGATGAAGAATTTGAGGGTTTGTTCCAGCATGATGCTTTGCGCAAGAAATTCGTTCTTGTACTTGCCATGTTTCGGGAGCAACATGAAGTCACTCCTTCACGCGATCAGCATAGCAGCATCACGATTCGGAGGGTTTCGATGAAACCGGTCATCGGCAACTGGTACCGCATCCAGGGCAGCGAGTCGTTCGAGGTCGTCGCTTACGACGAAGACGACGGCACCATCGAGCTGCAGTACTTCGACGGCACCGTTGAGGAGATGGACATCGAGGACTGGCAGGCCGAACAGGAGGCCGGATCCCTCGAGGAAATCGAACCGCCGGAGGACTGGACCGGCTCCGTGGATGTCGACCCCGAAGAAGACGACCTGCGCGGCGCGCTCGGTTACGGCGAAGACGACGACCGAAGCCAGCGGGCCAGCAAGCTCGAGGGACTCGACCTGTTCGAGTAGTTAGTAACTGGCCGCCCCTGTCAGGGGCCGTTCGCCAGCGCACCGGGGTCGACGCCGTCGGCCAGCAATACGTATTCGCCCACCACTTCCACCGGCACGCGCCGTAACGACTGCCCCGGGCACGGGCCCGCGATGCACAGTCCTTCGTCGCGCGTGAACACCGCGCCGTGGGACGCGCACAGGATCAGCGTGCGGTCGGGCGTGAGGAAGCGGTTGGGCCTGAGATCGAGCGGATGCCCGGCGTGCGGGCAGGTGTTCACGTAGGCCGCCACGCCGTGGGTGGCCTTCACCACGAAGCCGCGCAACGGCCAGTCTCCCTCGCCCACCGTGAAACCCCGCCCGCCGGTGTCCTCGAGATCTGCCAGCGAGCAGAGCACGCGAGCGGTATCGATTTCGACCGGCGGCGTCACTTCGCAGGCGTGTCGTAGCCGTCGAGGCGGCGGCGCATGACCCAGATCATCGCGATGCCCGGAAGCGCGAGCACGAAGCTGGTCCAGTAATACGTGAACCATCCCCCGTGGTCGGCGATGTATCCCGCGGGTCCGCCGAGCGCATAACGCGGCAGCAGCGCGAATGTCGCGAGCAGCGCGTACTGGAACGCACTGAAGCGCTTGTCGCAGATGGCCATCATGAGCGCGACGGAAGCGATGTTGCCCATGCCGCTGGCCAGCGCGTCGAGCGCCACGGCGACCATTCCGAAGGCGTAGCTCTTGCCTGCCCAGGCCAGCGCCAGGTACCCGAGATTGGTCAGCGCCTGCATGCAGGCGAACACCATCATCGAGCGCCGCAGGCCGAGGACGATCATCCAGACACCGCCGATCACCGCGCCGATCATCGAGCCGAAGGTGAGCACGGCCTTCACGAATATGCCGATCTCGGTCTTGCTGAAGCCGACGTCGATCATGAAATTGGTGAAGAACTTGAGCGCGAAGGCGTCGCCGATCTTGTACAGCAGGATCAGGACGATGAGCGCGACGACACCGGGCACCGCCAGCAACTCCATCAGCGGGACGATCACCGACTCCTGCAGTGTCGGCAGCCGGCCGCCGCGCGGATCGTCCGGCTCGGGAGCCCAGAGCGTCGCGGCGGCGAGCAGCAACATCGTCGCGCCGAGCGTCAGGAAAGCGGCCTGCCAGCTCACGTGGTCGGCAATGATGAGCGAGACCGACAGCGCGCCATAGGAGAACGCGCGATAGCCCACGTTGGTCGCCGCGGCGGCCAGTCCGCGCTCCGGTGGCCGCGCCACGTCGGTGCGGTAGGCGTCGACCACGATGTCCTGCGACGCGGACAGGAACACGACGACCAGCAGGACGATGGCTATGGTCGTCAGCTGGTGCGCGCCCGAGAAGATAGCGAGCGACGCGATGCCGAATGCGAGCAGCACCTGGAACAGGACGATCCATCCACGGCGCCGGCCGAGCCAGGGCGGCGTGTACCGGTCGAGCAGCGGCGCCCACAGCGGTTTCAGCAGGTACGGCAGGCCCACGTACATGAGCAGGCCGATCTTGGTATTGCTGATCCCGTAGTCGTGCAGCCAGGTCTGCAGGATGGATTCCGACAGCGGGTTCGGCAGTCCCGACGCCGCGCCTAACAACAGGATCGCCAGCATGCGTGGCTGGCGCAGCACATCGCGAATGCGCGGTTTCGCCGGTTCCGGAATGGCCTGGACGCTCAAATGGCGGAGTCCGTTATCATGCGCACCCGCATCATACCGAGACCCCGCCCGTGCAGGAGTACCAGAGAACCTTCATCGACCTCGCGATGTCACGCCAGGCGTTGCGTTTCGGCACGTTCAAGCTCAAGTCGGGACGCGAGAGCCCTTACTTCTTCAACGCGGGATTGTTCAACGACGGCGAAGCCATCGCGGTGCTGGGCCAGTGTTACGCCGCCGCGCTCACGCGCTCGGGGCTCGAGTTCGACATGCTGTTCGGGCCCGCCTACAAGGGTATCCCGCTCGCCACTTCCACCGCCGTCGCGCTCGCCGAGCATCACCATCGCAGCGTGCCCTGGGCGTTCAACCGCAAGGAGGCCAAGGATCACGGCGAGGGTGGCAACATCGTGGGCAGTCCCCTCAAAGGGCGCGTGGTCATCGTCGACGACGTCATCACCGCCGGCACGGCCATCCGCGAATCGGTCGAAATCATCCGCGCGGCCGGTGCCGAGCCGGCCGGCGTGGCCCTGGCGCTGGACCGCCAGGAACGCGGCCAGGGTGCCCAATCGGCCGTCCAGGAGGTGTCCGCGCAGTTCGGTTTGCGATGCATCAGCATCCTGACCCTTTCGGACCTGATCGAGACCTTTGCCACCACTACGGGTGATGGAGTTCGCATTTCTCGCGAACAGTTGGCCGCTTTGCGTGCCTACCAGCAGGCCTGGGGC
This sequence comes from Steroidobacteraceae bacterium, assembly GCA_036274075.1. Lineage (GTDB taxonomy): Bacteria > Pseudomonadota > Gammaproteobacteria > Steroidobacterales > Steroidobacteraceae > CADEED01. The sequence continues at coordinate 5,921 of DASUGK010000031.1, read as the reverse complement.
GTCGGCGCGGTATCGCAGGGCTAACCAGCTGGGGCAGAATAGGCCGCATGCGCAACGCCACCCCCTTCCTGGCCTTCGTGCTGGCCGGCCTGTTCATGGCCGGGACCGCCGTGGCCGAAAAGGCCAAGAAGAAGGGGACCCCCACCAGCAAGGCGCAGACCTACAAGTGGACCGACGAGCAGGGCGTCGTCCATTACGGTGACAGCGTCCCGGCCGAGTATTCGCAGCGCGAACAGCGCGTGCTGAATTCCCAGGGCGTCGAGGTCCAGAAGAAGCAGGCCGAGATGTCACCGGCCGAGGCCGCCGCGTGGACCGCGAAGCAGAACGAAGAAGCGCGGCGCCGTCAGCACGACATGTTCCTGGTGTCGACCTACGCCACGGTCGCAGACATCGAGCAGGTGCGCGACAACCGCCTCGAGCAGATCAACGGCCAGATCTCCGCCTCCGAGGCCTACATCACCACGCTGAATACCCGCGTGGACGGCCTCAAGCAGCGATCGCTGGGTTACGCGCCGTACAACACCAAGCCGGGTGCGCGCCGCATGCCCGACGACCTCGCGGAGGAAATGGTGCGCGCGCTGTCGGAGCTGCGCACTCAGAACTCGGCGCTGGCACAGCGCCGCAGCGAGCTGCAGTCGGTGATCAACCAGTTCGACGCCGACATCAAGCGCTTCAAGGAGCTGCGGACTTCGGCCGCGGCCCGCATCGGCGAAGCCGATCGCACCAAGAAGTAGTTAGCCGCCCCCTCAGCGGGTGCCGGTGTGACCGAAGCCGCCCGCGCCGCGGGCCGACTGCGCGAAATCCTCGACCACCTCCAGCCGTACCTGCACCACGGGCACGATGACCATCTGCGCGATGCGTTCGCCCGGCTGCACCACGAACTCGGCGGCGCCGCGGTTCCAGCAGGACACCATGAGCTGGCCCTGGTAGTCTGAGTCGATGAGTCCCACGAGGTTGCCGAGTACCACGCCGTGTTTGTGGCCGAGCCCCGAGCGCGGCAGGATCATCGCCGCGAGCCCCGGATCGTCGAGATGGATGGCGAGCCCCGTGGGAATCAGCTCGGCCTTGCCGGGTGCGAGCGCCAGCGGCGCATTGAGGCAGGCGCGCAGGTCGAGGCCCGCGGACCCCGCGGTGGCGTAGACCGGCAGCGGGAATTCCTTGCCGATGCGGGGATCGAGGATGCGGACTTTCAGCGCGCGCTCGGCGCCGGGCAGGTTGGTATCGGAAGCGACGACGGCATTCATGCCGTGATACTAGCGAGCCTCACGGATTTTCGCTCGGCGTATCGCTCGGCGATCAGCGCCACCAGGTCGCGCGCCAGCGCCACCTTCGGTGCGTGCGGCAATTCCTGGCGCCCGTCGCGCCACAACACCAGCAACGCGTTGTCGTCTTTTTCGAAGACCTTGTCATGCCCGACTTCATTTGCCGCGATCATGTCGAGGTTTTTCTTGAGCAATTTCTGCCGGGCGTATTGCTCGACCGAGTCGGTCTCGGCCGCGAAGCCCACGACGAAGGGCCGCGACGCGCCGGTGCGCGCCGCCACCGTGGCGAGAATGTCGACCGTGCGCTCCATCTCGAGGTCCATGGATTCGCTGGTCTTCTTGATCTTGCATTCGACCGGGTTGGCCGGACGGTAATCCGCGACCGCCGCCGTGGCCACGAAGATGTCCACGCCGTCGATGTTCTTCATGACGGCATTCAGCATGTCGGCCGCGCTTTCCACGTCGATGCGTTTCACGCCGGGCGGCGTGGCCAGATTCACCGGGCCGCTGACGATGGTGACGTCGGCGCCCAGCTCGCGCGCGGCCGCGGCCACGGCGAAACCCATCTTGCCGGAGCTGCGGTTGCTGATGAATCGCACCGGGTCGATGCGCTCGCGCGTCGGGCCGGCGGTGAGCAGCACGCGTTTGCCGGCGAGCGGCCCGGTCGGCACCAGCGTCTGGGTGACGAAACCCGCGAGCTGCGCGGGCTCGAGCATGCGGCCCGCGCCCACTTCGCCGCAGGCCTGGTCACCCTCGCCCGGTCCCCAGACATGGATGCCGCGCGCCTTGAGCGTCGCGACGTTGGATTGCGTGGCGGGATTGCTCCACATCAGGCGATTCATGGCGGGTGCCAGCGCGATCGGCGCGTCGGTGGCCAGGCAAAGCGTGGTCAGCAAGTCGTCGGCCTGGCCCGTCGCCAGTCGCGCGAGGAAATCGGCAGTGGCCGGCGCGATGATCACGAAGTCGGCCCAGCGCGCGAGCTCGATGTGCGACATCGCCTTCTCGGCCTCGGGATCCCACAAGTCGCTGCGCACTTCGCGGCCGGAGACGGCCTGGAAAGTCATGGGCGTGACGAACTCGCGCGCGCCCGAGGTGAGCACCACCTGGACTTCGGCGCCTTGTTCGCGCAGACGACGCACGAGGTCCGGGCTCTTGTAAGCCGCGATTCCACCCGTGACGCCCAGAAGAACCCTCTTGCCCTGCATGGCCGGGCATTATCCGCGGCCCCGCCCGGCAGGCCAGTCACATTCAGTTCTGGAGTCATTACCTTCCGTAACTGCCCATTTGCGCCGGATTGGCGGCTCGGCGCGCCGCGGCCGGGACGTCATGATTGCCCAATGGATCAGGAACTTAGGGTCGAGGGGCGCAGCGGGGGCATCAACCAGTGGCCGGCCGGAGAAAGGCCGCGGGAGCGCCTGCTGGAACTGGGCGCCCCGGCGCTCTCCGATGCCGAGTTGATGGCCGTGGTCCTCGGCAGCGGCACGGCAGGCGCCAGCGCCCTCGACATTGCGCGTGAGCTGCTGACGCGCTTCGGCAGCCTGCGGCGCCTGCTCACGGCCGACCAGGGCACGCTGCTGGACCAGCGCGGCCTCGGCCCTGCCCGCTTCGCCACGCTGATGGCGGCGCTGGAACTCGCGCGCCGCCACTACCGCGAGGCGTTGCGCGCGGGTCCCGCCCTGAATGCGCCGGCGGCCACGAGGCAGTTCCTCACGGCGCAATTGCGCGACCGTCCCTACGAGGTGTTCTGCTGCCTGCACCTCGACAACCGGCACCGGTTGATCCACTTCGAGGAAGTGTTCCGCGGCACCATCGACGGCGCCAGCGTGCACCCGCGCGAAATCGTGCGGCAGGCGCTGCACTACAACGCGGCCGCGCTCATCTTCGCGCACAACCACCCGTCCGGCGTCGCCGAAGCCAGCCAGGCCGACGAGCTCATCACGCGGCGCTTGCGCGATGCGCTGGCGCTGGTCGACATCCGCGTGCTCGATCACCTCATCGTCGGTGACAACAATTGCCTGTCGTTCGCGGAACGCGGACTGTTGTGACGGACGCAATGCCGGTGTTCAGGGATTGAACTGGTCGTCCATCCACGCGATACGCGTCGTCAGCCAGCTCTCGACGTAATCGATCTCGCCGCCGTAACTGCCGGGGATCCGGTAGTTCGGCCAGACGTACATCTCGAGGATGGGCCAGCGCTGGAAATTGTTGAGCTGCGACTGCTGCATTTCCGACGCGCGCGTGCGGATGGAGGCCAGCATCGCGGTCAGCTGGTCGCCCCTGGCTTCGTTCCACATCTCGCGCACACGCGCGACGAAGGCGGGATCCTCGAACAGCCGCGAGAACCACGGCGCGTCGCGGATCCACCAGCCCGTCATGCCCCAGGCCGCGTCGTAGTCGATGTTGCCGGCGGCGATGTCGAAATCCCACAGTGGGCCCATGTGCAGCTTGCCGCCGCGCGGTTTGTACATCCAGCAGCTCGACCACATGTTCGCGTCGCGGTTGCGGAACACCTCGTTGACGATGAACCAGCGGATGAACGAGTCGACGTCGATGTACCTGGCGTAGCCGTTCACAGGGTCGGCGAAATCGCCCGAGTACAGCACCGACTCGAACTCGTCGATGTAACCCTTGAGGTAACTTTCCTGCGCCGGCGAGGGCTCTTCCGGGTCCTTGAACACGATGGGCAGGTTCTCGGTGGCGCTGAAGATGGTGTGGCCGTCCTGGCGGAAGTCCACTTCCAGCAGGTAACCGCCCGTGACCACGTCGGCGTCATCGTCGTCCTCGCCGAGCTCGTCGATGTCCACGCGGTCCTTGGCGATCTTGATGTTCTCCATGAGCTGGTAGACGCCGTCGTACCGGTCGTTGAGGTAGAGCTCCACGAACCTGGACCGCGGCGCCCAGGGCATGCCGAGGCTCGCACCGAGCTCCATCGCCAGCGCGTTGCGCATCAGCGACTTGTCGGAGTAGTTAGCCAGCAGCACCCAGTCCCGGCTCGACGGCATGCCGAGCAGCGGCAGCTTGGCGGTGAGCTTCAGCCGGTAGGGCTTCTTGGGCATGAGGTCCCAGGTGGAATTGCCGCGGCCGCGGATCTCGAGGCTGCTGTTTACCGGCGCTTCGCCCGCGACATTAGACTCGAGATACAGCTGCGCGGGCAGGTAGACGTCGCGGCTCACGATGGGCGCGAGGTTCTGCGTGGTGATGCGCAGCACCGGCAGGCTCACGCGGCGCGGCACGAAGCCGGCGGGATCGCCCGGCGCATTGAACGTGCGCGTGGCCGATGACCTGCGGCCGTCGGTGGCCTGGATGGCCAGCCGCAGGACCACCTGCTTGACGGTCTTCGACCCACAGGTATTCGGCAGCGTAATGGTCGCCGCCGTGGCATCGGGCGCCAGCGTCCCGGCCGTCGCCTCGCAGGTCGCCGGGCTCGACTGGGGACCGGCTGTCAGCTCGGCATCGAGCGTCACGGATTGCAGGGCCACTCCCGCGGGCAGGGTCCACTGCACGTCGAGGGGCTGTCCCAGCGCGGCGTCGGCCGGGGTCGTGCCCGCGAGGTTGCTGAACGCGGGCGGGGCCAGGCCGGTGACGGGAGGATTGACGGGCGGCGGTGTCGAACCGCCTCCGCCACCGCCACCGCAGGCGGCCAGGAATCCGGAGAGAAGGATCGCAATCGACAGGGTCTTTTTCATGCTTGGCCCTTGCTGACGACCCCCGAACCGTCGCGTACTGGCGGGCCGCGCGCAAGCCGACCTCGGCTTCCGGTAGCGAATTGGCAGGTTCGGTGGGCAATGTTGCTCCGGTCGGGGCCGGCTGGTATAAAGGCGGCCCTTTTGGCGGCCGGATTCCGGCCGTGCAATCGTTAACCTACTGATTCGTTGGAAGTTTTATGAGCCGCGTCTGCGAAGTCACGGGTAAGAGCGTTGCCGTCGGCAACCGCGTTTCCCACGCCAACAACAAGAAGCGTCGCCGCTTCCTGCCCAACCTGCACACCCAGCGCTTCTGGGTCGAGACCGAGCGCCGCTGGGTGAGCCTGCGCGTCTCCACGCGCGGCCTGCGTACCATCGAAAAGAACGGCATCGACTCCGTGATCGCGGATCTGCGTGCCAAGGGCAAGAAGGTCTAAGCCATGCGCGAGAAAGTGAAACTGCTGTCGACCGCCGGCACCGGCCATTTCTACGTGGCCACCAAGAACAAGCGCCTGCACCCCGACAAGATGGAAGTGAAGAAGTACGACCCGGTCGTGCGCAAGCACGTCGCTTACAAGGAATCGAAGATCAAGTAAGCGTTCCGGTCGGGCGCAACCGCAAACAGCCAGATAAAAAAGGGCTCGTCGGTCAACCGACGGGCCCTTTTTCATTCTCACTCACTCGTCCAACGATTGTGGGCTCCGGCGGCTGTCAAAGCGTCAGCCGGCTTTAACAGCAGTCGAAGATGGGGTGGCGGCAGGGAAGCGTTCTGCTCTGGACGAGCTGGGAACACCGGTTCTCTTGCAGGAGGGTCCTACCGCCACCCACAATCGTTCGTGCCGTATTAGATGCACATCCCGAGGGGCAGGTTGCAGCCTGTTCGACGAACGGAGTGCTGATCGAGTCGAACCGCCCCGCTCTTACGCCCACTCGTGCCTGAACTTCCTGAAGTCGAGACCACCCGCCGCGGCATCGA
>DASUGK010000030.1:0-82310 GCA_036274075.1 Steroidobacteraceae bacterium | reverse complement strand
CACCGTCATGCACGGCTGGAACTACTACTGGAAATCCACGCATCTTCCCGAGCTCGACGACGACCTCATCGACGTGCTGACTGCACATGCGTTTTCCTGCTCGTCGCCGCGCTCGTACGTGGCCCTCTTCCATCTGAAAGGAGCGGTGAGCCGCGTGGCCGAAGGTCGGACGGCCTATGGAAACCGGCAGGCATCACACGCGATCACGCTCGACGCCGTGTGGCGGCCCGGCGAGGAGTTCGGCGACCATGACACCGCCTGGGCGCGGCGGTTCTTCGGCGCGCTCGGCCGCTTCCGCAATGGCGTCTACGTCAATTTCCTCGGCGGCGACGAACAGCCCGACCGGCTCAGCGAGGCTTACGGCAAGTCCGTCTACGACAGGCTGGTGGACGTCAAGTCGAAATACGATCCGGACAACGCCTTTCACCACAACCAGAACATACCGCCCCGGCTGCGGAGCTCGTCGGGCTGACTTTCCAAGACTCAGACCGCACCGGCCTTCATCTGCTCCACGGCGTAGTTCGCTGCCCGCGCCGTCAGCGCCATGAACGTGAGCGACGGATTCTGCGCCGCCACCGATGGCATGCACGAACCATCCGTCACGAAGAGGTTGGCGACTTCGTGAGACTGGTTGTGGCCATTCAGGAATGACGTCGCCGGATCGCGCCCCATCCGCGCCGTTCCCACCTCGTGAATACCGAACCCGCCGGGCGGCAATTCATCGGGAGGCAGTGAGATGTCCGTCGCTCCGGCGCTCTTCAACATCTCGGCGGCATCGCTGACCAGCTGCTTCGCCAGCGCGCGTTCGTTCTTGCCCCATTCGAAGCGCGTATTGAGGATGGGCATGCCCCACTGGTCCTTGCGAACCGGATCTAGCGTCAGCGTGTTGTCGCGGTAGGGAAGGCATTCGAGAAAGCCATAGAAGCCGAAAGTCCACGGCCCGTATTCGCGCAAGCGCTGCTTCAGAGCCGCGCCGTAGCCCGGCATCGAGACACCGTCCGTCCAGTTTGCACGCGATGCGCTCGCTTCGTAACTGAATCCACGCAGGAACGGCGCCGTCTGTCCCTCGACGTTGTGAAAGCGCGGCATCCAGACGCCTGCGGGCCGATTGCCGATGGTGTACTTGTCCAGCATCCCCGGGATGACGGCACTCACGGTGAGATAAGGGTGATCCATCAGGTAATGGCCCAGCACTCCACTGCGATTGCCGATGCCATTGGGGAAAGTCTCACTCGTTGAATTGAGCAGGATCTGCGTGGAAGCAAGCGTGGCTGCGTTGAGGAAAACAAGCCTCCCGCTGTAGCGCTTGCCGGCCCGCGTGTTTCGATCGACGACGCGAACTCCGGCGACCTTGCGTGACTTCGGATCGTAGTCGAGCCCGACAACCACGCTGTCCGTGATAGTCGTGAGATTGCCCGTCGCCCTCGCGGCAGGCAGCGTCGAACTGATCGAGCTGAAGAACGAGCCCGTGGAACAACCTCTTTCACACGGACCGCAGTAGTGACACGGCTGACGACCGTGAAGCGGCTTCGTGAGGATGGCGGACGGCGCAATCGTCAGCCGACGGCCGGGAAATTTCTTGCGGATGCTGTCGGCGACGAAGGTCTCGCAGGCATTCATGAGCATGCCGGGCTGGAAGCGCCCTACGGGCGCGAACGGCGAGTCGTACTCGGTCTGCCCGGATACCCCGATGAACTCTTCGACATGGTCATACCAGGGTCGAATGTCCTCGTAACGAATGGGCCAGTCGACACCATGCCCATCCCGTTTGTTCTCTTCGAAATTGATCGGACCCCAGCGCGGCGTGGTTCGTCCCCACATGAGCGACTTGCCGCCGAGATGGAAGCCGCGGATCCAACGAAACGGGCGCGCGGGATCCTGGCCGTAGGGATGCTCGGAGTCCTTGACCCAGAACTGCTCGGTCGGCTCGCCGAACGCATAGCAGGTACTCTGGACCGGGTAGTCGCGTTCGTAGCGCTTGCGATCGCCGAGCTGTCGGAACGGGAACTGCCAGGCGGGCTTGTGTTCGCCGACATAGTCCGCGGGGGAAATCGAGCGCCCCCGCTCGAGCAGCAGCACCTTCAGTCCCTTCTCCGTGAGCTCCTTCGCGGCCCAGCCGCCGGAAATGCCGGAGCCGATGACGATCGCATCGAAGTCGTAGTTGGCCATCGTGTCAACCCGCGTCGAACCAGTACCTGGCACCGGTAAGCCCGGAATCCGCCCGATCGCCTGGTTTGACGACCGCCGCGGGTTCGTACTGCGCCGTGGCGATGTGTTGACGCAGCTCGGTCGTGGCCCCGAGTTCGCTGGTGTAGTAACCGAAAATCGTGAGCCGCTTCATGAGCACGACGAATGGCGTACGCGGCGAAGATTCGCCTCCTTCCGCCTTCGACAGCAACTCGCCGAAATACTGATCCTTCTGGCTTGTGGCCAGCTCCGCGAATTTCTTGCCGTACTTCTCGAGCGCGCCCGCCGAGAACTCGTGCATGCCAGCAATGAAGTTCTCGCGCTCGGCCGTGGTGAACCAATCCGACAACATCATCCGCACGAAGTCAGGCACTCCGGCCGCCAGCGCTCCGCCGGTGTCCGTCGTCGGGATGATCAACTCCGACACTTCGCCGACGAGGCTCAACTCATCAGGTGAAAGTGGCTCAGCCGGCGCCTTCGCAGCGAGACCCGGCAAAGACAGCGACAGGCCAAACGTCGCCGCGAGTTGGACAAAAGCGCGCCGATCGATCGAATGTCGTCCTGGCACGAGCGATTCCGGCAACGGCGTCATCAGCTTCTCCTCACCAGCCCGACACGAGGGAACGGATTTCTTGCTGAGTATAGAACCGGTGCGACGGCGAACCAAAATCCGCCGCGGCCCAGCATTGACCGTTCATTCGATCGAGACCGCGGGTGCGGGGCGGCGGGAATCAGACCGCCCCGCACCGCTGCTTCGACGCACCGCGCGTGCGTCTCCTTGCTTATCCCGTCTGCTGTCGCCGGAACAGCCGGTTGCGCACCGTCTCGTCGGCCAGCATTGCCCACAGTGCAAGCGCCGCCACGAGCACGCCCACGACCGCGGCATTCGCGGTCGGCTCCAACTGTGTCGCGAAGCCGAATAGCCACGGCGAGGCCAGGAGACCGACGCCCAGGAGGACGTTGATCCCCTCTTCCCACGCCTTCGGCATGTATGCCGCCATGCCGGCGAACACGAGGATGCCGGCACCGAACGCCCAGGCGCTCACTGCGGCGACGTTATCGCCATCGGCGAAGCCGAGTGCCCAGGGAGAGATGATCATCCACGCCCCGAGCGCCAGGTTCGCCCAGTCCTGCCAACGTTTCATGTTCATGACCTCCTTTGAAGCTCACGGATCCGAAACGGTAGATAGACCACCGGCACGGGCCCGAGTTTCAGGATCTGCGGGCTGCCGGAAATTTCCCACAGCCGCGATCCCCATTGAAATTCGCCGGCCCGTTTCTATACAGCCACCCACCGAACCCAATCAAAGGAGGTATAGAAAGCTATGAACATGAGGAGCCTCGTACCGTGGGGCAAGAGCCGGAACATCGAGATCAATCGCCACAAGGAGGGCGCAAGCCCGTTCCTGGCGCTGCATCGGGAAATGAATCGCATTTTCGATGACTTCCTGAACGACTTCGGCATGCCGGCCCGGACGGGCTCCGAGTGGCCGCATATCGAGGTCAGCGAGACGGAAGACAAGCTCAAGGTCGTAGCGGAGCTTCCCGGCATGGAGGAGCGCGACGTCGAAATCACGCTCCAGGAAGGCGTGCTGACGCTCAAGGGCCACAAGGAGCTCGAACAGAACGGCCGCCTGTACAGCGAGCGCTGGGAAGGTGCGTTCGAGCGCAACATCCCGGTGAGCGATGACATCGACCCCGACAAGGTCAAGGCGTCGTTCAAGAACGGCGTGCTGACAGTCCAGCTTCAGAAGAAGCCGGAAGCCCAGCGCCAGGTCAAGCGGATCACGATCAACTGATTCGCGAGTCCCCTGCCACAGGGCAAAAGGCCCAGGGCCGCGCAGGCGGCCCTGGGCCTTCGAGTGCAATCTGAGTCCGGCTCGACTAAACTGCAATCCGGATTGTGAACCTTCGACCTGCCCGCCTCTGAGCCCGCGCCGTCCCGGCGTCTTCCCGGCCAGAGCCAGTCACCTCCTGGTCCTCGCGAACCGGCCAGGCACTGATGCCTGGATCTCATCCTTCATGCAAGGACGATCCCATGACCAAACTCTACGTTGGAAATCTGCCGTTCTCTGCCAACCAGGAGACGGTGCGCGCGTTGTTCGCCGAATACGGAACGGTGCAGAGCCTTTCGCTGGTCAACGATCGAGAGACCGGAACTCCCAGGGGATTCGGATTCGTCGAGATGGCCACCGCCGAAGCAGCCAATGCCATGCAAGGTCTCGATGGCAAGGACTTTGGCGGCCGGCCGTTGAAGGTGCACGAGGCACACGAGCGTCCCCGCAGCGGCGGGCCCGGCCGGCGTCGTTAGGTCGGCCTTGCTGCGAGTCAACTTCCTCGTTGGCAAAGGCGATACACCGACGCTGATGCTGGCATCGTTCGTCCGCTTCTGCGCGGACGGAACCCTGCGCGCGGCCGACAACTATGTCGTGGCGCGCTGCGTCGAAGGGTTGTGGCATGTCAGCGGCCGTTCGCATCGCGAGCTCGAATGCGAGGGCCCGGTGCGCGTGCGCATCACCTCGCGGCCGGGAGAAACACCCGTACAGCACGGACCGTTTCGTCACCTGCGCACGCTGGACGGCGTGTTGCACGCCGACGACTACAGCCTGAACGTGCGCATGCCGGGCCGCGACCATGGGGATAGTCCTCGTTGCCACGAGATCGCATTCGTCGGATGACTGGAGCTTCAAAGATGGCCATGCGCAACTTCCTGCAAGCCAATACGCCGACTGCGACCCGCGACGCCATGCGGGAACGGCACCGGCGTGGCCGCGTCGCGGCGCCGACGATACGCACGCGCTTTCCGGGCCTGAAGTCGCTGCAGATCGAATTTGATTTCAGCGACAGCACGCGCTTTCTTCCCTCGCCCCAGGTCACGGTGTTTCATCCGCCGGCACCGGCGTATTTCTGTTTTGCCTGCCCCTACGGCGACTGCGGCGGCGAGTTCAACCTGTCGGGCCCGGTGGAACTCGCCGTGAGCTCGCACGATTCATGCGCCAGCGGCCAGTTGTCCTGCGCCGGAACCCGGCATGGCGGAAATCCGTGCACGCTGCGGCTCGAGTACTCGATTTCGCCGCACTGGCCGTAGCACCTTGCGCTGCTACCGCGTCCGGACCTTCTCGATTTCCTTGCCCGTCTCGTTGCCTTCCGAACTCCCGTCCGCCTTGTAGCGAATGTAGTCGAAGACTTCCTTTTCGCTCACCTTGACGGTCGAACCGGCGCGCAGCCCCGGCACGTCCTCGGGTTCGTTGGCCAACAAGCCGACGATGTCGTCGCCCTTCCATGAGCTGACTTCCACCCACATCCACTCCCTGCCACCGCTCGAGGTTTCGAAGGGCGCCTTCAGGAGCAGGTGTTCCCCCGGCTGGAGGCCGGCATTGAATTCCTTGCGTAGCGAGGGGAGCTTCTGGCGCGCGCGGTCGCTTGCCGCGCGGATGGCGTCGTTGTGCTTGATGTAAGCGACGGTTTCGACGGAACCGAAGAAGTTGCCGACGAACTCCTGGTGTTTCTCGTGCACGGTCTTGCCGGCATACCGGTCGAATCGCAGCTCGAGCAGCCGGTTGTCCGGATCACCTTCGTCGACCTCGGCGTTCGCAAGCGTGAGCTCGGCCACGTTGTGCGCGTCGTCCAGCAGGTCTTCCTCGTACGTCGCGCGCACGGCATCGTGCTTCAACTTCGAAACATCGAAATCGTAGCGCCCCATGGGCGGAGTTGCGCCCTCGACCAGCGACTGGGCAAACAGGTTGATGGTGTTCCCCATCTGGGTGTTGAGCGACCAGGAAAACCCGTTGATGACGATGTCGGGCAGGCCGAACTTGCGCATGCCCAGTGTGATGGCGCGGATGTACTCACCGCTCTGGTATGCATGAATGGTGATGTGGCCGCGCACGTCCGGAAAACCATGATCGGGGGGCGACATGCGTTTCTCCGCCAGCGCCGCAGGCGTGAACAGCTCGCGCGTCTCGTCATCCCAGATGAGACCGGCAGTGAGAGTCCCGAACTCGTTCATCACCTCGGTCGTCAGTCTTGCCATGACAACGGCATCTGCGACGTCATACGTGAATGTGACCACTGCGGCGACTTTCGACTTCTGCATGGCCTGGGCCAGTTCGAGCGACACGCCGCGTCCAAAGTATTTCAGATAGTCCAGCGAGGGAGGCTCGAAGCCTTCTGCCGGATTCATGTCCAGCATCGAAATGAACACGGCGGGTCCGGCGACGCGCTCATCGGACTCCTTCAATACCTTGAGGGTTGGATATCTCCGCCGCACCAGTTCCTGCCCCTGCTTCACCACGTCGCCGCGAGGCTCGGGCGCGAAATGCAGCAGATACGTCACCTCGATGGGGCCGACCGGGACAACGGGAGACTTGATATCCGGACCGGTGGCTGCCGCCGAAACGGCGGAGGCGCCTGCAAGCCATAGTGCAATTGAAAAGCCGAATCTCATGGGTGGAAAGCCCCCTTCCAGCAGCGCGTGACCGGCACATTGTTAGGCATGAAGTGGCATGCCTGCCAGCGTTTCGAATAGTCGTCGTCCCGGCCCTTTCGAATCAATGCCCTACTCAGGCCCCGGCAGCAAGGGAATGCTCGTTTCCGCCAACTCGTTGTGTATTCCTGCCAAGGCGCGACGGTGCTTACGCCGTCACACTCCGGATCCTAATAGTTAGACGAATTCCTTGAAACGCATTCGCGCGTTTCGTCGGTGAATCGCGACATTCTGCGCCATGGAATCTACCTGGAGCAGAAATGAAGAAATTGACTATTGCCGCAGTGATCCGCCCCGCGATCATCCTGGGAGTCGCTGCGGCAAATTCGGGTTGCGCGACGATCACACGCGGCACCACCGAAGTACTTGTCGTTGAGACGCAGCCGCCCGGTGCGGATGTACGCATCAATCCGACGGGCACTAACTGCAGGACGCCCTGCAGCGTCGAGCTGAAGCGCAAGCGCAATTACATGTTGCAGATCGAACGCGCTGGATACGAGCCAGTCACGGTCAACGTGCTGTCTGAAGTGTCGGGTGCAGGCGCGGCCGGCATGGCGGGTAACGTGATACTGGGTGGCCTGATCGGCGTTGCGGTCGATGCCGCAAGCGGCGCGACCAAGAAGCTCACTCCGAATCCGGTCACGCTGACGCTGGTTCCGCTCGCGGCGCCGGTCGCAGAGCCAGTCGCGACTCCGGCCGCAGAGCCGTCCGCGGCCCCGGCCGCAGAGCCGGCACCGAAAGTTGAGCAAGCAGCCGAAAAATAGGAAACAAGTCCGGCGGGAGCCATCCCGCCGGGAACTTGCCCAGTGAAGTTTTCTGTTCGCCTGGGCTATTCGTCTTCTTCGAGCACGAATTTCGTCCGCACCGCGGTCTTCTTCGGAACCACCTCGCCGCCGCGATGCAGAATGGTCGAGATGGTGAGGCAGGTGCCGAAGAACAGGATCAGCGACGAGTAGTACACCCACAGCAGTACGAGCACCAGAGAACCCGCCGCGCCGAACGTCGAGGCCGGCGCGACGTGCGTGAGATATCGCGAGATGAGGTACTTGCCGAAAGCGAACAGCAGTGCCGTGATGAACGCGCCGCGCCACACGTCGGCCCATTGTATTTTCACGTCCGGCAGATACTTGAACAGCATGCCGAAGAGCACCGTGGTCACGGCCAGGGACACTGCCAGGTCGATGGCGGCGACGGCAAAGCCGGGAATCGGAATCCAATCCTGGGCGTACTCGATGATGCCGGTGATCGCCACGCTCACGACGAAGGAGGTGAGCATCAGGAAGCCGATGATCAACACCATGCTCAGGGACATCAGCCGCACGGTGATGAAGGTCACGATGCCGCTGCGTGCCGGCTTCGCCCGCACGCCCCAGAACTTGTTGAGCGCGCTCTGCATCTGCGCAAACACCGTGGTCGCCCCGAAGATGAGCGCACCGATGCCCATCACGGTGGGCACGAGACCCGCCTCCTCCAGCCGCGAGCGCCTCACTGCGCCCTCCACCGCCGAGGCGGCCTGGGCTCCGACCAGGTCGGAGATCGCGGCGGAGATCCGGCCGCTCGCCGCATCTTCACCGAACACCATCCCGACGATGGCCACGATGATGATGACCAGCGGCGCCAGCGAGAACAGCGTGCAGAACGCCAGCGCCCCCGCGTGCTCGAACGCATCGCGCTCCAGCCAGCGCTGCGCGGCAGACTTCAGGATTTGCACGAATGTGGCCGGTTGCATGGCGCGCAGCCATCGTACTCGCAGCTGGATGGAAGCGTGCAGATCTGGCGGCGGCCCGGGGCGCCCCTAGACGATGGTCACAGCCATGAACGCGGGCACGGGCCGGCCCGCGTCTCTCAACCATCGGGCCATGGCGCTCACCACCGTGCAAACCGGAGTGCGCCGCGTCATTCGTTCCCGCCATGCGAGCAGATGCGGCGTGGCTGCCGTCGGCGGCGCGCCTTGCCGTTCGCCAAACAATGCGGCCATGTAGAAGGCGATGTCGGCAAACGAATATGTTCCCGCCAGCCACTCGCTGGACGCCAGTCGCCGATCCATCTCGACGTAATGTTTCCCCGCGGCAGCGATCGCGGCGACGGCCGGTTCGCTGTCCAGCGCATCCTGCAGGCCCATCAGCCGGATGATTTGCGGGAAATACACTTCGTCGGATTGAAGTTCGAGTCCGCGCGCGACTGCCCGCGCGGCGGGCTCGCGTGGCCACAACGCCGGCTCCGGCTGGATGTCCTCCAGGTACTCGAAGATCTGCGTGGAATCGAAGATCTCGAGCGCGCCGTGGACGAGCACCGGGACCTGTCGCTTGGGATTGATGCGCAGGACTTCCGGATGCTTCGGGTCGTAGCCCCGCCGCGAATCGTACGGGACCATCACGAGCTCGAAGTCCAGCCGCTTTTCGAGCGCGGCAATCTGCACCTTGGCGCCGAACATGCTCAGCGGGCCGGAATAGAGGGTCATGCTCATGCGCGCAGATTGCTCCTGGTGCGGGGCGGGGCGCCTCTCTCTTCGAGGAGACCCGCGAACCTTTCTGCAGCCTGGCGGTACTCACGGCGGATCCCGACAACAACTCAATTCAGGAGCGATCCATGGGAATCAGCAGACTCTTGGCGTTGGCCGGACTCGTCGCCGCGGGCACGGCCGTAGCCGGCGGTGGGCACAAGCCCGACAACACCCTCTTCGATTTCGACGGCGCCATCGGCGTGCAGCCCCTGCGCGCGGGCGGAGCTGCAAACGTGGTTGCCGGGGTGAATCCGGGCGGCGTGCCGTGGGGAATGACGTCGTTTCGCGCCGTGATCCGGAACACCGGTGAGATCCGTGCCCGTGGCACGGGTGTACTGCTGCTCGGCACGGACAACATTGGCACCCGTGGTGGCCCGCGCCAGGTGGTGCTGTCGTTGTTCTGCCGCAATGCACCCGTGCCGCCCGCGGTGGCCGGCACCCTGCAGCAGACTCCGTTCAACTCCCAGCCCGTCGACCTCGACGAGGACGGCAACTTCGAAGTGCGCGGCACGCTCGCCGATGCGACGGGCGCAGCGCCGCCGCTGACCTGCGGCGACGACGTCGACAACCGGCCGGTGCTGCTGGTGCGTTCAGTGACACCGGCCACGGCAACCACGCCGGCGACGCCGGGAGCATGGTTCGCAGCCGGCATCATCGAAGCGAAGCACGACGATCACCGTCGGTAGTTGGAAAGCGTATGTGTCGGCGGGTGGATGCCCCCGGCACACACGCGCCGTCAGGGCAGCGTCTTCGCGACGCGGATTCCGATCGAATCGTCGCGATGGGCCGGCGCATAGGGAAACCGCTCCGCCGTCCGCAGGTTGCTGCCGAGCGTGCCCCACGATCCGCCCTTTGCGATGCGCTTCGCACAGGCGCCATCGACGGCCGGCACCGCCCCATCCTCGCCGACCGCCTCGTGCGACGGGGCGTGGCAGTCCTCTATCCACTCGGAAACATTTCCGATCATGTCGAAGACGCCGAAGGCGTTGGGCTCGAGTGAACCGACCGGCGCCGTGTTGAGCCAGCCGTCCACGCAAGCCAGGGGGTCGTAGATCTTGTATGCCGACGTATCCACTGGTTGGTACGTCGCCAGCGCCGTTTGATCGAATCCGTTTGCGAAGGGACAGCCCTTGGCCGCGTCATTGCCCCATGGATACACGGCGTTCGCCGCGCCGCCGCGAGCCACGTACTCCCACTCGACTTCCGTCAGCAGCCTGTAGCCGCCTCGAGTCTGCGTGTTGAGCCAATCGACATACGCCTTGGCTTCATCCCAGTTCACGCAGGCGACGGGCTGGGCACCGGTCTGCGCAAAGCCCGGATCTCGAAACGTGGTCTCGGCGTCGTAAGCCCAAATGCCACGCTGCCGGCGATCGGTCAGGCAGTTGCCTTCCACGCGCCGGCCGGTCGCGCGCACGAATGCTTCATATTGGTCGCGCGTGATTTCGTGGCGGCTCACGGCGAAAGGTTCTCGGATCGTGAACCTGCGCTCCGGCAGCTCGTCGGACCGGCGCTGGCGATCGTCGGCCGATGCGCCGAGGATGGCGATGCCGGCGGGCACTGTCACCATTTCGGGACAGTCTGCGCAGTCGCGCAGGCTGGCAGCCGGGCCGGCCAAACTACATCCCTCCAGCAGCGCGAGGCAAAGCAGCAGGGCTCTTCGCATCGTTTGAGTCTACCGCCGAAAATGCTCCGGGCAGCTCCTCCCATCGCACCATTCCCTCAGGACAGCTTCATCACCACGCGGCCTTCGATGACGCCCTTGCGCATGCGGTCGAAGATGCCGTTGATGTTTTCGAGACTGTCCTCGCTGTAGACAGTGTGCACCTTGCCTTCCGCGGCAAAGGCGATGGCTTCTCGCAGGTCCATGCGCGTGCCGACCGTCGAGCCGCGAATGGTCTTCGCGTTGCCGACCACATCGAAGATAGGCAAGGCGAAATCGCCGGGCGGCAAACCCACGATCACCATGGTCCCGCGCTTGTGCAACATGCCCAGCGCCTGCTCGAAAGCCTTGCGCGACACCGCGGTCACGAGCACGCCATGGGCTCCGCGCAGCGCGCGGTGCAATTCTTTCGCAGGGTCCGACTGCATGGCATTGACGACGAGCTCCGCGCCCAGCTTCTTCGCCAGTTCGAGCTTCGCATCGTCGACGTCGACAGCCGCGACATGGAATCCCATCGCCCTCGCGTACTGCACTGCCAGGTGCCCCAGGCCGCCGACGCCCGAGATCGCGACCCAATCACCGGGTTTGCGCTCGAGCTGCTTCAGGCCCTTGTACACCGTCAATCCTGCGCAGAGCACCGGCGCGATGGCCGGGAAATCCACGTTCGATGGGAGTTGGCCCACGAACAGCGGGTCAGCGAGCACGTATTCGGCAAAGCCGCCGTTCACGGTGTAGCCCGTGATCTGCTGGCGATCACACAGCGTCTCCCAGCTGCTCATGCAGTGCTCGCAGTGACCGCAGGCCGTATGCAGCCACGGTACGCCGACGCGGTCGCCTTCCTTCACGTGTTTCACGCCGGCGCCGACGGCGCTGACGAAACCCGCGGCTTCGTGGCCCGGAATGAAGGGCGGCTTGGGCTTGAAGGGCCAGTCGCCATCGGCCGCATGCAGATCGGTGTGGCACACGCCGGAGGCCACGACCTTGACGAGGATGCGGCCCGGCACGACTTCGGGCACCGGCACTTCCTCGATTCCCAGCGGTTGGTTGAAGGCATGAACGACCGCGGCTTTCATCTTGGTCATGATGCAGATTCCTGGAGCGCCGCCGCACGGTTGGACACCATGTCCGCCGCCACGGTGCGCGATGCCGCGAACAACACCAGCGCGCAGCAGAACGCCAGCGCGGGGATCACGTACATCGCATCGTGCAGGCCCACGGCGCGGAAGGCCTCGGTCATCGCCGGTGCGCCCGCTTCCGCCATCGCACGCTTCGCGAGGAACACCGAGAGCTTGCCCGTGAGGTACGTGCCCATGCTCGCGCCCATCACGTACATGGCGAAGAAGTACACGGCGACGGCGCTGCCGCGCAGCCGCGGCTCGACCACGTCCTGGATGGCCGCGTACACCGTGGCGTAGTAGACGAAGCTGAGCGTGGTGCCCAGCGCCATCGGGATCATGAACGACACGATGGATCCCGGCGGCTGCGCCAGCGCCAGGAACACGCAGGGTACCGAGGCCAGCATCGTTCCGGCCGCGAGCAGCAGGCGGCCGTCGGCGCGGCGACGGCTCAGGCGATCCGACGCCCAGCCGCCGCCCAGCAAACCGATGGCGCCCACCAGCCCCACCACGAGGGCGGAGACCAGCGCGGCGCTGCGCAGGTCGAGCGAGTGATACCGCTGCAGGAACGGCGTCTGGAACGCGTTGATGGCATACACGTTGAAGTTGTGCAGCGCGCCCGAGATCACGATCCACCACAACGTCCTGATGCGGATCACGCGCTTGTAGCCTTCCCAGCTCGTCGCCTGCTTCGCGGCGTGGGCGGCGCCCGGCGCGTCGGCGCCACCGCGCACCGGCTCGGGTAGTTTGAGGATCAGCAGCGCGACGATGAACCCCGGCACGGCGGCAAGCACGAAGCAGGCGCGCCAGCCGTATTGGGCGCCCAGCCACGCACCCGCGAGATACGACAGGCACAGGCCGAAAGGCAGTCCGAGCATGAACGCGCCCAGCGCGCGGGAGCGCTTCTCGGGCGGAAACAGGTCACCGATCAGCGACTGGCAGGCGGGTGAACACGTGGATTCGCCGATACCCACGCCGAGGCGCGCAGCGACCAGCCCGGCATAGCTGTGCACCATGCCGGAAACGGCAGTGAGTGCGCTCCACACCGTGAGTCCCGCACTGATGAGGCGCGTGCGCACCCAGGTGTCGGCAAGGCGGCCGATGGGCAGCCCAACCGCCGCGTACATCAGCGTGAACGCCGTGCCTATCAACCCGAGCTGCGCATCGTCGAGTCCGAACTCCTTGCGAATGGGCTCGCCGAGCACTCCGGGCAACTGGCGGTCGAAGAAGTTGAGCAGGTTGACGGCGAAGAGCAGGATGAGAGCCTTCTTCGCGTGCAGTGCCTTTTTTCCTGAATCCACGGCCCCTCGCCCCCTGCCGCAACCGGCGATTGCTAGACGATCTCGAACAACCCCGCCGCACCCATGCCGCCGCCTACGCACATGGTCACCACCACGTAACGTGCGCCGAGTCGCTTGCCAGCCAGCAGCGCGTGGCCCGTGAGGCGCTGCCCGCTCATGCCGAATGGATGCCCGACGGCAATCGCGCCGCCGTCGACATTGAGCCGCTCGTCGGGAATGCCGAGCCTGTCGCGGCAATAGAGCACCTGCACGGCGAAGGCCTCGTTGAGTTCCCAGAGCCCGATGTCGTCGAGTTCCAGACCGGCCCGCTTCAGTAGTTTGGGAACGGCGAACACGGGGCCGATGCCCATCTCGTCCGGCTCGCAGCCCGCGACGGCGAAGCCCCGGAAGATGCCGAGCGGCGTGACGTTGCGCCGCGCCGCCTCTTTCGCACTCATGACGACGCAGGCGCCGGCGCCGTCGGAGAACTGGCTGGCGTTACCCGCGGCCACCAGGCCACCGGGCGTCGCCGGGCGGATCTTCGATACGCCGTCGAGCGTGGTGTCGGCGCGCAGGCCCTCGTCGCGCTCCACGACCACGTCGCGCGTCGCGAAACGCCCGTCATTGTCGACGATGGCCATGGTGGCGGGCGTCGCGACGATTTCCTGCTTGAAGTGTCCCGCGGCGTCGGCGGCGCAGGCGCGTACCTGGCTGCGCACGCCGTACTCGTCCATGCGCTCGCGGCCGATGCCGTAGCGCCGGGCGACGATCTCCGCGGTCTCGATCATGGTCAGGTAGAGCTCGGGCTTGTGCTCGACCGTCCACGGGTCGCGCAGCATGTGCTGGTTGCGGTTCGGGTGCACGGTGGACGTGCATTCCACGCCACCCGCGAGATAGATCCCTTCCTCGCCGGCGACGATGCGTTGCGCCGCGAGTGCGATGGTCTGCAGTCCGGAACTGCAGAAGCGGTTCAACGTCGTGCCGGCGACCGTGGGCGGGCAGCCCGCGCGGTTGGCGATGACGCGCGCGATGTTGCCGCCCGTCGCGCCTTCGGGAGCCGCGCAACCCATGAGCACATCCTCGACCTCGCCGGGCTCCACGCCCGCGCGCTCCATGGCCGCGCGCACGGCGACCCCGCCGAGATGCGCGCCGTGGCTCATGTTGAAGGCGCCACGGAAGGACTTGGCGAGGGGCGTCCGGGCAGTGGAAACGATGACGGCCTCGGCGCTCATGCCGCGACTCCTTTGACCGGGACAGAAGCGGGAGCGCTGCTGACGCTCGCGAATGACTCCCCGCTGGCGACGAGCCGCTCGATGAGCGGCGCCGGTTTCCAGGACTCCGCATCACCGTGTGGATTGCGCGCGAATTCGCGCATGCGCCGCTGCACCATCGGCAGTCCCACGGCGTCGGCGTGGAACATCGGCCCACCGCGCGTGGCGGGAAAACCATACCCGGTGAGATAGACCACGTCGATGTCCGAGGATCGCGCGGCAATCCCCTCGTCGAGGATACGCGCGCCCTCGTTGACCAGCGCGTACAACAGGCGATCGACGATCTCGGCGTCGTCTATCTTCCGCGGCGCGATGCCGATCTCCTTGCGGTGCGCGGCGATCAAATCGTCCACCACCTTCGAGGGCTGCGGCCTGCGCCCATCGGGATATTCATACCAGCCTGCGCCGCTCTTCTGGCCGAAGCGGCCCATTTCGCACAGCTTGTCAGGCAACGTCGAGAACTTGTATCCCGGCTTCTCGGCGCGGCGGCGCTTGCGGACGCTCCAGCCGATGTCGTTGCCTGCGAGGTCACCGACCTTGAACGGACCCATGGCGAATCCGAATGCCTCCATGGCGGCGTCCACCTGGCGCGGACTCGCACCCTCCTCCAGCAGGTAGTTGGCCTGCTTGCCGTAGTGCTCGAGCATGCGGTTGCCGATGAAGCCATCGCAGACGCCGGACACCACGGACACCTTCTTCAGGGTCTTGCCGAGAGCCAGCGCCGTGGCGAGCACGTCCCTGGCCGTCGCCGCGCCGCGCACGATCTCGAGCAGCCGCATGATGTTGGCCGGCGAGAAGAAATGCGTGCCGACCACATCCGCCGGCCGGCGCGTGGCGTGCGCAATGGCGTTCACGTCGAGCGTCGAGGTGTTGGTCGCGAGGATGGCGCCGGGTTTCATGACGCGATCCAGTTGCGCGAACACCGCGAGTTTCACGTCCATGCGTTCGAACACCGCTTCGATGACGATGTCCGCCGAACCGATGGCGTCATAGTCCAGCACGGGCAGCAGCAGGCCCATGCGCCGGTCGCGTTCCGCCTGCGCGAGCTTGCCCTTCTTCACCTGCGCGTCGTAGATGCCGGCAATTCGTGCCACGCCCCTGTCGAGCGCCGCCCGGTCGCTTTCCAGCAGCCACGTGGGGATGCCCGCATTCAACAGGCAGATCGTGATCCCCGAACCCATGGTGCCCGCGCCGATGACGGCAGCCCTGTCGAGCGGACGCGGCGGCATGCCCTCCGGGATGTCGGCGACCTTGCCGGCCGCGCGCTCCGCAAAGAAGGAGTGACGCAGGCCCTTGGATTCCGGCGTCTGCACGAGCTCGACGAACAGCCGCCGCTCGATGGCCGCGCCCTCAACGAACGGCTTGCCCGCGGCCTTCACGCATTCGATGCAGCGTTGCGGCGCGATGGCCAATGGCGCCTTCGCCTTGACGGTCTGCAGCGCGAACTCGCACAGCGCGTCGAGGTTCGGTTCCTCGAGCGTGATCTCCGACACCTTCCTGGGAACCAGCTTCCCCTGCTTTTCCAGTTCAGCGGCGAGTTCCACCGCCGCAGGTACAGGATCGCCGTCGACGACACGATCGAACAGCGCCGTGTCCGCGAACTCGCGCGCCGGTATCTGCTCGCCACCCAGGATGACATTGAGCGCGGTGGTCACACCCACGAGGCGCGGCAGGCGCTGCGTGCCGCCCGCGCCCGGCAACAGCCCCAGCTTCACCTCGGGCAAACCCACGCGCGCCCCGTTCCGCGCGACGCGGTAGTGGCAGCCGAGCGCGATCTCGAAGCCGCCGCCGAGGCAGACGCCGGAGATCGCGGCGATGACGGGCTTGAAGCTGCCTTCGCAGGCCGCGATGACGTCGTGCAGCCGCGGCGACGCCAGCGACGCCGGCGTTCCGAATTCGCGGATGTCGGCGCCTCCCGAGAACTGCCCACCCGAGCCCGTGAGCACGATGGCGCGCACGCCGGGATCCGCGGCCGCGCGGTCGAGCGCCGCCAGCAGCGCGCCGCGCACCGCGTGCGAAAAGCTGTTCACCGGAGGGTTCGAGAAGGTGATGACGGCGGCCGTGCCGTCTCGCGCATAGTCGACGTTTGCCATCGAATCACGACTCCGCAGTGCGTTGACTTGATGGAGCATCAACTAAGGCTTAGGCTGCTTTCAAGTTTTGCAGAACTACATTTCGCACAGCGAAACACACAGCGAACACGCCAAATCGCATGGATCTCGAATACACCCCGGCAGAAGAATCCTTTCGCGCCGAAGTCCGGCAGTTCATCCGCGCGAACCTGCCGCGCGAGGTGTCCGCCAAGGTGTTAGGCCACAAGCGGCTCACGCGCGAAGACATCATCGGCTGGCACCGCATCCTGCACTCGCGCGGCTGGTCGGCGCCGACCTGGCCCAAGGAATTCGGCGGCCCGGGCTGGACCGCGGTCGAGCAACACATCTTCGACGAGGAGTCGACGGCCGCGGGCGCACCACCCGTCATCGCATTCGGCGTACGCATGGTGGCGCCCGTCCTCATGAAATACGGTTCGGCCGCGCAGCAGCAGTTCTA
Organism: Steroidobacteraceae bacterium; assembly: GCA_036274075.1. Classification (GTDB taxonomy): domain Bacteria; phylum Pseudomonadota; class Gammaproteobacteria; order Steroidobacterales; family Steroidobacteraceae; genus CADEED01. Next base: position 65,258 of record DASUGK010000030.1, on the reverse strand, counting down.
CCTGCCGCGGATACTCTCGGGAGAACACTGGTGGTGCCAGGGTTACAGCGAGCCCGGCGCCGGCTCCGACCTCGCCTCGCTCAAGACCACGGCGGTGCGGCGTGGCGATGTCTACGTCGTCAACGGCCAGAAGACCTGGAACACGCTCGGGCATTTCGCGGACTGGATGTTCTGCCTGGTGCGCACCTCCACCGAGGGACGCTCGCAGGAGAGCATCTCCTTCCTGCTCATAGATATGAAAACGAAAGGCATCAGCGTGCGTCCCATCGCGTTGATCGACGGGGAGCACGAGGTGAACGAGGTGTGGCTCGACGACGTCGAAGTGCCCGTCGCGCAGCGTGTCGGCGAGGAGAATCAGGGCTGGACGTATGCCAAGTACCTGTTGACGCACGAGCGCGTGAACATCGCGCGGCTCGGCGAATCCAAGCGCGAGTTGCGGTCGCTCAAGGCCATCGCCGCGCGCGTGTCGAGCGATGGCCGCCCGCTCATCGAGGACGTGCGCTTCCGCGACGCCATCGCCGCGCTCGAGATCGAGCTGCGAGCGCTGGAATACACGGTGCTGCGCGTGTTGTCGGCCGAGGCATCGGGCCGCGACCCGGGCGCCATCTCCTCGGCGCTCAAGATCTCCGGCTCCGAGATCCAGCAGACCTTGTCCGAGCTCAAGATGCGCGCGCTCGGGCCGCGCGCGCTGCCGCACGTGCCCGAGGCGCTGGACGCGGGCTGGCAGGGCGAGCCGGACGGCGCTGAATGGTGGGCCGCCCTCTCCGGCCGATACTTCAACATGCGCAAGACCTCCATCTACAGCGGCTCGAACGAAATCCAGCGCAACATCATTTCGCACCGTTTGTTGGGACTCTGATGCACCTCGAATTCGACGAAGAACAACTGGCATTGCAGGAATCCGTGCGGCGTTTCCTCGCGGAGCGCTACGACTTCGAGACGCGCCGCCGCTGTCTCGCGCAACCTTTCGGCTCCAGCCAGGAGATCTGGCACGCCTTCGCGGAGCAGGGATTCCTCTCGATCGGGCTGCCGGAGCCGCAAGGCGGCATCGGCGGCGCCACCGAGCTGATGCTCGCGCTGGAAGAGATGGGCCGTTCGCTGGTGCTCGAGCCCTATCTATCCACCGTCGCCCTTTGTGCACCGCTGATCGCCGGGCATGGCACCGAAGCGCGGCAGGCGGACCTGCTGCCGCGCATAGCAACGGGCGGCCTGAAGCTTGCGCTGGCGCACGCTGAAGCCGAAGCCCGCTATGCATCCACCGTCCGCACCGAGGCGCGGCGCACCGGAGACTCCTGCCTGCTCAATGGCGCGAAGGCAACCGTGCCCGACGGTGCAGTTGCCGACCTTTTGCTCGTGAGCGCCAGGACCGGCAATGGTTTGTCGGTATTCCTCGTCGATCCGAACACGCCTGGCGTGCGCCTCGTGCGTTATCGCACCCAGGACGGCCGCAGCGCCGCCGACGTGTTCTTCAAGGACGTGAAATTGCACGCGGACCATGTGCTGGGCGACGGCGACGCCACCGTGGCGCTCGAGTACGCCGTGCAGCGCGGCATCGCGGCCTTGTGCGCCGAGGCCGTCGGCGCCATGGAGGCCGCCAACGCCACGACCATCGAGTACACGAAGTCGCGCAAGCAGTTCGGCACGCCCATCGGACGCTTCCAGGCACTGCAGCACCGCATGGCCGACATGTTCGTGCAGGCCACGCAGGCGCGCTCGATGAGCATCCTGGCCACCGGTCGATGCGCGGCGCATTCCCATGCCGCGAAAGGCGACGCGGAGCTGCGGCGGCGCGACGTCTCCGCGGCCAAGTATTACGTCGGCAAGGCCGCACGATTCGTGGGCCAGCAGGCCGTGCAGCTGCATGGCGGCATGGGCATGGCCGACGAACTCGCGGTCAGCCACTACTTCAAGCGCCTGACCATGATCGACATGACCTTCGGCGATTCCCTGCATCACCTCGCGGCAGTCAGCGACGCCATTCTGCGCGAACCGCGGGAGGCCGTATGAGTGTGCGTGAGGCATTCAACCTCGCGGGGCGCACGGCGCTGGTGACCGGCGGATCGCGCGGTCTCGGCCTCGCGATGGCGGGCGCACTCGGGGAGATGGGCGCCAGGATCGTCATCTCCGCACGCAAGGTCGATGAGCTCGACGCGGCCGTCGCCAGCCTCGAAAAGCGGGGTGTGTCTGCCGTGCGTGTCGTCGGCGACCTGTCGCGGGCGGAGAACGTGAGTCCCTTCGTCGACGCGGTGGCCGCGGCGGCCGGCGCTCCTGTCGATATATTGGTGAACAACGCAGGCGCGAGCTGGGGCGCGCCCGCCGAGGAATATCCGCTCGAGGGCTGGAACAAGGTCATGGGCCTCAACCTCACCGGCGTGTTCCTGCTCACGCAGCAGGTGGGCGCGCGCTGGATGATTCCGCGCCGGCAGGGGCGCATCGTCAACATCGCCTCGATTGCCGGCCTCAAGGGTGCGCTGCCCGAGCACATGCGCGCCATTGCCTATCACACCAGCAAGGGCGGGCTGGTGAACTTCACGCGGGCGCTGGCCGGTGAATGGGGGCAGTTCGGCATCACGGTCAACGCCATCTGTCCCGGGTTCATTCCCTCCAAGATGTCGCAGGGCCTGCTCGAGAAGATCGGGCCGCGAGTCATCGCGGAGACGCCGCTGCGCCAGCTGGGCGACCCGTCCGACCTCGAAGGACTGGTGGTGCTGCTGTCGAGCAGCGCGGCGCGCCACATCACCGGGCAGATCATCGCCGTCGATGGCGGCGCGTCGGTAGTTTGATGGCGGCCATGCCCTCGCGTGTGCACATCGATCCTTCGACCACCATGCCGGTGCGCGAAGCGCACGCCATGGACGCCGCGCGGCTCGAGCAGTGGCTGGCGGAGCGGCTGCCGGACGCCAACGGGCTGACGATCCAGCAGTTCCGCGGCGGACAGTCGAACCCGACCTATCTGCTTTCCACCGCCGGCGGCCGCTACGTCCTGCGCCGCAAACCACCGGGCGCGCTGCTGCCCTCGGCGCACGCCGTCGACCGCGAGTTCCGCATCCTCAATGCGCTCGCCGACAGCGCGGTACCCGTGCCGCGCGCCCTGCACTACTGCGACGACGCCAGCGTGGCGGGCACGCCGTTCTATCTCATGGAGTACGTCGAAGGCCGGATCTTCTGGAACCCGGCGCTGCCCGGCCTCGCACCCTCCGAACGCGCCGCCATCTATTCCGAAATGAACCGCGTGATCGCGGCCATCCATGGAATCGACCCGGACGCCGCCGGGCTCGCGGATTTCGGCCGGCGCGAGAACTACGTCGCGCGCCAGATCGAGCGCTGGACGAAGCAGTACCGCGCCAGCCAGCTCGAGCACATCGAATCCATGGAGCAGCTCATCGACTGGCTGCCGCGGCACCTGCCGCCCGACGAACCCGCGCACATCACGCACGGTGACTTCCGCATCGACAATCTCATCTTCGACCGGCACGAGGCCCGTATACTCGCCGTCATCGACTGGGAACTGGCGACCCTCGGCAACGCGTTCTCGGATTTCGCTTACCACTGCATGCCGTATCGCATGCCCGATGCCCTGCGCAAGGGCCTGGCCGGCCTCGATCTCGCGCCGCTCGGCATCCCGTCCGAGCGTGAGTACGTCCGCCGGTATCTCGACCGGACCGGGCGGCGCTCCGAGCCCGCGCCGGGAGCATTCGATTTCTACATTGCGTTCAATCTATTCCGGCTCGCCTCGATCCTGCAGGGCGTGACGGCGCGCGCACGACTCGGCAATGCGTCGAGCGAGCATGCCACCGAGGCCGGCAGTCTCACCCGTCCCATCGCGGACCTCGGCTGGGCGCAGGCCCGCGGGGTTCAATAAAGGACTTCTATGTTCGAGTATTCCGACAAAGTGCAGCGGCTGCGCGCGCGCCTCGACGAGTTCATGCGCGCGGAGATCTACCCCGCCGAAGCGGCCTACGCGACGCAACTCGACGAGAGCCGCAGGAATTTTCCGTGGCACAGCCCGCCGATCATGGAAGAGCTCAAGAAGAAGGCGCGCGCCGCGGGATTGTGGAACCTGTTCCTGCCGCAATCCGAGCACGGCGCAGGCCTAACGAACCTCGAATACGCGCCCCTGTGCGAGCTGCTGGGACGCTCGCCGATCGCCTCGGAAGCCTGCAATTGCAGCGCCCCCGACACCGGCAACATCGAGCTGCTCGAGCGCTACGCGTCGGATGAGCACAAGAAGCAATGGCTCGAACCGCTGCTCGCCGGCGAAATCCGCTCGGCGTTTGCGATGACCGAACCCGCGGTCGCGTCGAGCGACGCCACCAACATCGACCTGCGCATCGTGCGCAAGGGCGACCAATACGTGCTCGATGGCCGCAAGTGGTGGATTTCCGGCGCCGCCGATGCGCGCTGCAAGCTGTTCATCGTCATCGGCAAGACGGACCCGCACAACACGGACCGCCATCGCCAGCAATCGATGATCCTCGTGCCGGCGGAAACGCCGGGGGTGAAGGTGCTGCGCAGCCTGGGCGTGTTCGGTTACGACGACGCGCCGCATGGCCATGCCGAGGTGGTGTTCGACAACGTGCGCGTGCCCGCGGACAACCTGCTGGTGGGTGAAGGCGAAGGATTCGCGATTGCGCAGGCGCGCCTCGGCCCCGGCCGCATCCACCATTGCATGCGCGCCATCGGGCTCGCGGAGCGCGCGCTCTCGTTGCTGTGCAAGCGCCTGTCCGGGCGCTCGACCTTTGGCCGCAAGATCTCCGAGCAGAGCGTGTGGCTGGAGCGCATCGCGAATGCACGCATCCAGATCGACCAGTCGCGCCTGCTGGTGCTGAACGCGGCCTACCTCATGGATACGGTGGGCAACAAGGCCGCGGCCAAGAACATCGCGATGATCAAGGTGGCGACGCCGGCCATGGCCTGCCAGGTGCTCGACTGGGCGATCCAGGCACACGGTGGCGGTGGCGTGTGCGACGACTTCCCGCTCGCCGCGGGGTATGCGCACGCACGCACGCTGCGGCTGGTGGACGGCCCGGACGAAGTCCACAGCAACCAGGTGGGCCGCCTCGAGCTCGCTCAACAATTGGCAATCGCATGAGACTCAGCCATGCCTCGCAAGCACAAGTACAAGGAGACGCCTGACAACCCGCAATTGCGCACGCTGCATCGCGCGCGCGAGTCCGGGGACCGGTTGTTCGTCGCCGCACTGGCCCGCGGCCTCGCGATCCTGCGCTGCTTTCGTTCGGGTGACCGGTACCTCGGCAACCAGGAAATCGCGCGCCGCACGGGGCTCGCAAAGCCCACGGTCTCGCGGCTCACCTACACGCTGAAGCGCATCGGTTTCCTCACGCACTCCAAGGCGCGCGAGGAATATGCGCTCGGTGCGGGCGTGCTCGCGCTTGGCCACACGTACCTCGCCGCGCTCAACATGCGCGAGCTGGCGCGGCCGTTCATGCAGGAGATGGCGGATTTCGCGCAGGCCACGATCTGCCTGGGCGAGAACGACGGGCAGCACATGGTCATCGTCGAAATCTGCCACGGCAGCCCTACCTACGTGCTGCGCCTGGACGTCGGGCAACGCGTGCCGCACAACACGACGGCGCTCGGACGGGCGTACCTCGCCGCCATGTCGCCGGAGATGCGCGAGCAGCGCATCGAAGCGATCACCAGGCCGCTGCAGCCCGCCGAGCGCGCGGCGCTGGCCGCGGAGATGCGCTCCAGCCTGCGCAATTACGACAAGCAGGGTTTCGTGTACTCGTTCGGTGACTGGAACCCGGACATCTTCGCGGTGGGCGTGCCGCTGATCTCGGCCGATCGCACGCGCGTCATGGCGCTGTCGTGCAGCGGCGCGATGTTCGACATCACGCGCAAGCGCATCGTCACCGAGCTCGGGCCGCGCATGGTGGTGCTGCGCGAGCGCATCTTCACTGCCACTCGCGGGGTGTTTTGAGGAACCGGAAGGCCTGACCCCTTTTGCCAGGAATCGAGGAATGTCCCCATTTTTTCCGCGGCGGCTGCCGTTTCACCTGACGGTTCCGGAGACTTCGCTCTGGTACAACCTCGAGGTCTCGGCGACACGTTTTCCGAATCGGGCTGCGCTGAGCTTCGGCAGCGCCTCGGTCAGCTACCGGGAATTCCGTGCGCAGGCCGAGGCGCTCGCCGGCTACCTGCAGAAGGAGTGCGGCGTTCGCCGCGGCGACCGCGTGGCGCTGTTCATGCACAACAGCCCGCAGTTCGTGATCGCCTACTACGGCATCCTGCGGGCCGACGCCGTGGTCGTGCCGGTCAACTGCATGAACACGACGGGAGAACTCGAGCAACTGCTGCTCGACGCGGGCGCCTCGACCCTCGTGACCGTCCAGGAACTGCAGCCGCGGGTCGAGCCTCTCCTCGGGAAGACAGTCCGGCATTCCATCGTGGCGTGTTACGCCGACTATGCCGGCGACGAGCCGGCCGCGGCATTGCCCGAGGCTCTCGCCGCGCCGCGCAATGAATTCACGCAGCCGCAGGTGGTGCATTGGCACGAAGTGCTCGAACGCTCCCTGGCTCCCGCGCCGCATCTCGCCGGTCCCGACGACCTGGCGTTGATCTGCTACACCTCCGGCACGACGGGCAAGCCGAAGGGCTGCATGCATCGCCACCGCGGCGTCATGCACAGCGCGGTCTCGCTTGCACACTGGCACGACGTGCGCCAGCACGCGTGCTCACTCGTCGTCCTGCCCCTGTTCCATGTCACCGGCATGCAGAACTCGATGAACGTGCACGTCTACGCCGGTTCACGCATGGTGCTGATGCCGCGCTGGAACCGCGAGGCGGCGTTCGCCGCCATCGCGCATCACAAAGTCACCACCATCACGACCGTGCCCGCGATGATCGTCGACCTCATCTCCAACTACGATGCCGCGCGGCACGATCTCTCCTCGATGCGCCTCATCGGGGGCGGCGGCGCCGCGATGCCCCAGGCCGTGGCCGCGCGGCTGCAGGAGCTTTGCAGCCTCACCTATATCGAAGGTTATGGCATGACGGAGACCCTGGCGCCCACCCACATCAACCCGGGCGAACGCCCGAAGGCGCAGTGCCTGGGCATCCCGATCTTCGACACCGACGCACGCATCATCGATCCGAACACGCTCGAAGAATTGCCGCGCGGCCAGGCGGGAGAAATCATCGTCTCGGGCCCCCAGGTGCTGGAGGCGTACTGGAACAAGCCCGAGGAGAACGCCGCGTGCTTCCTCGAGCGCGACGGCAAGAGATTCCTGCGTACCGGCGACCTGGCGCGCGTGGACGAGGACGGCTACTTCCACTTCGTCGATCGCCTCAAGCGCATGATCAATGCCGCGGGCTTCAAGGTATGGCCCGCCGAGGTCGAAGCCCTGCTCTACGCCCATCCCGGCGTGCAGGAAGCCTGTGTCATCGGCAAGCGGGATGCGCGCAGTGGCGAGGTGGTGAAGGCGCTCGTGGTGCCCCGTGATGCGCCAGGCGCGAAGCTCGCCGCCGAGGCACTCATCGCGTGGTCAGCCGAACGCATGGCCGCGTACAAGGTGCCGCGCGAAGTCGAGTTCGTGGCCAGCCTGCCGAAGTCAGCCACGGGGAAGATCGACTGGCGGCTCCTGCAGGAGCAGGAAGCCGCCAGAAGCTGAAGTCAAATAGGGGCAGCTCCGCTTCATGCCTCAGCGACGCGTCAGAACTGCATCCGCAGCGTGATGCCATAGACACGCGGCGCGCCGAGGTACGAGTCGAACGTCCCGGTCTGCAGCGTCGCGTCGAACACCACCTGGTAGTACTCCTCGTCCGTGAGGTTCTGCGCCCAGGCCTCGACGAACCACTTCTGGTCCTGCGCTCCGAAGCCGAGGCGCGCGTTCACGAGCGTGAGCGCTTCCTGGAGCTTGACGGGGTTCAGGTCCGAGCCGGTGTTGTATTCCGAGGTGTACTTGGCGCCGATGTTGAAACGCCATTTCATCGAACTGCCGAGGCTGTGCTCGTAGGTCGTCGCCAACGAGCCGGACCACTCAGGCGCGAACGACATCTGCGCATTGGGCAGCCGGAACAGGGCCGGGAACGGCGGCGTGAAGTCGCCGTACTCGGTCTTCGCATAGGTGACGCCGGCGTTGAACACCAGCCCTTCCGTCGGCGAGATGTCGAAGTCCAGGTCGACGCCCTCCGAGGTCACTTCGGGAATCGACACCACCACGAAGCTGATGCCCGTGAAGGTATTGAGCTGGAAGTCCTCGAACTTCTGGTAGAAGACCGCGGAGTTCAGCCGGAACATGTGGTTGGGGGACGCGTACTTCGCGCCCAGTTCGTAGGAATCCACGGTTTCTGGCGCGAAGCTGGTGTCAGGATCGAAGGCGAACAACGGTGCACCCGTCGACGCGACCGGCGTGCGTTCGCGATCCAGGTTGAAGCCGCTGGCCTTGTAGCCGCGTGCATAGGAGATGTAGCTCATGAGCTGGTCGTTGAAGTCGAAGGCCAGCTTCGCCGTACCGCTGGTCTCGCTTTCGTCGATGCTCTGCGACGTGCCCACGTCGTTGTAGATGGGATCGGCGAAGGTCGCGCAGCCGAAGTTGTACCAGCCCGTCACCGCAGCCGCCGGCAGCACGGCCGAGATGATGGGATAACGCGCGCGCGAAGCCGCGCATCCCGCGCCACCATCGGAGTTGGTGTAGAACGAGTCGAGATCCTTCTTCTCGTTGGTGTAACGCAGGCCGATGGTTCCGTGCAGCCGCTCGGTGAAGTGGAACGTCTCGTTGGTGAACAACGCGAAACTGTCGGAGGTCTGCTCGAACCGGTCCTGGTAGCCGGCGCCCAGCGGATACGCCGTCTGCGCCGGAAGACCCGTGAGCGTGTTCACCAGCGTCGGCGCCATGCCCGCGGAGAGCACCAGGCTGTAGTAAGTCTCGAAATCCGCGCCGTAGCGCAGGTTCAGGTCCGAATCGAGATCCTCGCGGGCGTAGAAGGCGCCTACCATCCACTCGAGCTTGTCGGTCTCGCCCGCGAAGCGCAGCTCCTCGGAGAACTGGTTGAACTCGTTGCCGTTCGGGCCCGCCGAATTGCGCCACAACACGTCGCCCGTGCTGTAGTCGGCATCCTGGCCGATGTGGGACTCGAAGTTGCGCCACGCCGTGATCGAGGTGATCTTGCCGAACGACCGGTCGAAATTGAGCTCGGCGGAGACTCCCATGTCGCGGATCTGCTGGCCGTCCGACCGGTCGGCGTAGGCAACGCGCTCGAAGGGATCCGCGGGCCGCGACACGCCGCTGTCCGCGGCGACGGCATCCATGAGCGGCGCGGTGGGGCCATCGTTGATCTGCACGGCCCCGCAGCAGTTCTCGTTGCGCGCCGAGTAGTCGGCGATGATGAGCGCGCTGGCGCTATCCGAGGGCGTGAACAGCAGCTGGCCGCGTGCCGTGACCACGTCGCGGTCGGAATCTTCCTTGGTCTCGCGATAACCGCCGCCCGTGCTCACGTCGTAGAAACCGTCGCGCTTGCGGTATGACGCAAAGAGCCGGCCCGCGAGCTTGTCCTCGACCAGCGGGCCATTGATCGATGCGGCGGCGTCGTAGCCGCCGAAGTTCGCGCCGGTCAGCTCCGCGCCGCCATCGGCCTCGAAGGTGGGGCGCTTGCTGACCACGTTGATGACGCCCGCGGAGGTGTTCTTGCCGAACAGAGTACCCTGCGGCCCCTTGAGCACCTCGATACGCTCGAGTTCGCCGAGGTCGCCGAATCCCACGCCGTTGCGCGGCCGGTAGACGCCGTCGATCACCACGCCGACCGAAGACTCCAGGCCGATGTTGTCGCCCACGGTGCCAATGCCGCGAATGCGCGCGGTCGTGGACACCTCGCTCGAGGTCGAAGTGACCACGAGGCCGGGCGTGAGCAGGGTCAGGTCCTTGATGTCTCGCACACCGGAATCGCGCAGCAGCTGCGAGCCGATCGCGGTGACGGCAATGGGCACGTCCTGCAGGTTCTGCTCGCGCTTCTGCGCGGAAACCGTGACCGTGGGCAGCAGGCGATTGTCATCGTCGGAGGCTTGTTCCCCCGTCTGCGCGGACACGCCGCAGGTGATGAACAGGCCGATGAGAAGCGAACCGCATGCGACGCGGCGGCCGATGGAACTGTCGTCCATTTGAAAACCCCCCGTATTTCGTGGTGCGAAACATCGAATCGCTCGATGCAAGTCAGATTGCATCAGCGACAAGGATCACGCAAAGAAATTCGCTTGGGTTCCGCTGTGCGGAACGATGCCGGGAGCCGGCACGTCCGCCATTTTCGCGGCGCCTAACTAGTCACGCCGTGGCGGCGTGAAGTCGTGGCCCGGATCGGTCCCGGACGATCGGGCAACTTTCCCGGTCACGCGGTCATGGTCCGCCGCCGGCAAGAAAGCCATGATCGAACGCGTGACCGACGCGGCCCTGTCCGTCGAAGGTGCTGCCTTTCGACCCGTGACCTGGGTGATCGTCGAGGAAGTGCCCAGCGGCGCCTGGGGCATCGCCGGACGGGCCCTTACTACCGAGTCAGCCAGGCAGATCGTTACCCGTTCGTAAGCCCGAGTTGCTAGGCTGCGGGAAGTCACGAGAGGACTTCCCCGTGTCCAATCGACTTGCGCACTGCATCACGATTGCCGGGCTGGCGGCGTTGTTCTCGCTGGAGGCGCGCGCCGAGGTGGACTACGCGCGCGACATCAAGCCGCTGTTCGAGAAGCATTGCTACGAGTGCCATGGCGCAAAGCAGCAGAAGAATGGTTTCCGGCTCGACCGCCGCAGCCGCGCCATGGCCGGCGTCGTTCGTGCGAACATCATCCCGGGTATGAGCAGTTCGAGCCGCGTCTATCGGCGCGTGCTCGACTCCGACTCCGGCCCGCAGATGCCGCTCGAGGACACGCTCACCGAGCAGCAGATCGAAACCATCCGCCGGTGGATCGATGAAGGCGCGCACTGGCCGGACGACCTGGCCAACGAAGTGGATCCGCCGCCGCCCGATCCGGCAGCGCTGGCATTGATCGGGCAGCTCCGCGCCGTGCGGCGCGACAGCGCGGCGCGCCAGGCGGTGCTCGAGACGATTGCACGCGATCCGCGCGTGATCAACGCACGCGGAACCGACGGCGCAACGCCGCTCATGTACGCCGCGCTCTACGCAGACGCGGAACTGCTGCGCGCCATGCTCCAGGGCGGCGGCAATCCGAACATCACCAGCGACCTGGGAGCGTCGGCGCTCATGTGGGCCGTGGAGGATCCCGGCAAGCTGGCCTTGCTGCTGGATGCCGGCGCCGACGTGAATGCCTCCTCGGGATTTGGCCGCACCGCGCTTTCACTGGCTGCCCTCTCGGGCCACGGCGACGACGCCACCGCATTGTTGTTGTCGCGCGGGGCCAAGCCAGCGCCCGCGCACCTGCTGGGTGCCGCCAACAGGAATGAAAGCTCCGTGCGCCTGCTGGTGGCCGCGGGCGCGACGGACAAGGGCGAAGCCGCGGTCCTGGCGCTGCGCGCAGGTTGCATCGCGTGCGTCGAAGCGCTGCTGCCCGGAAACGCGGAGATGCCCCGGGGGCTCATCATGGTTTCGCCCGTCAGCGCCCCGGGCAAGCCGGAGCTCGTGCGCATCGCGCTCGAGCGTGGCAGCGACGTGAATGCGCGCGATATCAAGGGGCGCACACCGCTGATGTTGCTGGCCGCCTCGGAATTGGTGACACCAGAGCTCATGCAGGCAGTCATCGATCGCGGCGCCGACCTTCATGTAAAGAGCCGGCAGGGCCTCAACGCGCTCGACTATGCGCAGCGGCTGGGCCGCCAGCCCATCATCGAGGTGCTCAGGCGCGCCGGCCTCGAGCCGACTGCGCAGCAGCCGGCAAACCTGCAGTTCGTCGCCAGGAATTCCGTCGACGCGGCGATCAGGCGCAGCCTGCCGCTGCTGCAGACCACCAGCAAGGCCTTTTATGACCGCGGCGGCTGCGTCGGTTGCCATCACAACTTGCAGACCGCCATCACCGTGCAGGAGGCGCGGCGCGCCGGATTCCCCGTGGACGAAGCGATCGCGCAAGAAGAACTGGCGAACCTGACCCGCGACCTCGAGGCGACGCGCGAGCAGGCGCTGGAAGGCATGACCGTGCCCGGCGGACTCGCAACCACGACGGGTTACATCCTCCTGGCGCTGGATGCGCAGAACATTCCTGCCAATGAGGCCACCGACTCGCTGATGCGGCTGCTACGGCTCTGGCAACGCCCCGACGGATTCTGGCCGTCGCCCGTTAGGCCACCGATCGAAGCCAGTGAATTCACGGCCACGGCGGTGGCCGCGCGCGGGTTGCGGGTTTACGGCGTCGACAACCCCGCGGCAAACCAGGCCGCAGTGGCGCGCGCCCGGCGTTGGCTGGAGACCCACCAGCCCGCCAACCATGAAGACCGCGTGTTCAGGCTGCTGGGACTGATCTGGACCGAAGGCACGAAGGCTGCGCAATCGGCCGCGAAGGAAGAATTGCTGAAGGCCCAGCGCGAGGACGGCGGCTGGGCTCAGACTGATTTCCGATCCAGCGATGCCTATGCCACCGGTGAGGCGCTGTTCGCCCTGCGCTCGTCCGGGCTAGCTACCGATTCACGGGCCTATCGACGCGGCGTGCGTTACCTGCTCAGGACACAGCTCGCCGACGGGTCGTGGCTGGTACACACTCGCTCGCATCCCACGCAAACTTTCTTCGACACTGGCTTTCCCCATGGGGAAGACCAGTTCATCTCCTCCGCCGCGACCAACTGGGCCACGCTGGCATTGCTGCTCTCCAAGCCCGACGCGAAGCAGCGCCAGGCGCGGACAACTACAGCCACCGCCGGTCCGCGGTGAAATCGATCGTGAGCCAGAACGTCGGGGAACCCGCGTTCAGGCGCTCCGAGACTTCGCTGCGGATCGCATCGGCCGCCGCAATGTCGATGTGGAAGTCCGGCGGTACGAGGATGTGGATCTCCACGAACGTTCCGCGCCCCGCCCTCGCGATGTAGCTGGTGTACTCGAGGAACTTGCGTTCCTGGATGACGCCGTCCATGACGGCGCGGACACGCGCGTCCAGTTCGTTGGGCGCGACCTGCAGAACGTCCTTCATCGAGCGCCACAGGCCGATCAGCGGCATGGGCAACATGATCAGCGCCATGCTGAGCAGCGCGATTGCGTCGAGATACGGGATCCATCCCTGGAAACGCGTACCCGTGAGCACCGTGGCCATCGCGAAGCCGATCAGCAATCCGAGGCTGAGACTGGCGCTCACCAGCCAGCTGCGCGCGTCGATCCCGAGCATCGGGGATTTCAGGGCTTTCGCGCGCCGGCTCAGCATCCAGGTCATCATGAGGCCGATCACGCAGAGGATCCCGGCCCAGGCGGCGGCGCGCGCATATTCCACGTCGTGACCGCCACTGGTCAGCGTGTTCACGGCATCGATGCCCGCGTACACGCAGGCAATCGCCAGGATGGAATCGCGCAGGACGGCGACCAGCGGCTCGAGATGCCAGAATCCGTACTGGAAGCGATGCGTCGTGCCGCGCGCGATCAGCTTCACCACCAGTAGTGAGACCACCGTCGGCACCACGTCGACGAAGCTGTACATGCCATCGAAGATGATGGCCTGCGATTCGGTGATGATGCCGCTGGCGACACCCAGCACGCCCAGGACCACCGTCAGGACGATCGAAAATTTCAGGGTGCCCTGTTCAGTCGCTTGCATTTCATGAGGTTACCGGAATCCGGAAACCCGGCCATGAGGCGAAAGTCCCCGCCCCTTCGCAAATCCGGCTTGCATCCGCCATGTTCCAGTTGTACCATGGGTGCAAGTGGTACATCTCCGAGGCCGTCCGGTGGAAATCACCATCGACATCGACAACCCGCTGCCGCAATTCGAGCAGCTCATCGAGCAGATCAAGGCCGCGGTCTCGGCCGGCGTCCTGAAGCCGGGCGATTCCCTGCCCTCGATCCGCCAGCTCGCCAACGATCTGGAGCTCAACAGCAAGACCGTCGCCAAGGCTTACCAGCTGCTGACGCGCGATTCGATCATCGAAACAAAAGGCTACCGGGGCACCTACGTCCACCCCAAGGCCAAGGCCAACTGCAAGTTCAACCTGCAGGAGTGGACGCTGCGCAAGCTCAGTGAAACGGTCGATGAGCTGCGTGAAGCCGGCGTGACCGATTCCGAAATTCGCAACGCATTCGCGGCGGCCGTCAACCGGCTACCGAAGGAAAAATGAGGTGCAATCATGATCGAAGCCTATGCATTCCTGGCCGCGTTCGTCGTGCAGATCTTCGTCGGCTCCATCCTGAATCCGAACAAGCTGAACCGGTACATCCGGAACTGGGCGGTGAATTTCGGCTCCGATCGCCTTGCGCAGCTGTATCCGGATTTCAACTACGGCCAATGGGCGGAGCGCTTCACGACTCGCTACCTCGCCATCAACATCGCCGTCGCGCTGCTCGGCCTGGTACTGCTCGGCTGGATCTTCAGCCTCGTCAGCCAGCCCGAATGGGTGAAGAACGTCACGCGGCTGGTGATCGCCTACTTTTTCCTGCAGATGTCGCCGCTGGTGCTCTTTGCCCTGTACACGGTGGTGCGTTACCACAAGATGTTCCTGCAAATGATGCGGCCTTCGAACGAACCCAGGCGAACGGCCGTATTGCAGCGGCGCGGATTGTTCGATTTCGTTTCACCCGTTGCCGTGCTGGTCGCCGTCCTGAGCTATCTGCTGTTCGTCGGCGTCGCCATCTACCTGGACCTTTACGTCTACAACAACACGACTCTCTCCAGGCAGTGCCTCATCGCCATCGGCTCGGTCACGTTCTGCTACGCGCTGAACGGATTCATCATCTACCGGTACCTGTATGGCCGGAAGAATCCCTTCGTGACTCACGAGGGACGCGTGCACATGATCAGCATGACGGTGAAGAGCGGCGTCTACAGCAGCATCGCCGTGGCCTGGTTCATCGCGCTCATGGGCACGCTCGGCCAGCCGGAATTGCACGATTGGAAACCCTTCGCCCTGACCGCATTCCTGGGGATCACCGCGTTCCTGAGTTTCATCGAGGTCGGTAAACCCAGGCAGAATCAGGACGTGGCCGCGCCGGCGCCCAGTAACGGGGTGGCGTCATGAACGCCACCCATGCCTTCCTCGCCGCGTTCACGCTGCAGGTCCTCGTCGCATCCATCCTGTACCCGGCCTGGCTCATCCATTACGTCCGGGACTGGGCGCGCGATTTTGGCTCCGAACGCCTCGCGCAGGTGTCTCCGGAAGCCGATCATGCCCGGCGAGTCGGGCGCATTGTGTCCATCTACCGCGTCGTGGCTGTCGTCATGACCCTGCTCGGCTTGATGCTGTTCGCCTGGCTGTTCAATGACATGGACCGCCCGGGCTGGCTGGTCGACGCCAGGAAGGCCGTGGCCCTGTACTTCGTGTTGCAGATGGCGCAGTTGATCTTTCTCTTCCTTTACGCCAGCGCGCGCCACAAGAAGCTCGATGCGGAACTGCCGGAGGCGAAGCGCACCGCCACCCTGCAGCGCCGTGGATTGTTCGACTTCGTCTCACCCTACGCCGTCCTGTTCGCCGTCCTGAGCTATTTTCTGTTCGTCGGCCTTGAGTTCTACCTGGATCTCCACATTTACGGGAACACTGCGCCATCCAGGGAGAGCTACATGGCCATCGGCAACGTCACGATGTTGTTTGCCGTGTTCGCGGCTGCCATCTACAAGCTGCTCTATGGCAAGAAGAATCCACTGGTGACCCACGAGGGCCGCCTTCACCGGATTGCGGCGACGTTGCGCGTGGCCGTCTACCTGGCCATCGCCAGCGTCTGGTTCTTCGCACTCGTCGAAACGATCCGCTCGCTTCACCTGGAAGCATGGCAGCCCTTCGCGTTCAGCGCATTCATCGTGGTCACGTCGCTGATGCTCCTCGTGAGCCTGTCCGCGCCGCGCCGGCCGGAAACCGGCGAGCCGCTTCGACACTCCGCTTAGCCGATCCGCCTCCCAGCCCTCCCGAACAACCAACAACAATCGCCTCAAGAGGACTTCCATGAACAATGTCGCGCTCACCGTCGCCCTGGCGACGGCACCTTCCAGCGCCTTCGCGGAATTGCGCGAGCGCCCGAGATTCTGGTTTCCCCTGTTGGTGCTGGTCGCAAGCACCATCTGCATGGCGTACTGGTACTACAGCGTCGTCGACTTCGAGTGGTTCAAGCAGACGGTGCTGAGCAACCACCCCGACATCGCGGGCCGGCCGGAGGCCGAACGCGCGGCGGCCATGTCCATGATGACTCGCAACACCTTCCTGATCGGGTCGGTGGTGGGCGGGCTCTTCGGCCTGCCGATCGTGTTCCTGATCATGGCGCTGTACTTCTGGGTAGCGGCCAAGGTCACGAAGCTGGGACTGGGATTCAAGCACTGGTTCGCATTCGCCTGCTGGACGTCGCTGCCGCTGCTGATTGGCAGCGTCGTGGCCGGCATATTGCTGCTGATGAGCGACAGCGGGCAGTTGAGCCCGTCCGTGCTGCAACCCCTGTCGCTGAATGAACTGGTGTTCCATCGGCCCATGGGCAGTCCCGGGCACGGCCTGCTGGAGTCGCTCAACGTCTTCAGCCTGCTGAGCTGGATCCTCATGATCATCGGCATCCGTTCCTGGAGCCAGCGGTCCTGGGCATTCAGTGCGCTGTTCATCCTCTTGCCGGCGATCACGATCTACGGCATCTGGGCGTTCTTCGCCTTCCGGTAGCCCCGATCCATGAAACGCAACCAATGGATCGCGATCGGCGTCATCGCGACACTGATCGTGGTACCGGTCGTCCTGAAGCTCTCGCGCAACGACTCCCAGAAGGCGGTCGACGTCGAGCAGGTCTCGCAGCGCGCGCTGACGCCGACCGTGCTCGCCTCGGGCTCGCTGACCTATGAAAGCCAGGTCACCCTGGCACCCGAGGTCACGAGCCGGGTGACGGAGATCCTCGTCGAAGAAGGCGACCAGGTGAAACGGGGCCAGCTGCTCATGCGCCTCGATCCCGCGGCGCCGCGCGCCGCCATCGAGCAGAGCGAGGCGATGGTGCGCCAGGCACGGCTCAGCATCGAGCGGCGACAGGTGGACTACGACACGCTGGTCGCGAGGACGAAGCGCTTCGAGGCGCTGCGCGAGAAGGGCATGGTGGACACCAACAGCCTCGAGGAACTGGTGTCGGCGCGCAATCTCGCCGAGGTGGACCTGCGCACCAGCCGCGAGCAGCTCACGCAGTCGCTCGCCCAACTGCGGCAGGCGCAGGAACACCTCGCCAAGACCGAGATCCGTTCTCCTCTCGACGGCAAGGTGACGGCTATCTACGTCAAGGTGGGCCAGACCGCGGTGCCGAGTTTCTCCGGCATCGCGGGCTCGACGCTGGTGGACGTGGCCGACACCACCAGTATCGACGCGGAGATCAACGTCGACGAAACCGACATCGCGCGCGTCCGCGTCGGCGCCGAGGCCCGCGTGGTGCCGGCGGCATTTCCCGACAAGACGCTGACGGGCATCGTGGAACAGGTGGCCATCGCGCCGCGGCAGCAATACGGGCAGAACAAGAGTTACCCCGTGCGCATCCGCCTCAACAATACCGCGGAAGTCGTCTTCCACCCCGGGATGAGTTGCCGCGCGGAGGTGCTCACCGGCTCACAGGACGGCGAGAAAGTGCTCGCGGTGCCGGTGCAGGCGCTGCGCTACGAGGACAATCCCGACAAGTCGGCCAAGGCGGAGAAATCACTGGCCAGCGTGTTCCTCTACGACGCGGGCCGCGCCGTGAAGCGCGCCGTGTCCACGGGCACCGCCGATGACAGCCACATCGCGATCACCAACGGCCTCGAGGAAGGCGACCAGGTCATCGTGGGTCCCGCGAAGACCCTGCTGTTCCTGCTCGACGGCGAGAAAGTGACCGTCAACGTCAAGGCCGACCTGGCCGCGAAGAAGTAGCGCCACATGATCCAGTTGAACGGCATCGGCAAGACGTACCAGATGGGCAGCACGCAGCTCGTCGCCCTCGCCGACGTCAACCTCAACATCGCGCGCAACGAATACGTGGCGTTGATCGGACCCTCCGGCTCCGGCAAGTCGACGATGATGAACATCCTCGGCTGCCTGGACCTGCCGACTACCGGCACGTACACGCTCGACGGCGAGGCGGTCGCCGGCCTGGACGAGGACCAGCTCGCCCGGGTGCGCAATCGCAAGATCGGCTTCATCTTCCAGAGCTATTACCTGATGCCGAGGACCAGCATCGCAGACAACGTCGCGCAGCCCCTGATCTATCGCGGCCTCGCACCCGCCATCCGGCGCGAGCGCGCACACGCGGCGCTGGCGCGTGTCGGTCTCGAAGCGCGCACGCTGCACAAGCCCAACGAGCTTTCCGGCGGCCAGCGGCAACGCGTGGCGATCGCGAGGGCACTGGTCGGCCGGCCGGACGTGCTCCTGGCCGATGAGCCGACCGGCAACCTCGACAGCAAGACGGCGCGCGAAATCATGGGTGTTTTCGGCGACCTGCATCGGGAAGGCATGACCATCATCATCGTGACGCACGATGCGGCGATCGCCGCCTATTGCCAGCGCGTGGTGCGCCTGCACGACGGCCACATCGTCGAAGACCGGGCGCAGGCCGCATGAGCAGCTCGGCGCAGGGAAATGCACCCATCGACGACGTGAACCGCCTCCAGGCGGCGTTCTATGCCGTGCAGGAATGCGTGCGTTCGGCGCTCGGCAGCATCCGCTCGCACCGAATGCGCAGCTTCCTCACGATGCTCGGCGTCATCATCGGCGTGGCGTCGGTGATCTGCATCGTGTCGCTGCTGCAGGGCCTCACGCGCTCCGTCATGGACGAGTTCCAGGGATTCGGCGGGAATGCATTGCAGGTCCACTCGCACACATCGCGTGAAGACTGGCTGATCGGCAAGTGGAACCGGTTGCGGCCGGCCGATCTCGAGCTCGTGAAACACCGCATCGCGGGCATCAGCAACGTGACGCCGACGACCGGGCTCAACCTGCCGGGCGGCGTCCGATACGGCGACAACACTTCCGGTGCGCAGGTCATCGCGACCACGAGCTGGTTCCAGTTCGCCAACCAGTCGTTTCCGCGGCTCGGCCGCTTCGTCACGGACAGCGACAACGATTCGCGGCGGCGCGTCGTCGTGCTCGGGGAGAAAGCCCGCGCCGACCTCAAGCTGCCCGCCGATCCGCTCGGCACCTTCATCCAGGTCGGCGGCCAGTGGTTCAAGGTCGTGGGTCTCATGGAAGAACGCGGCGAGATGTTCGGCCAGAGCATGGACAACTACGTCGTCATTCCCTTCGAGACCGGCCGCGCCCTCGCCGGTCCCAACAACGAACCCGACATGAGCATCCTGCTCACCGTGGACAACATCGATGCGGTCGACGACGTCACCAGCCGCATCACTGCCCTCCTGCGCCGTGCGCACAAGATCGGGCCCGGCGATCCCGACGACTTCCAGGTCACGACGTCGCAATCGCTCACCGAAACCATCCAGCGCGTGTCGGGCACCATCACGCTTGTGATCTCGGCGGTGGTCAGCATCTCGCTGCTGGTGGGCGGCGTGGGCATCATGAACATCATGCTGGTGTCGGTGACGGAGCGCACCCGCGAGATCGGTATCGCCAAGGCGCTGGGCGCGCCGCGCCGCTTCATCCTCATGCAGTTCCTGATCGAGGCCATGGTGCTCGCAGTCATCGGCGGCATCATCGGCATCGGTCTCGGCTGGCTGCTGGGCGTGCTGGCGGCACAGATGATCCCGCACTTCCCTTCGCCGGCGGTGCCGTGGTGGGCGGTGGTTGGCGCCACGGGATTCTCGGCGCTGGTCGGCATGTTGTTCGGCATCCTGCCGGCGCGACGCGCCGCCAACCTCGCGCCCATCGACGCCCTGCGGCACGAGTAGTCAGGTCACCACCAGACTTCCATGTGCATGCCCGCGGTCAGGGCATCGGTGGCATCCAGGTAGTCCTGCCCGCCGATCAACCCGACAAAGTCGTCGCTCCAGCTCGCCCAGGTGACGAAGGCGCGAATCACGGGCCGGCTCATGAAACGCCCGCCCAGCGATACCTGCGGCGCGAGGGTCAGCTTGTAGAGCACACCGTCGGTGCCCGCGATGTCGTCCTTCACCCAGTCGGCGCCGCCTTCGGCCGCGAGGCTGACGCGCGGGTTGAAATGCCAGATGGGCCGCAGGCCGGCCGACATCCACTGCACCTTGCCGTCGTCGTCCCCGTAGTCCGTGAGCTGGTAGATGAACACCGGGCCCAGCGAGAGCGAGTCACCGAGATTGGCCGTGAAGTTCTCCGTGATGCGCAGGCGCCAGGCATCCGTGTCGAGCGGACGAATGAAAGTCTGTCCATCGAGATTGAAAGTCTCGAAGCCGGAATTGAGCGTCATGGCGGCGCCGGTGCCGAACTGGATCGACGCCTTGTTCACGCCATCGGCGCTGAACACACCCTTGCGCGTGTGGATGAACATGCCGGAGAAGCCGGTGCTGTCCGCGGCGCGATTGCCGTTGGAGTCGAATCCGCTGGTGGCGCGCGAGAACACCAGGCCCGCTTCGCCGATTCCCCACGGCACGTCCATGTCGTAGAGCCGCAGGTCGAAGCTGGTCTTGCTGAAGCCTGCCTTGTTCGCCGCGTCGGGTTCCGGCGCCGTTGTGACGCCGCTGCTGCCGGGCGTGCCGATCCAGGCCAGGGCCATCTTGCCGAAGCCCAGCTTCAGGTCTTCGAATCCACCGCCCGTGCCGCTCATGTTGGAGAAGAAGAAATCGTTGAGGTGGATGTCGTGGCGCCGGTAGTAGCGGTTGCCGGCCCAGAACTTCAGCGACGGTTGCGAGCGAATGACATTGCCCACCGAGCCCCAGATCTCCGCGAAGCTGAAATTCGCGCTGCCCGAACTGATCGCATCCTGGATCGGCGTGTACGCAGCCAGGGTAGTTTGAAACCTGCCGATCGGTCCGTCGGCGGGCGTGGTCTCGCCGCCGGAGTCTCCGATCGCGAACGCGCCCTCGCGATAGAAGTTCTTGCCGAACGTGATTTCCCCGTAGGAATCGGGCTCATTGCCCAACCGGTACTTGGCGCTGGCGCCCGGCGCCTGAAATCCCACCATCGATCCGCCGCTGTCGTCCCGGCCGTAGCCGGCGCGGAAGTACCCGTGGATGTCCATGAATCCCTGCAGCACTTCCTGCACGCGGCCTGCATAGGGATGCGCCGCGGTGAGCATCGCCTGCTCGCGGGACTCGGTGTCGCGCTGGTATTCCTTCTCCACGCGAACGCGCGTCGGATCCGCGCCGGCCATCGAAGCCGCGGCTGCAGGAGATTCCAGGGCACGAATCCGCTCCTCGAGGGCGCGCATCTGCCCGGCCTGCCGGGCGTAGGCCGCTTTCATGGCCTCCAGTTCAGCGCGAAGTTGTTCGACCTCCGGCGCAGCGGCCACCGCGGCATTCGCCGCGCAGAAGAAAACCAGGCCTGGATAGAGGGTTCGCACGCCGGCATCGTCGGTAGGGGAACGGCCCAGGACAATCAGACCTTCGGGCCCGGCGCGCGCACACTATGTGAACGAACTAGGTCGGATCCTGCCGATCGGAGACCAGCGCCAGCGCGCCCTTGCGCCGGTCGCCGCCACGCGCCGCGAACTTCGCGGCCGGCAGCTTCTGCGCGGCCTGGTCGAGCTCCCTGCAATGCGCCGGCAGGGACTTCAGGAGTGGCAGCAGGTCGTTCGCGGACACCGGGCGCGCGAACAGGAAGCCCTGCAGGGAAATGGCCCGGTGCGGCAGCAACATCGCCAGCTGCTCGAGGCGTTCCACGCCTTCAGCCGTCACCTCGAGACCCAGGCCGCGGCACAACGCGATCGTGGCGCGCGCGATCGAGGCCGAGCGCGCATTGTCGTCGATGCCGGCAACCAGGCTGCGATCGAGTTTCACGCGCGTGAGCGGCAGGCGCTGCAGCGACGCCAGCGACGAGTAGCCGGTGCCGAAATCGTCCAGCGCGATGGCGACGCCGATCGAACGCAGGTGGTCCAGCGTCTTGATGGTGTGCGTGCCGGTCTGCAGCACCGACTCCGTGAGCTCGAGCTCGAGGCAGCGCGCCGGCAAGTCGTATTCGCGCAGCAGCTCTTCGAGGCGGCCGACGAAGCGGTAGTCCAGGAATTGCCGCGCCGAGACATTGATCGCGACGCGCGCCTTGGGCCAGGGCCCGCGATGCCAACGCGCCGCGGTGCCGATGGCGGTGCGCAGCACCCAGTCGCTGATCTCCATGATCACGCCGGACTCCTCGGCCACAGCGAGAAATTCATCCGGCGCACGATAGGTCCCGTCCGGCGCGCGCCAGCGGAGCAGCGCCTCGACCAGCACCACGTCCAGCGTCCCGGTGTCGACCAGCGGCTGGTAGAACAGCTCGAATTCGTCGCCCTGGATGGCGCGCCGCAGCTTCTGCTCGATCGCGAATTTCGCCGAGGCGGTGGCCACCAGTTCCGGCGTGAACGTCGCGAGGCGGCTGCGTCCCAGCGCCTTCGCGCGGAACAGCGCCGCATCGGCGGCGCGCAGCAGCGCCTCGGCATCGCGCTCGTGGTCCGGGAACACGCTCGCGCCCACGCTGACGCTCACGATGACTTCGCGGTCGTCCACCTGCAGCGGCGTCTCGAAAGCGCGCACGATGCTGGTGCCGAAGGCCACGATCGAATCCACGTCGGCGGCGCTCCGCTGCACGACCGTGAACTCGTCGCCGCCCAGGCGCGCGGCGAAGCCGCGATCCCGGGCCAGCGCCTCGAGGCGACGTGCGATCGCCACCAGCACGCGGTCGCCGTAGGAATGACCCATGCTGTCGTTGAGCGTCTTGAAATTGTCGATGTCGAGGAAGAACACGCCGATGCGCTCGCCGGAAACCCGCGCGTGGTCCAGCGCCTCGTTGAGCGCCACGAACAACTGCCGGCGGTTGGCGATGCCGGTGAGCGGGTCCTGCTCCGCCAGCTCCTGCAACTGGCGCGTGCGCTCTTCGACCTTGGCTTCGAGTTTCTGCTGCGCATCGCGCGCGGCGTCACGCGCCACGGCGAGCTGCTGCGCCATTGAATTGAAGGCCGAGGTGAGCGTGTCCAGCTCGCGGATGCCGCCGCTTTCCACCACGCGCGCATTCTCGCCGCGGGCCAGCCGGTTGGTGGCCGACAACAACCGCCGCACGGGCCGCACGATGCTGAAGATGGTCGCGACGCACAGGTACAGCAGCACCACCAGCACGGCG
Organism: Steroidobacteraceae bacterium; assembly: GCA_036274075.1. Lineage (GTDB taxonomy): Bacteria > Pseudomonadota > Gammaproteobacteria > Steroidobacterales > Steroidobacteraceae > CADEED01. Next base: position 42,024 of record DASUGK010000030.1, on the reverse strand, counting down.
GCGCTCACCCACGCCACCAGCGAACGGTTGGGGCCGGGATCGGCGGGTACCGCGGCCGGAACCGTCGCGGCTTGCCTGACGCTCGCCTCGGGCACCTCGTCCGGGAACGGCGCCGGCAACAATGCCGCGATCGTGCGCGGCTCTGCCGCGAAGGCATCGCTGGCCGCGAGGCGGCGCTCTTCATTCTTGAACAGTCCGACGCGTGTCGTGGTGAGCGACTGCGTATCGCTGGTCATCGCGTGGAACCACTCCGTGCCCAATGCGCGGCGCAGCGTGGACTCGCGCTCGCGCAAGGTGGCGGCGAGCGCCCGTTCCGCCTTGGCGAGCGGACCGGTATCGAGCTCGCGCGCATCGAAGGCATTGCGGGCCGCGAACGCCGCGCGCACGGAGTCGAGCCGTGCCCGGATCTCGAGCAGCGGTTCGCGCGCTGCCGCCCAGCCAGGCACCTTGAGGCTTTGTTCCATGGACGTCCGGACGCGAATGTCCATGCCCGACATGAGGGTGGAATATTCCGTGAGCAGGTCGCGGCGAACGCGCCGGGTGTGAACCACAGCATCGGCGCTGTTCTTGTGTTCGTTGACGAGGCGGGTCAGCGTGTCCGGCGCCGCGCGCGAGTCCTCGAGATACTTGGCGAGCGCGCGATCCAGCGCCGAGCGCGCCCGGAAGAACCGCGCTGCCGAGCCGCGCGAATCCGCATCCGCATGTTCCTGCACTGCGCGATCGAAATCACCGAGCGCTCCGAGGACTTCGGCGGACATCGCGGCGAGGCGGGCGCGCTCCATGGACTCGCGCAGTGCGGTGATCTGCCGGGCGTCGTGCGTGCTGCGCTCGAGCGCGACGTTGCGCTGCTGCTCGAGGATGGCAACGCCGTTCTCGACGATGAGGTTTGCGGTGGCGGCCAATGCGCCGACGGCGACAAAGGCGAGGATCAGCCGCGGCATGATGCCGATGCTGCCCAGCGTGAGCCATCCCTTCAGGCGCACGTATTGACGTCTCAACAAGTGGCGTCCGTTGTACATGAGCGCAGCCTTGAACCGCTCCATGCATTTCGCTTGAACCCGGTACCCGCGGTGCCGCGTCCCCATCCCTGGCGCCAGAGTCGATGAATTCGCATCGCAGTGTGCCTGCTCAGTTCACGCTTTCGTGTAGGTCGAGGCCGATGGTGGCAGTTTCGCATGGAGCCCGGGGGGCCTTACACCTTGATTAAGGGGCCTGGCGGGGGTCCGGGGTCCTCTTTCCGGGTACTCGGCTTACCTGGACCAGGCCTCTCCTGGACCGGCTACTGGCGCCGGCGGTCAGTCCAGCCGTCGCCGCCGGGCGACGAGGGCACTGGACGATGTGTCAGAAACTTTGCTGGCAGTCACTTCAACGCCCCGGACAAGTGCGGATTCCAACTACACAATTTCACACAACCTAACAAAGTGTGTGCAAACCCGGGCCGCCGTCGCGAACGCGCAAGCTGTTAGCGCAACCTCATCCGAACCCTGATTGCGGGCTTCTGTTAGGTCGGGTATTTACGCCGCGCACCTTCAACCCCGACGGCGAATATCCTGTTCCTCCTAAGCCATTCCCGATTGCCCGGTTCCAGGCAATCGGCCAACAAACAAGCTTCCGTCCGCATCCGCCGCCCGTGGCGATTCGCGCTCTCGCGTATCGGCGCACTGCTGCTGATGTTCGGCGGCCATGCGCTCGCTGCCGGCGAAGAGAAGCTGTATGCGCCCTGCGTCGCCTGCCACGGCAACCGGGGCCAGGGTAATGCTTCGCTCAACGCACCCGCCCTCGCCGGGCTGGATGCCGCCTATGTCGAACGGCAGCTGCGCAACTTCCGCAGCGGCATTCGCGGCTCGCACAAGTCGGACACGTTTGGCGCGCAGATGCGCGCCACCGCCGCGACGCTGCCTGACGATGCCGCGTTCAAGCAGGTCTCCGCGTGGATCTCCGCGTTGCCCAAGACCGTCGTCGAGAAACCCGCGACCGGCAACCTGCGCAACGGCAACAATCTCTACCAGGGCAAGTGCAGCGCCTGCCACGGCGTGCGTGCCGAGGGAATTCCGGCGCTCAGGGCGCCGCGGCTCGTGGGCCTGGACGCCGCCTATATGAAGAGGCAGTTCGCGCACTTCCGCGATTCGGTGCGCGGCACGGATCCGAAGGACCTGCCCGGCCGGCAGATGGCCATGATGTCCAAGACCATCCCGACCGAGCGCGACCTCGACGACGTCATCGCGTTCATCCATCAACAGGGCCGCGCGAAGTGATGCGCGCGCTGGCATCGATGGTGGCGGCCGTGGGGATGGCCAGCGCATCTGCACCCACACCGCGAGCGGACTTCACGCTCAACACCTCGTGCCCGCCCGGCTTCGAAAAGACGCGCGCCGGCGTGTGCGAGCTGCGCACGCTCTACCAGTTCTATGATTCGCTGGAAGGACGCGGCGTCGGAGGCACGCGCACCGCGCTGCCGCCGCATCGCGACGGTTTCAAGCCGCAGCAGATCGACCTCGGACGTTACCTGTTCTTCGATCCCGTGTTGTCGGGCGACGGCACCCTGTCCTGCGCGAGCTGCCATGATCCGGCGCGCGGCCTGTCCGATGGACGCCCGCGTTCCATCGGCATCCATGGCGCCGACGCGGGCCGCGCCGCGCCGACGCTGTGGAACGTGGCCTTCCTCAAGCGCTTCTTCTGGGACGCGCGTGCGGATTCGCTCGAGGCGCAGGCCACCGGCCCGCTGTACTCGCCCCGGGAGATGGGCAACACGCCGGCGAAGCTGCTCGCGAGTCTCAACGGCAATCCCACCTACCGCCGCCTGTTCCGTGAAGCCTTCGCGGACGAATCCGGCGACATCACCGAGAAGCAGGTCTACACCGCGCTCACAGCATTCGAGACCTCGCTGGTCTCGCTGAACAGCCGCTACGACCGCTACGTGCACGGCCACGACGCCGCGCTCTCCGAGAAGGAGATCGAAGGCCTGAACGTGTTCCGCTCGTTCGTCGCGCGTTGCTCCGAGTGCCACACGCCGCCGCTGTTCACCAACGAGCAGATCGCGGTGATCGGCATGCCGGAGCCCGCCGGGCAGCCCTTCGACGTCGGCGCGGAGAAGACCTTCGGCAGCGAAAAGCTCAAGGGCGGATTCAAGGTGCCGACGTTGCGCAACATCGCGCGCACCGCGCCTTACTCGCACGACGGCGCCTTCGCCGACCTGCGCAGCGCCGTCGACTTCTACAACAAGGGAAGAGGCAACGCCGTGCCCGCTGGGCTGCGCCTCTACCTGCACTGGCACATCTCGGACCCGGATCTCACGGAGACCGAGATCGACCGCATCGTGGATTTCCTGGGTGCCCTGACGGACGAGACCTTCCTGCCGCAAGTGCCGGCGCGGGTCCCTTCCGGCCTGGCGCTCACCCAACGAGGAGTAGCGAAGTGAAGAAGAAGATTTTCCTGGGCCTGCTCGCCGCGCTGCTGGTGTTCGGCGCCGGCGCGATCCTGGGCCGGATCACCAAGAAGGACGTGGTGATCAGCTCGAGCAGCGGAGGCGCCAGCTACGGCGGCGGCTTCAAGAGTGAAGGCGCGGAGATACCGGCGGGCGGCATCCACACGGTGGCCGGCCCCGCGCCGGCGAACATCGTGGTCGTCAAGGAAGGTGAATCCATCCAGGCCGCGGTCAAGGCGGCGCCCAAGGGCACCATCATCCGCGTGATGCCGGGCACCTACCACGAGACGGTGTACATCGACAAAGACGACATCCGCATCATCGGTGTCATCGACAAGGGCCGCCGCGCGGTGCTCGACGGCGAGAAGAAGCTCAACGACGCCATCCTGTACTCGGGCAACAACTTCGTCGCCGAGAACCTCGAGATCCGCAACTACAAGGGCAACGGGATCATGGGGCAGGCCGGCAACAACTTCGAGATCCGCAACAACGTGATCGTCGATTCGGGCGTGTACGGCATCTTCCCGCAGCTCGGCCAGAACGGCATCGTCGAGCACAACGTGGTGTCGAAGATCGCCGACGCGGCCATCTACATCGGCATGAGCGACAACATCCTGGTCGCGCACAACGACGTGTTCGACAGCGTCGCGGGGATCGAGATCGAGAACAGCCGCCATGCGATCGTCGAGCACAACTACGTGCACAACAACTCGGGCGGCCTGCTGGCGTTCGTGACTCCGGGCCTGCCGATCAAGACCACGATCGACGTCATCTTCCGCAACAACTTCGTGGTCGGGAACAACCACAAGAACTTCGGCGCTCCCGGTTCGACCGTCTCCGGCATCCCGGCCGGCACCGGCATTCTGGTGATGGCCGCCGACGACGTGGTGATCGAAGGCAACGTGATCTCGGACAACAAGGTGTCCGGCATCATCATCACCGACCACGCCAACGCCTCGAACATCACCATCGATCCCGAGTCGGACCCGAACTCGGATCGCGTGAAGATCCTCGAGAACGTGATGCTCAACAACGGCTACGACACCATCACCGAGGCCAAGGCGCTGGCGCTCGCCGACGGCATCGTGAGCGTCAAGAACCTCGACATCGTGCGCGTCGGCCCGAGCCCGGGCAGCTGCATCATCAACCGCCACCAGTACTTCACCGTGGGCGTGGGCGACTTCGCCGACTGCGAGTTCACCAACACCCGCGCCACCGTGAACTACCTGTTGCCGCCGGTGCCGCCGCGCGAGATCAAGCCCGGCGAACGCGGCAAGGTCGTGTTCCTCGGCATCTGCAGCGGTTGCCACATCTACAACGGCCGCATGATCGGTCCGCCGATCCAGGCCATCCAGGCGCTTTACATGGAAAACCCGCAGGGCCTCGCCGACTACATCGCGAAGCCCGAGAAGAAGCGCGACGACTATCCCGAAATGCCGCCGCAGGACTACCTCGACCCCGAGACCCGTCTCGCGGTGGCCAAGTACATGCTCGAAGTGACCAACTGATTTTTTCTTGGACGGAGTGAATATGAATCGCAAGAACACGCTGGCCTTCGCGATCGCGAAGGTGCTGGCAGGAACGAGCCTCGCGGCCCTGGCCCCGACTTTCGTGATGGCGGACGAGGCCGAAGCCCCCGAGGTGCTCGAGGAAGTCACCGTGACCGCGCAGCTGCGTTCGCAGTCCCTGCAGGACGTGCCGATCGCGCTGCAGGTCGTGGACAAGACCCTGCTGCAGGACGTGGCCGCGGAAGACATGAACGACCTCAACGGCTTCGTGCCGGGCCTCGTGGTGTCGGGGAGCAGCCCGACGCAGCCGCGTTACCAGATCCGCGGCATCCAGACCGGCGACTTCGGCGTGGGCACCGACCCGGCCGTGGGCGTGTATGTCGATGGCATCTACGCGGCGCGCTCGGGCGCGTCCATGACCGCCTTCAACGACATCGAGCGCATCGAAGTCCTCAAGGGCCCGCAGGGCACGCTGTTCGGCCGCAACAGCGCCGCCGGCGCGATCGCGATCGTCACCACCCAGCCCAAGGACGTGTTCGACTCGATGCTGCGCGTGCGCTTCGGTGAATACGGCAAGCAGTACTACGAGGGCATGCTGAACACGCCGATTGGCGACAGCGTCGCGCTGCGCGTCAACGGCGTGTACAACAAGAGCGACGGCTGGCTGCAGGATGCGGCCACGGGCCAGGACCTCGCCCCCGAGGAGAACTGGGCCGGCCGCGTGGCCCTCAAGTGGAACCTCTCGGATGACACCAGCGCCACGTTGTCCTGGGACCATGACAGCCTCGACCAGCTCGCGCGTCCGGCAATCGGGCTCGTCGCGCTGGCCGACGGCCAGGTGCCCTACCCGGCCGACCCGGCCGCGTACATCGATCCGCGCAAGGCGCCTGTCTACAACGACGTGGTGGGCAACGAGGAATCGCGCGAGCTCGACCAGGTGAACCTGTTCATCGACCATTCGTTCGGCTCGGTGGATTTCCGTTCGGCCACTTCGTACCGCCAGTTCGACACCGTGAACCTCGAGGACGAGGATGGCACCAACCTGGTCACCACCTACTTCGACACCGGCAACTTCGAGAACAACGAGAGCTTCTACCAGGAGTTCCGTTTCTCCGGCCAGAGCGGCAGCGTCGACTGGGTGGCCGGCGTCAGCTACTACAACGAGAAGGCCGACCAGGTGAGCGACACACACACGTTCACCGACTCCGTGGACACTCTGGGCACCAACCTCGGCATCTGGGACGCGAACGGCATTCCGTTCCCGCTGTACGCCGGCACGAGCGCCGTGCTGGCGGACAATGGCATCCCGATCTCGCTGCTCGGCCTGCCGTGGCGTGAAGCCATGTACAACCAGGGCAAGTTCCAGGCCCTCGCGGCCTTCGGCGACATGATCTGGCACATGAACGAGAAGACCAACCTGACCTTCGGTCTGCGCTACACGCAGGACCAGAAGGAGTTCACCTGGACCAATGGTCCGCACGAGACGCCGGAACTGGATGCCGCCATCGCCGCCCTGCAGCAGGCTGGCTTCTTCGATGCGTTCCCGATTCCGCCCGAGGCCTACAGCTTCGCGGACTTCGTGTTCCCGATCGACACGCCGCCCGAGGGGGTGACGCGTGACAACTCGTGGGATGACATCAGCCCGCGCGTGGTGCTCGACTACAAGATCAACCCGGACGTCATGGTGTTCGGCTCGCTGTCCAAGGGTTACAAGGCGGGCGGATACAACAGCGTCGAAGTCGGATCGCAGTTCGAGAACGAGGAAGTGTGGAACTTCGAGACCGGCGTGAAGAGCGTGTTCCCGCAGGCGGGCCTCACGCTGAATGCCTCGGCGTTCTACTACGTCTACGACAACAAGCAGTCGATCACGCTCACCGACATCGACGACTCCGGCGTGCCGGAGTACCTGGTCGACAACAGCGACGAGCAGGCCTGGGGCCTCGACGTCGATGCGCAGTGGCATGCCACGGACAACTTCACGTTGTACGGCAACGTCGCCTTCATCGACGCGACGTACAAGGACAAGCAGACGCTGGGTCCGGATCCGGTCGACCTGTCCGGTGAACCCACGGGCGAGCCGTACCTGAGCGCCGCGCTGGGCGCGCGTTACACCTGGAGCCTCGGCAACGCGGGCAGCCTGGATCTCGCGGGCCGCTTCGCGTACCGCGGCGAGTCGCGCTGCAATGCCGACTCGGAAGACCAGGGTTCCTGCGCGCAGGAAACCATCTTCAAGGTCAACGAAGCCACGCAGCGCATGGACCTGCGCCTGGGCTGGCTCAGCCAGGATGAGAAGTACGGCATTGCCGGCTTCGTGACCAACCTGCTCGACGACCAGTACGTGACGGGAATCAACAACCTCACCACCGGCACTTTCGGCACGGCGTTCGCGTCGGTGTCCGAGCCGCGCATGTGGGGCGTGGAAGCCACCGTCAGGTTCTGATGACCCGGACCTGAGACGGCAATATGCTCGGCGTGCCCGCCTCCGGGGCGCGCCGGGTTTTTTTTGGAGACTGAAATGTTCGATGGCTTGTTCGAGTCCCAGGCCGCAACGGCGCTGAAGCTGCGGCAGACGACTGCCACCGAAAGGCGCGCCAAGCTGCGCAAGCTGCTGGCCGCCATCCTCGAGCGCAGCGAAGCCATCCTCGATGCCTGCCGGAAGGACCTGGCCAAACATCCCACGGAAACCAATCTCACCGAGCTGCTGCCGCTGGTCGGGGAGATCAAGCACACGATGTCGCACCTCAAGCGCTGGATGCGGCCGCATCCCGTCGGCGCGACGCTCGCGACACTCGGCACCCACTCGCGCGTGATGTACCAGCCCAAGGGCCGCTGTCTCATCATCAGCCCGTGGAACTATCCCCTGAGCCTTTCGCTGGGGCCGCTGGTCTCCGCGGTAGGCGCGGGCAACACGGCCATCCTCAAGCCCTCCGAGTTCACGCCGCACACCAATCGCGTCGTGGGCGACATCATCGGCGCGGTTTTCCCGCAGGACGAAGTGGCGATGGTGGAAGGCGCGGCGGACGTCGCCACCGACCTGCTCGCGCGTCCTTTCGATCACATCTTTTTCACCGGCTCGCCCGCCGTGGGCCGGAAGGTCATGGCGGCCGCGGCCGTCAACCTCGCCTCGGTGACGCTCGAGCTGGGCGGCAAGTCGCCCGTCGTCGTGGATGCCAGCGCCGACCTGCGCGCAGCCGCGGAACACATCATCTGGGGCAAGATGGTGAACGCCGGCCAGACCTGCATCGCGCCCGACTACGTCTACGTGCATCGCGACGTGGCCGACCGGTTCGTCGATCTCTGCCGCAACACGATTGCGCAGCGTTACGGCGCCACCGATGCGCTGGTGCGCGGCAGCCCCGACTTCCCTCGCATGATCCATCGCCGGCATGCCGAGCGCGTCGCCGCGCTCATCGACGATGCGGTGAAATCCGGCGGCCAGCTGGCCTGCGGCGGCACCGCGGACGCCGAATCGCGCTACGTCGCGCCGACGCTGCTGCGCAACGTGCCCGCGAACGCGCAGATCCTGCGCGAGGAAATCTTCGGCCCCGTGCTGCCCATCCTCACCTACGACTCTATCGACTCGGTGATCGCCGGCATCAACGCGGCGCCGAAGCCGCTGGCGCTGTACACCTGGACGAAGGACTCGCGCACCGTCGACGCACTGGAAGCCCGCACCAGCTCCGGCAGCCTGTGCGTGAATCTCTGCCTGCAGCAGTTCGCCCAGCACAACCTGCCCTTCGGCGGCATCAACAACTCCGGCCTCGGCAACGCGCACGGCTTCTTCGGCTTCAAGGCGTTCTCGCACGAGCGCGCGGTGATGGTGGCCGGGCGTCTGTCGGCGCTCAAGCTGCTGTTCCCGCCCTACGACGACAGGAAGCGCCGCCTCAGCGAACTGCTGATCAAGTACGGCACCTGAGCGTCCGGCGGCGGCGCGCTGGCGCGGCCGCTGCCGTCAATCCTCTTTCGGCAGCGGCGGCGGCCCGTCGGGCAGCCAGGCCTTGTACTGCACGTCGCCGCGCTTCTTCTCGAACTCGGCGCGAATCTCGCGCAGCAGCTGCGGATTCTCGTAGAGATCCACCATGGACGCCGCCAGCGTCTGCGACGCGGTGATCATGCCCTTGTGGCCGATCGACATGCCGGCGGTGGCCACCACGGGCCAGGCATGCCAGGGAGCGTCCTTGGGTGCGGTCACCACCGTGAGGTGCAAGGTGGGCACCACCCAGCTCACGTCACCCACGTCGGTGGAACCACCTTGCACCTTCTGTTCCTTCGCGGGCACGATCTTTCGCTCGAGACCCAGCTCGGGCACGTTCGTGGCGCGCTGGATGCTCTTGGCGAACGCGATTTCCTCGGGCGTGTACTGCGGCGTGCCGAGCCAGCGCAAATTGCCGTCGAGCAAGCGGGCGCCCGCCTCGTTCACCAGCAACTCCCAGTCGCCGCCTTGTACCCGCACCTCTGATTTCGTGCCGGTCATGAGCGCGGCGCCCTCGGCGATCTTGCGGATGCGCGCCAGCAGCGCCTCGACCTCGGTGCGTTTCTCGTCGCGCGCCCAGATCCAGACCGCGGCGTGCTCGGGCACGATGTTGGGCACGTCGCCGCCCTTGGTGATGACGTAGTGCACGCGCGAACTCAGTTTCATGTGCTCGCGCATCAGCTCGACGCCCTGCGCGAACGCCAGCGCGCCGTCCAGCGCGCTGCGGCCGTTCCAGGGATCGGCCGCCGCGTGCGCGGCCTCGCCACTGAATTCGACCATCACGTCGACCAGGGCCTGGCTGGTCACGGCGTCCGCTGCGGATTCATCGCCCGGGTGCCAGGCGAACATCACGTCCACCTCGTTGAACACGCCGTCGCGCGCCATGTAGGTCTTGCCGCCCACGGCCTCCTCGGCCGGCGTGCCATAGAAGATGATCGTGCCCTTGAGCTTGCCGGCCGCGATCAGTTCCTTGATGGCCAGCGCCGCGCCGAGGCTGCCGGCGCCGAACAGGTTGTGCCCGCAGGCATGACCGGCCGCTCCCTCGACCAGCGGGCTTTTCTCGGCGCTGGCCTTCTGTGACACGCCCGGCAAGGCGTCGTATTCGCCCATGATGCCGATGACCGGCTTGCCGCTCCCGTAGCGCGCCACGAATGCCGTGGGCATGCCGGCCACACCCCGCGTCACGGTGAACCCCTGCTGCTCGGCATAGTCGGCGAGCAGCCTGGAAGACTTGTGCTCGCGCAGCGCGGTCTCGGCGTATTCCCAGATCTTGTCCGAGAGCGAAATGAGATCGCCCGAATGCGCGGCGACCGAGGCCACGGCCGCGCGCTTGGCGCTGCTCGGCGAAGCCGCCAGCGAAATCCATGGCAACGCGCAAAGCGCGACGATGACGAAACCCGCGTGGCGTGTGGACATGGGGAACCCCCTCGAATTAATTTTCCCGGATGTTAGCGGAAACAACAGCCCTAACAAACTTCTGCACACCCTGGTCCGGGAAGTTGTGCCGGGCTTCGGGAGGACTACCGGTTGTAGTCCGGCTTCGGCAGTTTCATCGGCCCGGGATTCGACTCCACCCATTTCACGGCCAGCTCGCACAGCCGCCTCGGCCCGTCTTCGTTGCGCCTGATCGCCACGACGATGTCGCGCGCCTCGGCCAGTGTTTCCGCGGGTAACGAAACGCCCGAGGCCACGTGTTCCAGGAAGGCGTCGGCCATCTTGCGGAACGCGGCATCCCAGTTCACGCCGCCGTTGCCATCGATCTCGTTCGCGATCCGGCCGGTGATGCGCACGACTTCGCCCTGGACCGTGTCGGCCGCGCCGCTCGAAGGCACCAGCAGCTCCCACAATTCCTGGTGCCTGTCTTCCCAGCGCTCGCTGCGCGCAACGATGGGCGACTTTCCATCGTGGCGGATGCGGCGCGGAACTGGTGGCACGTCGAACAATGCGTACATCTCGCCGAGCGCGGCGCTGGTTTCGTCCACGAGTTCCGGGTTGAAGTTGGCGCGATGGAACTCGAATTCCGTGCCGATGCGCGTGACCTGTGCCTTCATCTCGGGTGTCTGCCGGGCTCCGGCGTCGAGCAATATCCTGGCCACCTGCACGGCACGCTCCAGGTTGGTGTTGCTGCAGTTCTGGAGCAGGTACGCCAGCGGCGTCTTGCCATAGGCGTTGAGCGCCTCGATGTTTGCTCCGTGTCGTATCAATTTTTCGGCAACGCCGGGATTACAGGACCGCGCCGCCGAATGCAGCGCCGTGCCGCGCCCATTTTCGCCGGCATTCACATTGGCGCCCAGCTCGAGCAGCACATCGACACTTGCGCGCCAATTTCCCGCGCGTGAAATGAGCGGCGTATCCCCGTAGTTGTCCCCGGCCTCCAGGTCCGCCCCGTTTGCATGCAGCCAGCGCGCCAGCTCATCGGGGCATTGATCGAATGCCAGCGCGGTCTGTTTGAAAACGCCACCGCGTGCATTGACGTCGTGCGTGTCGAAGACGGACTTCAATGCGTCGAGGTTGCCGGCGGCGAGCAGCGCCTCGAAGTCTTTCGGCAGCATCTTCTTCTTTGTCTTGGCCATGGCGCCAAAACTATCACGCGGACGGCAACTCCCGCAGTCTCACCCGGCCGCCGCGCACGTCGATGGCCTGCTCGCGCTTCATTTTCTGCAGGACGCGGCTCACGGTCTCGACGCGGGTGTCGAGCAGGTCCGCGATCTCCTCGCGGCTGAGGCCGAGTGCGAACTCGCGGCCCTCGAGGCCGCGGCTGCCCAGGCGCGATCCCAGGTCGAGCAGGAATCGAGTGACGCGGTCGCGGATGGCGCCGCGCGCCGGGCTGGGCTTCGGCACGGCCGCGCGGCTCAGCAGTTGCACCAGCGCGGTGTCGAATTCGTTGGCGCGCACGCCCTGCTCCCGAACCACTCGCAGCGGCAACTCGCAACACACCACCGGCTGCAACGCGATCACGTCGGCTGCATACACGCCGGTGCTGAAGGCCTCGAGGCCCAGCACTTCGCCCGGAATGTTGAGCGCCAGGACCTGCTCGTCGCCCTCCGGGCTCACGTGCACGGTTTTCAGCATGCCCTGCCGCACGGCGTAGAGCATCTGCGCCGGATCACCGGCCCGGTACAAGTGCGTACCGCAGGGCACGGTGCGCAGCGCGCCGGTCGACTGCCGGCTGCGGCCGGTGTCGAAGGCGATCAGCCCGCCCAGCCTGCATATGTCATGCAGGTCGCAGCTGATGCAGCCCACCGGGCCGACGGAATGGCATTGGGTTCTGCGGTCGCGATGGCGCATGCCCTCATATACAACGCCCGCTTTCCGTCGAAATTGATCCAGGTCAGGTGAATGCGGGATCGGGCTTTTCGCCGCCGGAATTGACCAGGATCACGCGTTCAGCGGATGCCGCGGCCGATACTGCTCCCAAGGCAAACACAATACCGGGAGCAGCCCATGAGATTTCGCCGCTTGTTGATCACTGGATTGTTGGCGCTCGGCGCAATGCCGTTCGCCGCGCAGGCCGATGGATCGACGCGCGCTGCCGATGCCTGCATCCAGGCTTTCGTCGACACCTACCTGCCAAAAGACCGCCAGGTGAAGGTGCGCAAGCTGCCGCACTCGCCGAATCTCCTGGGCGTATACGCGAAGCGATACACCATCGACCTGAGCGCGCGCGTGTCGCGCGACGAAATCGTCAGCGCTCGCTGCGTGGCGAGCCCCGGTGGCCAGGTGCTGGCGCTCGACGCCGAATACAGCAACGCGCCCGGCATCGCCCAGGTCACGGCGCCGAAATAGATCCCCCGCACGGGCACGCTGGTCCGGGAACCACGTGCCCTTTTTTTTGCCGTGAAACACAGCGCCTACAATGCCCTGCCCCTGGTCTACTCCTGCTCGGGATGTTCCAGCGCGGCGCAGCTCGCGAACCACGTGGCGGTGCGCATGGATCGCATGCAACTCGCCGAGATGTCCTGCATCGCGGGCGTGGGTGGCGACGTGACTTCGCTGGTGCGGACCGCCACCTCGGACCGGCCCATCATCGCGCTGGATGGCTGCGAGCTTCAGTGCGTGAAGAACTGCCTGAAACGCCACGGCGTGGACCCCGCCCTGCACTACACGCTGTCCGAGCTCGGGGTGCGCAAGAAGTATCACGTGGACTTCGACCCGAGGGACGTGGACGCCGTGCTGGCCCGGGTGCGGCGCGATCTGCGTGAGGGAATCCCGGCCGAGTCCGACACCCCTGCCGAACTGAACCGCACCGTTCCCTGATCCCGGCGTGGCCGGGATGTATGCTCGCCTACCCGAGCTTCATCCCGGACCACGCCATGCCCCATTTCCCGTTCCAGAATACCCGCGCGCAGTTCTGCGCGTTTGCGCTATTGCTGGCCGCCGCCGCGTGCGGGGCCGACTACCCCGCTCCCGTTGAAGGCGACTTCATCGCGAAGGACTTCCGCTTCGGAAGTGGCGAGACGCTGCCCGAGCTGCGCATTCATTACCGCACTCTCGGCAAGCCGCAGCAGGATTCGAAGGGCATCGTGCGCAATGCCGTGCTCATCGGCCACGGCACGGGCGGCAGCGGCGTGCAATTCATCCGCGAACAATTCGCCGGTGAGTTGTTCGGCGCCGGGCAGCCGCTCGATGCGAGCAAGTACTTCATCGTGATGAGCGACGGCATCGGCCACGGCAAGTCGTCGAAGCCCAGCGACGGCCTGCGCGCCAAATTCCCGCGCTACGGCTACAACGACATGGTGGATGCGCAGTACCGGCTGCTCACCGAGGGCCTGAAGGTGAACCACCTGCGGCTGGTCATGGGCACGTCGATGGGCGGCATGCACACCTGGGTGTGGGGCGAGCGTTACCCGGATTTCATGGATGCGCTGCTGCCGCTCGCCAGCCTGCCGACGCAGATCTCGGGCCGCAATCGAGTGTGGCGCAAGACCGTCATCGACGCCATCCGCAACGATCCGGCATGGCAGGGCGGCAATTACACCACGCAGCCACCGTCGCTGCGCACGGCCGCCTCGCTCATCTTCTTCATGGGCAGCAACCCCGTGCTGCGGCAGGAAACCATGCAGACGCTGGCGCAGTCGGACCAGGTACTCGACGAATACCTCGCCAATGCCGTGAAGAACCAGGACGCGAACGACCTGCTCTACCAGGTCAGCGCCTCGCAGGATTACGACCCGGGTCCGGGCCTGGAGAAGATCCGCGCGCCGCTGCTGGCCATCAACTCCGCCGACGATCTCATCAACCCGCCGGAGCTCGGCATCCTCGAGCGCGAGATCAAGCGCGTGAAGCACGGCGAGGCCATCGTCATCCCCTACGGCCCGGAGACACGCGGCCATGGCTCGCATACCTTCGCGGCCTTGTGGAAGGAACAACTGGTGAAACTGCTGGAGAAAACCGGGGGCGCGCCATGAAAGAGATACGGCGCGGCAACGAGCGGGGCACGGGTGAACACGGCTGGCTGAAGTCGCGCCACAGTTTTTCGTTCGCGGACTACCACGACCCGGAACACGTGCATTTCGGCCCGCTCCGGGTGATCAACGAGGATCGCGTGGCGCCGGGCGCGGGTTTCGGCACCCACGGCCACCGCGACATGGAGATCATCAGCTACGTGCTCGAAGGGGCGCTGGCGCACAAGGACTCCACCGGCTCGAGCTCGGTGATCCGTCCCGGCGACGTGCAGCGCATGAGCGCCGGCAGCGGCGTGCGCCACAGCGAGTTCAATGCCTCGGCCACCGAGCCGGTGCACTTCCTGCAGATCTGGATCATCCCCGACGTCACGGGCATCGCGCCGAGTTACGAGGAGAAGCATTTCTCCACGCAGGATCGGCGCGGCCGGCTGTGCCTCATCGCGTCGCCCGACCAGGCGGACGGCTCGGTGCTCATCCACCAGGATGCGCGCGTGTACGCCGGCCTGTTCGATGGCGCCGAACACGCCAGCTTCGACATCCCGGACGGACGGCTGTGCTATGTGCACGTGGCGCGCGGCGCATTGCACGTCGCGGGCCTGCATCTCGAGGCGGGCGATGCCCTCAAGCTCAGCGGGGAATCCGCGGTAGAGCTGCGCGAGGCACGGGCGGCCGAAGTGTTGCTGTTCGAACTGCCGGCCTGACCCTAACGGTGGATGCGCGCGGCCTTCGCCGGGGCCTGGGATCACTGGCACTTGCTTCACGCGCAGCGGGTTGAAGTTGTCGCGCAGATGAAGTTTCGGACCCGTAGGATGTTGCGCCTATGTCGACCACCCGCCCGCTCTCCTCCACCACCGCCGTTGCCTCCTGGGTCACACCTACCGAGCTCGTTCTGCTCGGTGCCATCTGGGGCGCATCGTTCCTGTTCCAGCGCGTATCCGCGCCGGATTTCGGGGCGCTGCCGCTCGTCGAGATGCGCCTCGCACTCGGCGCTCTCGTCCTGGTGCCGTTCCTCTGGGCCGCACGCAAGCAGTTCACGGGGGCACTGTGGCTGCGGCTCGCCGCGATCGGGGCGATCAACTCCGCCATTCCGTTCGCGCTTTTCGCGTGGGGCGCGGAGCGCGCGCCAGCGGCCATCGGTGCCATCACCAACGCGATGGCCGGGCCTTTCACGGCGCTCGTCGCCTTCCTGTTCTTCGGCGAGCAGATCGGCCGGCGACGCGCATTCGGCCTGCTGCTCGGCTTCATCGGAGTGGTCGTGCTCTCGAGCGGCCGCGCGGGCGGTGGTGAAATTGTCTGGCCCGCCGCGCTCGCGGGCGCGATGGCCGCGCTCTGCTACGGATTCGGCGGCAACCTGTTGAAGCGCTATCTGGCCGGAGTTCCGGCGAGCGCCGTCGCTTCGGCCACTTCGATCTGCGCGAGCATCCTCGTCTCACCGCTGGCCATCCTGACCTGGCCACACCATCCGATTCCGCTCGTCTCGTGGGGCAGCGCGGTGCTGCTTGGCGTGGTTTGCACAGGCCTCGCGTACGTTCTTTACTACCGCCTCATCCATCGCATCGGTGCGCCGCGTGCCGCCACGGTCACGTACATCATTCCGGTGTTTGGGGTGCTATGGGGGTGGCTGCTGCTGGGCGAGGCGCTCACGGTGACGATGGCGATCGCCGGTACCCTCATTCTTGCTGGCGTTGCCCTGAGCCAGATGAAAACCGGGCGCGCTCGAGCGTCCCAATAGCCGCCTCTGGTGCGCGTTGCATGAAGCCGCCAGACTCCCGGGCATTCCGGCTTGCTGCCCATCCACTGGGGTACGTTCAACCTCGCACTGCACGCCTGGGACGATCCCATCGAAACACTGCTGCGCCTGGCGCCGAAAACCGGCGCGCGGCTGCTGCCGCCCCGGCTCGGCGAGGCGGTCGAGCCCGCACACGATCTGCCCATCCAGACATGGTGGCGCGGCGTGGATGCGCGGCCGGCTGCATCGCCTCCGCCCGTCGAAGAGTTGCCAAAGGAAATGAGTTGGCCTGTCGACTGATATCGCCCGGCTCGTGGCCACGCGTGTAACTCTTTATCTTTCGCGCGGTAATTCCTTCCGCTGGCAGCGAGTATTTTCAGTTCCGATCGCCAGTCAGTGACCGGGATTGCCTGAATCCCGCGCTGGCGCAGGGCTTGCAACCAAACAGTGCAAAGAACCCCCTGGGGAGCCGGTCTCATGAAAACGCTGGTCGCATTGCTGGTTGCCTGTTGCATCGTTGGCGCCGCCCAGTCGCGCCCGCTGCAGGTCGAGGAGAAATCGCGCATCGCGAATCCCAATCCGGCCTTCGAGACTTTTGCCGGGGCGGTCGCGATGGATGGCGACGAGGCGTTCATCACCGGGCGCCATTTCATAGACGGCGACCCGGAGGATCCCTTTGACGACACGGTCCAGACCGTCGTGTACCTGTTCCGCAAGGTGAGCGGGGTGTGGACTCCGGTGCGCGTGATGGCGCAGTCGGGCGGCCTCCCCTGGCCATACGGCGTGGCGATGAAGGGTGGCGTCGCGGCCTTCGCGATCGGCGGGCTGCCGATCGCCGAGAAAGTCAACGGCGACTGGGTACTGGCCCAGTCGACTTACACCGCGGGCGATGAACCCGGCGGGCGGGTTGCAGTCGATGGCGGACGCGTGTTCTACGGCGGCACCAGCGGTACGTTCCAGGGAACGCTCATCGAAAAGAATTCCTCGACCGGCGTCTGGGGAGTGACGGCGCGCATGCCGGGTGAATTCCGCTTTGGTGACGATGAATTCTATGGCCGCGATGTGGATCTCTCCGGTAGTCGCGCCGTGGTGTACAGCCCGTATTCCGACGAGCCCCCCATGCGGCCGACTCCGAATGTGGCCATCTTCCTGAACTTCGGCGGCAGCACCGGTTGGGCCAACGAAGCCGGCATCAGCAGCACCGGCGCAACTCCGTTCGAGCAGGACGTCGAGATGCGCGGTGACGAAATCTTCATCAGCGGCAACGACTTGACCGGCACACATGTGTTCCGCCGGCAGATTGCCGGCGACTGGCCGAAGGTGGATCGTCTCCGGCCCCTCACCAGCCACCAGGGAGGCGGCCGCACCTTCGCGATGCACAAGGGCGACCTGTTCATCGCGCAGCAGAATTCCAATTTCGATCGCGATGCGGGAGTGATCAATGTGTTCGCCAAGGCCACCAATGGATTTTACGACCACGTGGCCACGCTGGTCGCCAGCAACGGCGCATCGCTCGGCGATTTTGCGATCAGTGGACGCAACGTGATCGCGCGTTGTGGCGATGGCGAGGCCTGCTACTTCGAGCTTCCCGAGAGCCTCAGGCAGCCCGCGCGCGTGCAGGAGACCTTCCCGGGCTCGACGCCGACGGGTTGGACGCTCAGTTCCGGCAGCCAGTTCAGTATCGTGCAGAGCGGCGCCAGTCGCGTGCTGCGACAGGCCGAGACCGCCTCCGCCGCGACGCACACCGCCGTACTCACGGCATCGAACTGGACCCACCAGGCCATCCAGGCCGACATTCGCCCGACGGCTTTCAATGGCAATGATCGGTGGGCAGGTCTCGCCGCGCATTACCGTGACGCAAACAATTTCTATTACGTGACGCTTCGCAGCTCCGGCAGCGTCGCGCTCAAGAAGATCGTCAATGGCGTATTTTCGACCATCGCTTCGGCGCCACTCGACGTGAGCATCAACCGCACTTACCGCGTGCGCCTGGAATCGGTGGGCAAGCGGCAGCGCGTCTACGTCAATGGCGTCCCGATGCTGGACGCCGACGACGCGGCAATTCCGAGCGGGCGCGCTGCCCTGCTGACCTTTCGCGCCGCCGCCAACTTCGACAATGTAGTCGTCAGCCCGACTCCGGCCACGTCAATGTTTGTCGGAAACCAGTACGGTATCCAGGCCACCACCGATGTCTGGACCCGCACCGGCTCCGGCCAGTGGGTCACCACCGTTTCCGATCTGCCGAACACACTCAGGTACGTACAATCCTCGGTGGCCGGTGATGCGCGCGCGACGGTCGGAGTCGTCACGGACGACCAGTCCGTCGATGTCCGCGCGCGCGCCACCACTTTCGCCGGCGGCAGCGGCGATCGCTGGTTCGGCGCGATCGCGCGTTATTCCAACGCGACCAACTACTACTATTTCTCACTGCGCAGCAGCAACATGCTTTCGCTGCGCAAGGTGACCGATGGCCAGGTCACCGTCCTGCGATCGGTGGCGCTGCCGGTGGTACTGGGACGTTGGTACCGGTTGCGGCTGGAAGCGGTGGGCTCGCAATTGCGCGCCTACGTCAATGGCACCCTGTGGCTCGAGGCCAGCGATACGACTCATGTATTCGGGCAGACCGGCATCGTGACATTCCGCACCGCTGCCGAATTCGATGATTACCGGGCCATCCAGCCCTGACGTGCCCTGGCCGTTCGGCTGATCGCGCACTCAGCCAGTGCCACGCCGCGCCACGCTCGACGAACCGCCGCGCTCGGAGATGCGCTGCATGAGGCTTCGCCAGGATTTCACGAAGGCCTCGGCGCCCTCGCGCTGCAGCCGCGTGGCGAGCGCGTCGACGTCCACGCCGGCGGCGTGGAATTCGGCCAGCGTGTGCAGCGAGTCCGCGCCATCGGTCGGCATCGGTGGCGGCAGGTGATCCAGCTTCGCGAGCGCCAGCAGTGTCTTCTCCGGCAGCGTGTCGATGGTGTCGGGCGCCGCGAACGCTTCGGCATACAGCGACGCGGGTGCCTTCGGATCCTTGGTGCCCGTGCTGGCCCACAACATGCGTTGCGGACGTGCGCCGGCCGAGGCCAGCTTCTGCCAGCGCGGCGACTGGTACAACTCGAGGTACGCCACGTAGGTGCGCAACGCGATGGCGATGCCCAGGCGGTTGTGCAGCGGCGCCGGCACCTGCTCCGCGACGGCCTTGTCCCAGCGGCTCACGAACAGCGACGCCACCGAGGCCACGTCGGGTGAACGGCCCGCCTCGATGCGCCGCTCGATGCCACGCAGGTAGGCATTCGCCGAAGCCAGGTACTGTTCGGGCGAGAACAGCAGCGTCACGTTGATCGGCACGCCATCGAAAATCGATTGCTCGATGGCGGACACGCCCTGCGGCGTGCCGGGAATCTTCACGAAAAGGTTCGGTGTCTGCGCGGTGCGATGGATGCGCGCCGCCGCGCTCACGCTGGCCGCCGCGTCCCCTGCGATCAGCGGCGAGAGTTCCATCGACACCCAGCCATCGACGCCCGCGCTGCGCTCGAAGGCGGGACGGAACAGTTCCGCCGCGCGCCGCAGGTCCTCCAGCGCGAGCTCCGTGAACAGTTCCTCGCCCGACTTGCCTTCGCCGCTCTTGCGCGCGATGTCGGCGTCGTAGGCGCCGCTGGCGATGGCCTCGTCGAAGATGGTCGGGTTGGAGGTGAGCCCGGTGATGTCGAGCTCGCGCACGTAACGTGCCAGCCGCCCATCGTCGAGCATCTCGCGCGAAATGGAATCCAGCCACAGGCTCTGGCCGAGCTTCCGCAGGTGTTGCAGTGTATTCATGCAGCCTCCTTTGCCGTCGCGGAAGCCTGCGCCGAAGACCGGGAGAAAGCTGTCAGCTCTTCCCTTCTTCGTGTCCTCCGAACTGCTTGCGCATGGCCGACAGTATACGATCGGCGTAACCGGCGTTGCCGCGTGACTGGAAGCGGCTGAACAACGCCGCGCTGATCACCGGGGCGGGCACGCCCTCGTCGATGGCGGCGGCCAGCGTCCAGCGGCCCTCGCCCGAATCCGAGACGCGCCCGGTGAAGTGGTCCAGGTCGGCGTCTTCGCGCAGCGCGCGCGCCGTCAGATCCAGCAGCCACGAGGAAATCACGCTGCCATGCCGCCACACCTCGGTGATCTGCGGCAGGTCGAATTCGTATTGGTAGAACGGCGCGGCGGCGAGCGGCGCCGTCTCGGCGTCAGCCTCGTGCTCGGCCTTGCCGATGCCGGCATGGCGCAGGATGTTGAGTCCCTCGGCGTAGGCCGCCATGACGCCGTACTCGATGCCATTGTGGATCATCTTCACGAAATGCCCGGCGCCATGCGGCCCGCAATGCAGGTAACCCCGCGGCGCCGTTTGTCCGTTCATGCCGGCGCGCTCGCGATCGTTGGCGTCCGGCCCGGGCGCCAGTGCCGCGAAGATGGCGTCGAGGCGGCGCACAGATTCCGCCTGGCCGCCGATCATCAGGCAATAGCCGCGCTCGAAGCCGGCGATGCCGCCGCTGGTGCCGACATCGAGGTAGTAGATGCCACGGCGGCCCAGCTCCTCGCCGCGCCGGATGTCGTCGCGGTAGAAGGAGTTGCCGCCGTCGATGACCGTGTCGCCCGCGCCTAACAAGGGCACCAGCTGCTCGAGCACGCTGTCGACCACGGCGGCCGGCACCATGATCCAGAGGGCGCGCGGCGGCTCCAGGGCCTTCACCAGGTCCTGCAGCGTATGCGCCGCGGTGATGCCGGGTGCCACCAGCGCATCCGCGGCCTCGGGTTTGCGGTCGAACGCCACGCAGGCAATGCCGTGGCGCGCCAGACGGCGCACCATGTTGGCGCCCATGCGCCCTAGTCCGATCATTCCCAGCGCCTGCATCGCGTTCTCCTCAGGAATAGGCGCGCACCATCACCGAAAGTTCGCGCAGGAAATCCCGCGACCGCACCGGCCCGGCGTCGGCTGACATGAAGGGTTCGCGATACCAGGGCCAGGAGTACTCCACGCTGCGTTGTGGACGGTCGTCGCGCAGCAGCGTGAAGCGGCGCGTGCTGAAGCCACGGCGCAGCGTGGTGCTGATCTTTTCCTTGCGCACGCCGTACACCGCCCCGTCCACCAGCACGAACAATCCGCTCTTGTAGTTGGGCTCCGCGTCGAAGCGCTCGCGCGACGCCGCGAAGTAGCCCGCGAACACCGGGCCCTTGATGCTCTCCAACATCGAGCCCACGCCCAGCACGTAGGCCGGATTGCGCGGCTCGGCCATGGGCTCGACCTCGGCGCGCGCGGCCACCACGGTGATGCTGTAGAACGTCCTGGGCGCAGCAGGGTCGGGCTGGAAGCCCATGATGCAGACCCGCCCTGAGTCGGGCAGCCGCGCGGTGTCGTTCACGAACATGGGGGTTAGTCCCTTGCCCTGGCGGAAAAGTTTTCCGCGTCGCGAAAATTATATCCTCGCTCGAATCCGAACACGTCCGCGAGCACGTGTGGCTGGCCTTCCACGCCGGCCCGGATCAATTCGCCGGCATATGCACTGAAGGTTATGCCATTCCCGCCGAAACAGAGCGCGAATCGAAGTCGCGGATGCATGCCGGGTACGCATCCTATCAGGGGCAGGCCGTCGCGCGTGGAAGCGAAGCTCCCGCCCCAGGCCCATGCCACGCCGGGGATCTCCTCGCCAAACAAGAGTTGATAGCCCTTCGCCAGGCGGCGCAACTGGCGCGGCAGCATGGCGTCCCGTGCGGCGGGATTCCTGAAGGGAATGTCGGCGCCACCGACCACCAGCCGGCCATCCGGCGTGCCACGCAGGTAAAGATATGGCCGCGCGCTTTCCCAGATCAGTGGCATGGCCTGCACGCGCAGCGGATCGGGCAAGGGATCGGTGACGAGTGCATAGGTGTTGTCGATGTCGGCCACCCGCTGCGGCAGGAAATCCAGCGACTCGTACCCCGCGGCCACCACGACATGTGCGGCGTCGATGGTGGCGCCCTTGTCAGTGGTGAGGCGCAGTCCCTCGCCGCGTCCGGCGATGCCGGTCACGCGCGTGCGTGCGAACAGCCGCACGCCATGGCGCTCGAGGCCGGCGACGAGGCCCTGGGTGAAACGCACCGGGTCGAGATCGGCTCCGAGCGCGGAGAGGATGGCGCCGGGCCGGTGACAACGGAAGCGACGCTCGAGCTCGCGTTCGTCGATCCATTCGCAGTGCAAGCCGATGCCCTCGCGCGCGGCGAGCTCGGCGCGCAGCGGCGGCAGCGCGGACTCGTTCTCCGCCAGGTACAGGCTCTCGCGCCGGCAGTAGTTCGAGAGCTTCAACAGTTCCGGGAAGCGGCGCTCCAGTTTCCCGATGCTGGCGGCGCAGGCCTGGTAGGCCAGCGTCGCGTGCTCCGCGCCCGCCAGCCGCGCCAGGTCCACGAGGTGCGTGTCGATCTCGTACTGCAGCAGCGCCGTGGTCGCCGCGGTGCTGCCCTGCGCGGCATCGCGCGCATCGACCATCACGATCGAGGCGCCGGTGGCGACCAGCGCGTCTGCCACCAGCGCGCCCGTGATTCCGGCGCCGATGATGGCGATGTCGCAGCCGATGCTGCCCTGCAGTGTCTCGCGTGCATCGCCGATGCCGTTTCGCAGCAGGAAATACGGACCACTCGAGCGGATGCGGTGCGAGGGATTGCGCTGGAATGGCCACATCCACCGCAGCATAGGCGCCGGGCCCTCCCACCCATGTCGAAACAGGCGTGATTTTCCTGTGGGTGTTTTCCTACACCGCGAAGGGTCGGGAGGGCATGGCGTTGGAGGCAGGTTATTTCGCGTAATCGCGCTTTCCGACTGACAGTGCCGGCGGACGCGTGCACCCATTTCTCAAGGGACTATTCGAACGGATATCGGTGGGTTCGCGCTGGAACAACGAACAGATCCTGCGCGAAGAGATCTTCAGCATCGAACGGCTGGAGGAGCACGCCCGCAGCCTCGCCGCCGCCCAGGGCGTCACGCGCAAGCCCGGCTTCCGCCGCTCGCTGGGCGCGCGCCTGCGCGACAACGAAAAGTCATTGCTCGCGTCGTACCGTTCGATCGCCCGCGCCGTCGACGAGGGCCGCAGCATCACGCCGGCCGCCGAGTGGGTGCTCGACAACTACCACGTGATCGAGGAACAGATCCGCGAGGTGCGCGAGGACCTGCCCGCGGGTTTCTACCGCCAGTTGCCCAAGCTGGCCGATGGACCCTTCGCCGGATTCCCGCGCGTGTTCGGCATCGCCTGGGCCTTCGTGGCGCACACCGACAGCCGCTTCGATCCGGAATTCCTGCTGCGCTTCGTGCGCGCCTACCAGACCGTCGAGCCCCTCACCATCGGCGAGTTGTGGGCCGTGGCCATCACCTTGCGTATCGTGCTGGTGGAAAACCTGCGGCGCGTGGCCCAGCGCATCGTCGCGAGCCGCCTGGCACGCCAGGAAGCAGACGCGGTCGCCGACCGCCTGCTGGGCGTCAATGGGCAATCGGTGGATCCCAGCGCGCTGGCCGCGTGGAAACGCCGTTCCGGCAAGCTCACGCCGGCATTCACCGTGCAGCTGGTGCAGCGGCTGCGCGACCAGGATCCGAGGGTGACGCCGGCACTGCTGTGGCTCGAGGAGGAACTGCGCAAACTGGGTACCCACACCGATCGCATGGTGCGCGAAGAACACCAGCGCCAGGCGGCCTCCAACGTCACGGTGCGCAACATCATCACCAGCATGCGCCTGATGTCGGACGTCGACTGGGCGGAGTTCTTCGAGAACGTGAGCCTGGTCGACGAGGCGCTGAACGCGCTCGGTGAATTCACGCGCATGGATTTCGCCACGCGCAACCTGTACCGCACCGCCATCGAAGTGCTGGGCCGCGGCAGCAACGTGACGGAACTCGCCATCGCCAAGCGCGTGATCGCGATGGCGCACGAAGCCCGTGACCCGCGCGAGCGCGATCCCGGCTTCTGGCTGATCTCCGATGGCCGCGCACGCCTGGAACGCGAGATCGGCTATCGGCCACCGCTGCGCGACTTGCCGTCGCGCATCAGCTTCAAGGTGGGCGCGGCCGACTACGTGGCGGCGATTGCGTTCACCGCGGGACTGCTGATCGCCGTGCCTCTCGCGGTGATGCAGCAGACCGGCCTGCACGGCGGGTGGTTGTGGCTGCTGGGACTGCTTGCCGTGGTGCATGCCATCGACATGGCGATGACGCTGGTGAACCGCGCCGTGATACGCGGCGTCGGAGCCAGCCGCCTGCCCGGCCTGGGGCTGCGCGACGGCATCCCGCAACACCTGCGCACCCTGGTGGCCATGCCGGTGCTGCTCAGTTCGCGCGAGGCGGTCGAGGAGCTCGTGCACCGGCTGGAAATCCACTACCTCGCTTCGCCCGACCCCCAGCTGCACTTCGCGCTGCTCACCGACTGGATGGACTCGGCCACCGAGCATGCGCCCGATGACGACGCGTTGCTGGACGTCGCCATCGTCGGCGTCGCGCGGCTCAACCGGCGCTACGGGCTCGCCGCGGGCGGCGAACGTTTCCTGCTGCTGCATCGGCGCCGCGTGTGGTGCGAAAGCGAACAGCGCTGGATGGGCTGGGAGCGCAAGCGCGGCAAGCTCGACGAGCTCAACCGCCTGCTGCGCGGCGCCACCGACACCACGTACGTGACCAGCACCGGCCGGACGCCGTGGGTGCCGCAGGGCATCCGTTATGTGCTCACGCTGGACGCCGATACGCGCGTGCCTCGCGATGCGCCGCGCCGGCTCATCGGCAAGATGGCGCACCCGCTGAACCGCGCACGCTTCGATCTCAAGACCGGCCGCGTGATCGAGGGTTACGCCATCCTGCAACCGCGCGTGGCCTTCTCGCTGCCGGTGAAGGTCGAGGCGACGCCCTTCCAGCGCGTGTTCTCCGGCGCCTCGGGCGTCGATCCTTACGCGGCCGCGGTGTCCGACGTCTACCAGGACCTGCTCGGTGAAGGCTCGTTCGCCGGCAAGGGCATCTACGACGTCGACGCCTTCGAAGCGTCGCTGGCCGGGCGCGTGCCGGAGAGCTCGCTGCTGTCGCACGATCTCTTCGAAGGCATCTTCGCGCGCGCCGGGCTCGCCTCGGACGTGGAAGTGGTCGAGGAATTCCCGGCGCGTTACGACGTGGCGTCGCTGCGCCAGCATCGCTGGGTGCGCGGCGACTGGCAGCTGCTGCCCTGGATTTTCGGGCGCGGTGATGCCGGCGCCGACACTTACGCGCGCGGCCGCGGGCGCACGCCGCTGATCGGCATCTGGAAGATGATCGACAACCTGCGCCGCTCGCTGATGGCGCCCATGACCGTGGCCGCGTTGTTCGTCGGCTGGCTGTTGCCCCATCCTGCGTCGCTGGCCTGGTGCACGTTCATCATCGCGGCGCTCGCCATGCCGCCACTGATGCCGGTGATCGCCGGCCTGCTGCCGCGCCGCTCCACCGTGACGCTGCGCAGCCACCTGCGCGCGGTGCGCAACGACTTCCTGCTGGCGATCGCGCAGACAGGCCTGCTCACGACGATGCTGGCCTACCAGGCCTGGCTGATGTGTGACGCCATCGTTCGCACGTTGTGGCGCCTGTTCGTGACGCGGCGGAACATGCTCGAGTGGGTCCCGGCCGACCTGCTGGGCAACATGCGCAATACGCCGGGCGGCTTCTACGCGCGCATGTCGCGCGGAGTATTGCTCGCCGTCGCGCTGGGCATCGCCACCTGGCTCGCCCTGGGCGAGTTGCCCACCATCGCGATTCCCTTCCTGGCGCTGTGGCTGGCCGCGCCCGCGGTGGCCTGGCGCATCAGCCAGACACCGCCCGCCGCCGAGGCGCGCTCCGAGCTCACCGATGAGCAGCAACGCGAGCTGCGGCTCATCGCGCGGCGCACGTGGCGCTTCTTCGAGACCTTCGTCACCGCCGAAGACAACCATTTGCCGCCGGACAACTTCCAGGAAGATCCGCGCCCGGTGCTCGCGCATCGCACCTCGCCCACCAACATCGGCCTGTACCTGTTGTCCGTGGTGGCAGCGCGCGATTTCGGCTGGTGCGGACTGCGTGATGCGCTGGACCGCATCGAGGCCACCCTGGACACCGTGTCGCGCATGGCGCGCTGCCACGGTCATCTCTACAACTGGTACGACACGCAGGACCTGCGGCCGCTCGAACCGCGTTACGTGTCCTCGGTCGATTCCGGCAATCTCGCCGCGCACCTGATCACGCTGGCGGGCGCGTTCCGCCAGTGGCAGCAGAATCCGCGGCCCACCACCGAGGCGATCGCCGGGCTCGCCGATTCGCTGGACCTTGCGCGTGGAGCATTGCGCCAGTTCCCGTTCGTGCCCGGTCAATCCATCACGCGGGAAATGCTGGAGACCGCGTTCACGGATCTCGACGCCGCGCTCCGCCCCCCTGGCCGCCGCCTCGATCCCGAGGATGACGACCTCGCCACGGCGGCCGAGCGCGCCTCGACGCTGGTCGACCTGGTGCGTGCCCTCGCCAACGAGGCGCATGCGGACCGGCACATCGACCTCGTCTACTGGGTGGAAGCGACACGCCGCACCATCGACAGCTGGCGCAGCGACCTGCTGGCGCGCGACCCGGCCGGCTTCATCGTCGAGCACCTCGAGGCACTGGCGCGCAAGGCGCTCGACATCGCGCGCGCCATGCAGTTCGGCTTCCTGCTCGACACGCAGCGCAAGCTGCTGTCCATCGGCTATCGCGCCACGGACGGCACGCTCGACTCCTCCTGTTACGACCTGCTGGCCTCGGAGGCGCGGCTCGCCAGCTTCGTCGCCATTGCCAAGGGCGATATCCCCGCGCGCCATTGGTTCCGGCTGGGGCGCACCGTCACTCCCATCGGCGCCGGCGCCGCGCTGGTCTCCTGGTCGGGATCGATGTTCGAGTACCTGATGCCCGACCTGGTGCTGCGCGCTCCGCACGGTAGTTTGCTGGCGCAGACCAGCCAGCTCGTGGTCAAGCGCCAGGTGGCCTATGGCCGCGAGCTGCGCATGCCCTGGGGCGTTTCCGAGTCCGCATACAACGCGCGCGACCTGGAACTGACTTACCAGTACTCCAATTTCGGCGTGCCCGGGCTGGGCCTGAAGCGCGGACTGTCGGAAAACAAGGTGGTCGCGCCCTACGCCACGGGCCTCGCCGCCATGATCGACGGCGAGGCGGCGCTGGCCAACTACCGGGCGCTGGCCGCGATCGGCGCCGAGGGCCGGTATGGTTTCTACGAGGCGGTGGATTTCACGCCGAGCCGCGTGCCCGAGGGGGCCCAATGCGTGCACGTGCGCTGCTACATGGCGCATCACCAGGGCATGAGCATCGTGGCCATCGCCAATGCGCTCAACGACGGTCGCATGCGCCAGCGCTTCCACTCCGACGCCTCGATACAGGCCACCGAACTGCTGCTGCAGGAACGCACGCCGCGCGACGTGTCGGTGGCGCATCCGCGCGCCGAGGAAGTGGGCACGGCGGCGCGCACCACCGATCCGCAGGTGCCCGAGATGCGGCGCATCACCAGTCCACACGATTCGGCGCCGCAGACCCACCTGCTCTCCAATGGCCGCTACTCGGTGATGGTCAGCGCCGCGGGATCCGGCTACAGCCGCTGGAACGATATCGCGGTGACGCGCTGGCGCGAGGACCCGACGCGTGACGACACCGGCAGCTACTTCCTGCTGCGCGACGTCGACACCGGCCGAACCTGGTCGGCGGGCTACCAGCCCTGCGCGGTGCAGACGACGTTCTACGAAGCGAGTTTCACGGAAGACCGTGCCGCGATCGTCCGCGCGGACGGCGACCTGCTCACCACGCTCGAGGTGCAGGTGTCCCCGGAGGACGACGCCGAGGTGCGGCGCGTGTCGATCAGCAATTCCTCGGGCCGTCCGCGCGACGTCGAGGTGACGTCGTACATGGAACTGGTGCTCGGCGCCCAGGCTGCCGACATCGCGCACCCGGTGTTCTCGAAGATGTTCGTGCGCACCGAGTTCCTGGCGCGCCAGAACCTGCTGCTCGCCAACCGGCGCCGGCGCGCGCCCGACGAGCCCGAAGTCTGGTGCTCGCATCATGCCGTGGTCGAAGGCAGCGCCGCGTCGGGCCCCGAATTCGAGACCGACCGCATGCGTTTCATCGGCCGCGGACGCGAACTGCGTACGCCGCTCGCGATGCTCGAGGGAAGGACACTGTCAGGCGCGGTCGGTACGGTGCTCGACCCGATATTCGCGCTGCGCTACACGCTGACCGTGCCGGCCAACGGCACGGCGCGCATTGCATTCTGGACCTGCGTGGCGCACGGGCGCTCGCAGGTGCTGGAAATCGCGGACAAGCATCGCGACGCCAATGCGTACCTGCGCGCGGCCACGCTGGCCTGGACCCAGGCGCAGGTGCAGCTGCGGCACTTCGGCATCGACGCATCACAGGCCAACCTGTTCCAGCAACTGGCAGGCCGGATCCTGTTCGCCGACGCCACCGCGCGCGCCGCGGCGGACGCCATCCGCCAGGGAGCCTCCGGCCCGCAACCGCTGTGGTCGCAGGGCATCTCCGGCGATCTGCCCATCGTGCTGATCCGGGTGGAGAACTCCGACGATCTGCCGGTGGTGCGCCAGCTGCTGCAGGCGCACGAATACTGGGGCATCAAGCGGCTGTCGGTGGACCTGGTGATCCTCAACGAACGCGGCGCATCCTACGTGCAGGACCTGCAGGTGGCGCTCGAAACCATGGTGCGCGTGTCGCAGGGCCGGCCGCGCATCGCGGGCGCGGACACGCGCGGCAAGGTATTCGTCCTGCGCGGCGATCTCATCACGCCGGACATCCGCGGCGCGCTGCTCGGCGCGGCGCGCGTGGTGCTCAATGCCCACCAGGGAAGCCTCGCCGACCAGGTGGAACGCCTGCAGCCCACGCCTGTGCCCGCGCCCCGGCCGCCGCGGCGCCCGCCGTCGACGGCGATGACCGTGGCCAGCACCGACCCGGAGTCCGCCCGCGAGCTCGAGTTCTTCAATGGCCTGGGAGGTTTCGGCGCGCGCGGCACCGAGTACACCATCAACACGTCGCAACCGACGCCCGCGCCGTGGATCAACGTCATCGCCAATCGCCACTTCGGCTTCCACGTCTCCGCCGAGGGCGGTGGATTCACCTGGGCACGCAACAGCCGCGAGAACGCGCTCACGCCGTGGTGCAACGACCCGGTGACCGACCGGCCCGGCGAGGCTATCTACCTGCGCGACGAGGACTCCGGCGAATTGTGGAGCGCCACGCCCTCTCCCATCCGCCACGAACACGGGCATTACTCCTGCACGCACGGGCTGGGCTACACCCGGTTCCAGCAGCGCTCGCACGGGCTTTCCCTGGAGCTCCTGCACATGGTGGCCGGCGAGGACCCGGTGAAGATTTCACGGCTGCGGGTGCGCAACGATTCCACGCGGGACCGGACCTTGTCCGTGACGGCCTACCTCGAATGGGTGCTGGGCCCGGCGCGCGTGGGCAGCGCACCGCACGTGATCACCGATCGCGACGACAGCGGCACGCTCCTGGCGCGCAATCCCTGGAACCACGCCTTCCCCGGCTTGGCCTTCATGGACATGGCGCGTGCGCAGGAATGGACCTGCGACCGGCGCGAATTCCTCGGACGGCATGGCGCGCTCGACGCGCCGGCGGCGCTGGTCCTGGGCGGGAAATTCTCCGGGCGCACCGGGCCGGCACTCGACCCCTGCGCGGCGCTGCGCAGCCGCTTCGAACTCGCGCCGGGCGCGGCCACCGAGTTCATCCTGTTGACGGGCCAGGCGGACCGCATCGGCGTGGTGCGCGAGCTGGTCGCGCGGCATCGCGCCACGGACGTCGACGCGCTGCTCGAGAACACGCGCCGGTACTGGCGCGAGCTCGCCGGCCACGTGCAGGTCGAAACGCCGGATCGCGCCTTCGACATCGTGATGAACGGCTGGCTGCTGTACCAGACGCTTTCCTGCCGCACCTGGGCGCGTGCCGCGTTCTACCAGGCGAGCGGCGCCTATGGTTTCCGCGACCAGTTGCAGGACGCCATGGCGCTCGCCTTGGCGCAGCCGGAGCTGCTGCGCGAGCAGATCCTGCGCGCGGCGGGACGCCAGTTCCCCGAGGGCGACGTGCAGCACTGGTGGCTGCCGCACAGCGGCCAGGGCGTGCGCACGCACATCTCGGACGATCGCGTGTGGTTGTCCTATGTGACCGCGCACTACGTGCAGCTCACCGGTGACCACGGCATCCTCGATGTCGAACTACCGTTCATCGAGGGCCCGGCGCTGCCGCGCGAGCGCCACGACGAGTTCTTCCAGCCGACGCCCAGCGTGCGAACCGCCACGCTGTTCGAACATTGCCGTCGCGGCCTCGACGGTGCGCTCGACATGGGACCGCATGGCCTGCCGCTGATCGGCACCGGTGACTGGAACGATGGCATGAACCGCGTCGGCGAGCATGGCCGCGGCGAGAGTGTTTGGCTCGGCTGGTTCCTGCACGCCACGCTCACCGCGTTCGCACCGTTCGCGCACGAACGCGGCGAACACACCCTGGCGACCGAGTGGACGGAAGCCGCCGCGCGCCTGCACACCGCGCTCGAGCAACACGCCTGGGACGGAGAGTGGTATCGCCGCGGCTTCTTCGACGACGGCACGCCGCTGGGTTCGGCCGCGAACGATGAGTGCCGCATCGATGCCATCGCGCAGTCCTGGAGCGTGATCTCGGGGGCCGCCAACCCGGCGCGCGCCGCCAGGGCGATGGAGTCGCTCGAAGCGCACTTGCTGAAGCGCGATCCTCCGCTGGCGTTGTTGTTCACTCCGCCTTTCGAAAAGTCGCTGCAGGAACCGGGCTACGTGAAGGCCTATCCGCGCGGCATCCGCGAGAACGGCGGCCAGTACACGCACGCCGCCGTGTGGACGCTGATCGCGCTCGCGATCCAGGGCAAGGCCGATCTCGCCATGGAAGTGTTCGGCATGCTCAATCCCATCCGCCGCAGCACCTCGCGCGCGGATGCGCAGCGCTACAAGGTGGAGCCCTACGCCGTGGCCGCGGATGTGTACTCGGAGGCGCCGCACGAAGGCCGCGGCGGCTGGACGTGGTACACCGGCTCCGCGGGCTGGCTGTACCGTGCGGGCCTGGAGTGGATCCTGGGTTTCCGCCTGCGCGCCAACCAGCTGTTGCTCGCACCCTGCGTGCCCGCGGAATGGCCGGGATTCACCATCCGTTACCTGCACCGCGGCACGCCCTGGGTGATCACGGTGGATCGCCAGCCAGGAACGAAGGCGTTGTTGCAGCTCACCATCGACGGGCAGGTGCAGAAGCCGGGCCGCAACACCGTCGACCTGGTCGCCGATGGTGCGATCCACGACGTCCACGTGCAGTGGTTAGTCGCGGGCGCAGCCGAGGACGTGGCCGCCTCGCAGGTCTGACTACCAGCGCCGGCCGCGGCGAATCGCGCTCAGTTCTGCCTGCGGCGGGACGCCGCCTTGCCCTCGCCTTCCGGCGACCACGGTTTCCCCGTACGGGACTCGATGTAGGCGCGCAGCAGGCGCCGCACCACCTGCGATGGGGTGGCGTCTTCCTCGGCACAAAGACGCTCGAAAACCGCCTTCTTGCGTGGGTCGATGAGGATCGTGAGCCGCGCGGTGCGTTCTTCCATTGCCAAGCGAATCCGCCTCCGGGCGCTATGTGCATCAGATGATAATAGTATTCACATTTGACTCGCATCCTGCAACACTAGTGCCGTGGGCTCGGTGTCGGTACTCATTGCGATGGTCTGGCTGCTGGTGGCCTGGGCCTGCATCGGCGTGGTCGGGCTGGTGCGCCCCGCCAGCATTGCGCTGGTACGCCGCTTCCTGTTTCCTCTCGGCGCGCTGATCGGGCTCGGCATCGCCGCCCTGGCGCTGCTCGGCATGGCCGGCCCGGTGGAACGGCTGACGCTGCCACTCGGCCTGCCCGACCTTCCCGCCCACCTGCGGCTCGACGCGCTCGGCAATGTATTCCTGTTCCTGCTGGGCGCGGCCTCCGCCGGCATCTCGCTGTTCGGCGCGGGTTACTTCCGCAGCGGCGAAGGCACGCTGCCCGGCCTGATGTGCCTGCAATACCACTTCTTCCTCGCGAGCATGGGATTCGTGCTGCTGGCCGACGACGCCTACGCGTTCATGGTGTCCTGGGAAACCATGGCGCTCTCGTCGTACTTCCTCGTGACCACGCAGCACCGCCTGGCGGAGATCCGCGCCGCCGGCTTCATCTATCTACTGATCGCGCACCTGGGTGCGATCGCCATCCTGCTGTCGTTCGGCGTGCTGCAGGGCGGCAGCTGGCAGTTCACCTTCGACGCCATGCGGGGCGCGTCGCTGTCGCCGGCCTGGGCGAGCGTGGCGTTCTGCCTGGCGCTGTTCGGCTTCGGCGCCAAGGCCGGTCTCGTGCCGCTGCACGTCTGGCTTCCCGAGGCACACCCGGCGGCGCCCTCGCCCGTGTCGGCGCTCATGAGCGGCGTGATGCTGAAGACCGCGTTGTACGGCCTGTTGCGCATCACCTTCGACCTGCTCGGCGATCCCGCGTGGTGGTGGGGCCTGCTGCCGCTCGGCATCGGCCTGTTCACCGCGGTATACGGCGTGGTGTTCGCGGCGGCGCAGACCGACATGAAGCGCCTGCTGGCGTTCTCCTCGATCGAGAACCTCGGCGTGCTGTTCACGGGCGTGGGACTCGCCGTGGTGTTCCATGGTGTCGGCATGCCGGCGATCGCGGCGCTCACGCTGGTGGCCGTGCTCTACCACGCCATCAACCACGCCTTCATGAAGAGCCTGCTGTTCCTGGGAACCGGTTCGGTGCTGCACGCCACCGGTCAACGCAACCTGGGCCGGCTGGGTGGATTGATCCATCGCATGCCCTGGGTGGCGTGGCTGACGCTGGTCGGCGCGCTGGCGCTGGCCGGATTGCCACCGCTCAACGGCTTCGTATCCGAGTGGCTGCTGCTGCAGGCGTTCCTGTCGGCGCACGAAGTGCCCCAGACCTTCGTGAACATGTTGTTGCCGCTCGGCGCCGCGGTCATCGCGTTGGTCGCCGCGCTGGCCGCCTACGTCATGGTGAAATTCTTCGGCGTCGTCTTCCTGGGCCAGCCTCGCGAGGCAGCACTGGCCGACGCCCATGACGCGGGCTGGCTGGAACGCGCCGGCCTCGCCTGGCTGGCGCTGGGTTGCGTGGCACTGGGCCTGCTGCCGTCGCAGGTGGTCGCTCTGCTCGCGCAGGTCCCCACGCAACTCGGCTTCGCTCCCGACACGCCCGCCTCGAGCTGGTGGCACTTCGTGCCCGTGCCGGCGCGGCAGGCGGGTTATGCGCCGCTGGTGTTCATGGCGGCCATCGTCGGTACCGTACTCCTGATCCTGTTCATCGTCAGCCGCTTCTACCACCGGCGCGTGCGTCGCGGCCCGGCCTGGGACTGCGGGTTCGCGCGCCAGGATGCGCGCATGCAGGACACCGCTGAGGGCTTCGGCCAGCCGATACGCCACATCTTCACGTCGTTCTTCGCCATGCAGCGCGAGCTGCCGACGCCTTTCGACCGCGCACCGCGTTATCGCGTCGAGATCGGCGACCGGTTGTGGCAGATGTTGTACCTGCCGCTGGCCAACCTCGTGCAGCGAGTCGCGGAGTCGCTGGCCTGGCTGCAGCAGGGCCGGATCGCCACCTACCTGCTCTACAGCTTCGCGACGCTGTTGCTGCTGCTGGTGTTCGTGCTGTGAACGCGCTCCACTGGTCCACCCAGGTGCTGGAAGTGATCGTGGCGCTGCTGCTGGCGCCACTTTTCGTCGGCTGGATCAACCAGTGCCGGGCCTGGCTGCAGAACCGCTCGGCGCCCAGCGTGCTGCAGCCGTACCGGGGCATCCGCAAGCTGTTCCACAAGGACGCCGTGGTCGCGAGCAATGCGTCGCCGCTGTTCCGCGTCGCCCCCTACGTGGTGTTCGGCACGATGGCCTGCGCGGCGGCCATCATTCCCTCGCTGGGTACGCGCCTGCCGTTCTCGAATGCCGCCGATGCCATCGCGCTGGTCGGATTGTTCGCCACCGCGCGCGTGTTCATGTCGCTCGCCGCCATGGACGTGGGCACGGCCTTCGGCAGCCTCGGCGCGCGCCGCGAGATGCTGGTGGGATTCCTGGCCGAGCCCGCGCTGCTGATGGTGATCTTCCTCGCCTCGCTGATCTGCGCCAGCACCGCGTTGCCCGCGATCTCCGAGAACATCGCGACCCGCGAGCTGGGCCTGTACCCGAGCCTGGCTTTCACCGCCGTGGCCTTCCT
This sequence comes from Steroidobacteraceae bacterium, assembly GCA_036274075.1. Taxonomy (GTDB): domain Bacteria; phylum Pseudomonadota; class Gammaproteobacteria; order Steroidobacterales; family Steroidobacteraceae; genus CADEED01. The sequence goes on along the minus strand of DASUGK010000030.1, from coordinate 7,714 downwards.
GCTGGTGCTGCTCGCGGAGAACGCGCGCATCCCGGTCGACAATCCCGCCACGCATCTCGAGCTGACCATGATCCACGAGGCCATGCTGCTCGAGTACTCGGCGCGGCACCTGGCGATGATGGAATGGTCCGCGGCATTGAAGCTGCTGAACTACGCGTGCATCGGCTTCGCCTTGTTCCTGCCCTGGGGACTCGTGACCGGAGAATCGCCGGGACCCGTGGCCTTGCTGGCCGCGCTGCCGCTGCTGCTGCTCAAGCTCACCGCCGCGGGCTTCCTGCTCGCGGCACTGGAAACCGTGTCGGCCAAGGTGCGCATCTTCCGCGCGCCGGAATTCCTCGCCACCGCCTTCCTGTTCGCCGTCCTCGGCCTGCTCGTCCACCTGCTGCTGGGCTCATGATGAACGCACCCACGCTCGACATGCAGTTGCTGAACACATTCGCCGCGCTGCTGCTGCTGACCTCGTTCGCCATGCTGTCGCAGCGGCGCGTGGTGACCATGGTGAACCTGCTGGCACTGCAGGGACTGCTGCTGGCCTCCGCGACGCTGCTGCTGGCCTGGCGCACCGGCAAGGGCCACATGTACGTGTCGGCCGCGATGACGCTGGGGCTGAAGGCAATCTTCCTGCCGTGGCTGCTGCACCGGCTGATCCGTCGCCTCGGCGTGTACTGGGACAGCGAGCCGCTGCTGAACATCGCCGGCACCATGCTGGTGGGGCTGCTGATCGTGATCTTCGCCTTCGGCCTGGCGCAGCCGATCTCCGAGCTCGCCACCACCACCACGCGCAGTTCGATCGGCATCGCCATTGCCGTGGTGCTGCTGGCCTTCCTCACCATGATCACGCGGCGCAAGGCCATGTCGCAGGTGGTGGGATTCCTGTCGATGGAGAACGGCCTGTTCTTCGGCGCGATGAGCGCCACGTACGGCATGCCCATGATCGTCGAGCTCGGCGTGGCGCTCGACATCCTGGTCGCGATGCTGGTGCTGGGCGTGTTCTTCTTCCAGATCCGCGAGCAGTTCGACAGCCTCGACCTGCATCACCTCGAGAACCTGCGGGAGGACCGGTAGCGTGGAAATCCTGCTGCTGATCTCCATCCCCGTGGCCGGCGCGCTGCTGCTCGCCGTGTTCGGGGCGCGCTCGTGGGCGCCCGAGGCCAACGCCGCGGTTAGCTTCGCCACGTTCGTGGCCGCCTGCGCGCTCACTGCGCGCGTCATCGGCGAAGGCAACCTGATCGTCGCCCAGGCCCAGTTCTTCATCGATCCCTTCAACGTGTTCCTGGTGGCGCTCACTTCCTTCGTGAGCCTGACCACCGCGTTCTTCTCGCGCCCGTACATGCGCATCGAGCGTGAGCACGGCCGGGTCGGGCCCGCGCAGCTGCGGCTGTTCCACAGCATGTACCAGCTGTTCATCGCCGCCATGCTGGTGGCGCTCACCACCAACAACATGGGCCTGATGTGGGTGGCGATGGAGGCGGCGACCTTGTCGACGGTGCTGCTCGTGACGCTGTATCGCACGCCGGCCAGCCTCGAGGCCGGCTGGAAATACTTCGTGCTGTGCGGCGTCGGCATCGCGCAGGCGCTGTTCGGCACCATCCTGCTGTACTTCGCGTCGGAGAAAATCCTCGGCGCGGAAGGCATGGGCGCGCTGCTGTGGACCGAGTTGAACACGGTCAAGGGACAGCTCGAGCCCACCGTGCTAAGCCTGGCCTTCGTGTTCCTGCTGGTGGGTTACGGCACGAAGGTGGGCCTCGCGCCGCTGCACAACTGGCTGCCCGACGCGCACGCCGAAGGTCCCACGCCCATCTCGGCGGTGCTCTCGGGACTGCTGCTCAACGTCGCGATCTACGCCGTGGTCCGCTGCAAGGTGCTGGTCGAGGGCGCACTCGATTCCTCGCTGCCCTCGCATATGCTGATGGGCTTCGGTCTGGTGTCGGTGGTGCTGGCGGCCTTTTTCCTGTGGCGACAGCGGGACATCAAGCGACTGTTCGCCTACTCGTCCATCGAGCACATGGGCATCATCACCTTCGCCTTCGGCATGGGTGGCGCAGTGGCGAACTTCGCCGCGCTGCTGCACATGACGGTGCACTCGCTCACCAAGTCCGCCATCTTCTTCGCGGTGGGCCACGCGGCGCAGAAGGCGGGCACGCAGGTCATGGACGAGATCCGCGGACTGATCACGCTGAGCCCGACCGTGGGATGGGGACTGATGCTGGGCTCGCTGGCCATCCTCGGCATTCCACCGTTCGGCGTATTCGCCAGCGAATTCCTCATCCTGACCTCCGCCATGCGCGAGCAACCCTGGGCGACGCCCATCCTGCTGCTGGCGCTCGGTGTCGCCTTCGCCGCCATCTTCCGCCGCGTGCAGCCCATGGTGTTCGGCGAGACCAGCGCGAAACGCCTGCCGCATCCGCCGGCATTGCTGCCGGTGTTCACCCACCTGGCACTGGTGCTCGTGCTGGGCGTTTTCATTCCACCGTGGCTCGCCGACTGGTTCAGGCTCGCGGCCAGCCTGATCGAGGGACACTGACGTGCCGCTGCGCCGTTGGCTGGAAAATGCGCGGCCTGTGCCCGGGCCTGCGGGCGCGCTGCGCATCGACGTCACCATCGACACCTGGCTGGCCTGTGCGCAGGACGTGGCGGCCGGTGGCGGTCGCCTGCTTGCACTATGGGCCGAGGGCTCCCGCCCCGTCACCGTCTATGCATTGATGGGGCGCGAATCGACGCTGCCGCTGCTGGCGCTCGAACTCGCCGACGCGTCGGCGACCTACCCCAGTCTCGCCGAGTTGTTCCCCGCGGCCGCGCGCATGCAGCGCGCCGCGGCGGATCTCAACGGCGTACGCGCACGCGACCTCGACCAGCGTCCCTGGTTGCGCCATGCCGCGTGGCCCGCGGACTACCTGCCGCTCTCGGGTGCGGGCGAGGCGACGCCCGCGCCGGCCGGCATCGACACCTATCCATTCGTGCGCGTCGAAGGCCAGGGCGTGCACGAAATCGCGGTCGGGCCGGTGCATGCCGGCATCATCGAGCCCGGGCATTTTCGCTTCTCGGTGGTCGGCGAGAAGGTGCTGAAGCTCGAGGAGCGGCTGGGTTACGTGCACAAGGGCATCGAACAGCGCTTCTGCTCGCTGCGCTCGGGCGATGGCCATCGCCTCGCGGCACGCGTGTCGGGCGACTCCGCGGTGGCCTTCTCGTGGGCGTATTGCCAGGCGCTCGAAGGCATCGCGGGTGTCGACGTGCCGGCGCGCGCCTGCTGGTTGCGCGCGCTGGCGCTCGAGTACGAGCGGATTTCCAATCACCTCGGGGACCTCGGCGCGCTCGGCAACGACGCCGGCTTCGCCTTCGGGCTGGCGCAGTTCTCGCGCCTCAAGGAGACGTGGCTGCGTGCCGGCGCGGAAGTATTCGGGCAGCGATATCTGCTCGACGCCGTGGTGCCCGGCGGTATTGCCCACAATCCCGGCGCGGAAGAATTGCTGGGCCTGGCGCGCTGCGCCGATGAAATCACCGGGGAATCCGCCACGCTGCGGCAAATCTACGATTCGCACGCCGGCGTGCGCGACCGCTTCGCGGGAGCGGGGACGGTCGATCCCAAGCTCGCGTCGCGGCTCGGGCTCTGCGGGCTGGCCGGCCGCGCCAGCGGCCAGGCCTACGACCTGCGCGTCGACAGCCCCGTCGCGCCTTACGACACGCTGGCCGTGCGCAAGGCATCGAGCCTCGACGGCGACGTGATGGCGCGTGTGGCGGTGCGCTTCGACGAATTGCGCGAATCGCTGCGACTCGTGGGCGCGATCGTTCGCGATCTTCCCGGCGGCCCGAGCCGCACAGCGTTCGCACCTCCCGACCGGCGCGCGCTGGGACTCGGCCTGGTCGAGGGCTGGCGCGGCCCGACGCTCGTGGCGCTCGAGACATCGGACGACGGCGGCATCCGCCGCTGCCATCCGCATGATCCGTCCTGGCAGAACTGGCCGGTGCTCGAACACGCGATCATCGGCAACATCGTGCCGGATTTCCCGCTGATCAATAAGTCGTTCAATCTTTCCTACAGCGGCCACGATCTCTGACCATGCTCAAGACATTCCAACAGATCTGCCGCATTGGCATCGTGACCGAAACGGCGCCGCCGCCCGAGGAGGCGCTGCGCCTGCGGGAATCACTGCAGGCGCAGATCCGCGAGATCGTCGGCCGCGCCTTGTGCATCCGCCAGGTCGACGCCGGCTCCTGCAACGGCTGCGAGCTCGAGATCCATGCGCTGAACAATCCGGTCTACAACATCGAGGGGCTGGGCATCCGTTTCGTCGCCAGCCCGCGCCATGCCGACCTGCTGCTGGTCACGGGGCCGGTGTCGCGTCACATGGAAACCGCACTGCGCCGCACCTACGACGCGACGCCGGATCCCAAGCTGGTCGTGGCCGTCGGTGACTGCGGTTGTGATGGTGGCGTCTTCGGCGAGAGTTATGCCAGCGCCGGGCGCGTGTCGAACATCATCCCCGTCGATGTCGCCGTTCCCGGCTGTCCACCGCATCCGAATCGCATCCTCGCCGGCATCCTCACGGCGATTTCCAACCGGAACGGCAAGTGAAGCCGAAGCCAGCTCCGCCGCCGGAATTCATCGAACTCGAAAGTCCCTGGCTCTGCCAGCCCGGCGTGGTGCGCGTTCCGCGACGGCAGGGCGAAAGCGAGGCGGCGGCTCTCGCCCAGCGCGCCGGCCGCGAGGGAATGACACGGCCCTATATTTTCGAAACCGGTGAAGAACGCCGCCTGCACTTCACGCAGGACGCCACGCAGAGCGCGATGCTGCTGGGTGAACCCGATTCACTGGTCGCGCCGTACACGCGCAAGATGATGGCGTTCCTGCTGCTGAATCCGAATCCCCGGCACATCGTCATGCTGGGCCTCGGCGGTGGATCGCTGGCGAAATTCTGCTACCGCAACCTGCCCAAGACCCGGATCACCGCGGTTGAGATCGACGCAGAGGTCATCGCCCTGCGCGACGAGTTCCAGATCCCGCGCGACGACGAGCGCTTCCGCGTCGTGCACGACGACGGCGTGCGTTACCTGGCCAACCACGAAACGCCCATCGACGCGTTGCTGATCGATGCCTTCGACGAGGATGGCGTCGCCGAGTCACTGGGTGACACGCGCTTCTGCGAGATCGCCGCGCGGCGGCTGACGGAGCGCGGCGTGCTGGTGATGAACTTCTGGGGCAAGACCGAGCGCTATTCGACCGTGATCAGGCAGGCGGCCGCGGAATTCGGTGAGCGTGCGCTGCTGGTTTCCGTCAGCGGCGAGCTCAACGTGTTGTTGTTCGCCTCGCACCGCCCGCCACCGACCTCGATCACCGCCGACCTGGAAACCGTGGCCGACCGCCTGCGGCAGATGCTCGACCTCGACTTCCCGCGCTACCTCCGCCAGATCTGCCAGGGCCACACCCTCAAAATGGGGTCAGACCCCATTTGCTAGGAAATGGGGTCTGACCCCATTTCAATGAGTAGACTGGGAGGCATGCGCAAAGTCCCACTAGTTCGCCTGCTCGCCCTCCTCGTCTGTTGCACCCACGTCGCGTACGGCGCCTCGGCCACGCCGGTGGCCGCGCCGAATGGCATGGTGGTGACGGCCCAGTCGAAGGCCACCCGGGTCGGCGTCGAGGTGCTGAAGCGGAACGGCAATGCCATCGACGCGGCCGTTGCCGTGGGCTACACACTGGCCGTCGTGTATCCCGCCGCCGGCAATCTCGGCGGCGGTGGATTCATCACGCTGCAGCTGGCCGACGGCCACAGGACCTTCATCGACTTCCGCGAAACGGCGCCGCTGGCCGCCACGGCCGACATGTATCTCGACAAGGATGGCAACGTCATCCCCGGCTCGAGCACGCGCGGGCATCTCGCCGTCGGCGTGCCGGGCACCGTGGCCGGCCTCGAGTACGTGCGCGCGAAATACGGCACGATGCCGCGCGCCAGGCTGATCGCGCCGGCGATACGCCTCGCAGCGCAGGGCTTCGTGCTCGAACAGGGCGACGTCGACATGCTGCGCGAAGGGACCGAGGACTTCCGCAAGGACGCGCCGACCGCCGCCATTTTCCTGAACCGCGGACAGCCGTTCGAGGTAGGCCGGAAACTCGTGCAAAGCGACCTGGCGCGCACCTTGCGCAACATCTCGGCGCGCGGCGCGGATGGCTTCTACAAGGGCGAGACGGCCGCGGCGCTGGTGGCATCCAGCAAGGCCGGCGGCGGCATCCTCACGCAGGCCGACCTCGACGCGTACAAGGTGCGCGAGATGCCGCCACTCGAGTGCGACTACCGCGGATTCCGCGTCGTGTCCGCACCGCCGCCGAGCTCCGGCGGCGTGGTCTTGTGCGAAATGCTCAACATCCTCGAGGGTTATCCCCTGTCGACGTACGGCTGGGGCTCGGCGCGCGCGGTGCACGTCGAGATCGAGGCCATGCGGCATTCGTACGTGGATCGCAACTTCCTGCTGGGCGATCCCGACTTCGTGACGAACCCGCTCGAGCAATTGCTCGACAAGAAGTACGCCGAGGGCATCCGCGCGCGGATCGACACGCAGCGCGCCGGCAACTCCAGGACGCTCGAGCCGGGCATCGAAATGCGCGAGGGCACGCACACGACTCACTACTCCATCGCCGACAGGTTCGGCAATGTCATCTCGGTGACCTACACGCTCAACGACTGGTTCGGCGCGCGTGTCACGGCTTCGGGTACCGGCGTGCTGCTCAACAACGAGATGGACGATTTCACGTCGAAAACCGGCGTGCCGAATCTCTACGGGCTGGTGCAGGGCGAGGCCAACAAGATTGAGCCCGGCAAGCGGCCGCTGAGCTCGATGACACCCACCATCGTGCTGCGCGACGGCAAACCCTGGATGATCCTCGGCACTCCCGGCGGCAGCCGCATCATCACCGCCATCCTGCACACCATGCTCAACGTCATCGACTACCGCATGGACATCCAGGAGGCAGTGGACGCGCCACGCTTCCACCAGCAATGGTTGCCCGAAGAAACCTTCGTCGAAACGCGCGGTTTGAGCCCCGACACGACGGCATTGCTCACGTCGATGGGCCACAAGCTGACGGTGCCACAGCCCGACAACCACGTCGCCGCCATACTGATCGGCGCACCGGCGCTCGACGCCGCGCCCGTGGGTGCCAACAAGTTCTACGGCGCCATCGATCCGCGCCGGAATACCGGCCTGGCGCTGGGATATTGACCCGAGGAGGTTCCGTCGTGAGTGACAATCCTTACGCCCCACCCAAGACCCCCGTGGTCGATTCGGACCCGGCGCTGGTGCCCATGGAGCGTCCGAATGAAATCATGGCGGCGATCTGGCTGGCCTTCATCAACTATGGCCTCGGAGTGGTCGTAGTCCTGCTGTCATGGGACTACTACTCGAAACTCCAGACCCTCGGCGGATTCCTGGGCAGCCAGGCCTTCTCACTCGCCATCCTGTGCTGGCTCTACTACAAGATCTACGTGGGACGAAACTGGGCGCGAATGGTCGTGCTGGTGTTCATGGTGATCGGGATAGTCGTGACCACGAATCGCACGGTCATGAGCGTGATGGAATCCGCGCCCATGCTCGCGAAGATCCAGATGGGCGTGGGATTCGCTTTGAGTCTCGTCGTCCTCTGGCTGCTGTTCGTCTCACGCGGGCGTCATTGGTTCAAGCGCACTCCGCTGCGCAGCTGAGCGATGACACCCATCAGCAA
>DASUGK010000029.1:0-33001 GCA_036274075.1 Steroidobacteraceae bacterium | reverse complement strand
GCTGGTGGGCGAGCCGCTGTCGAGCGATGCCTCACCGCTGAATCCCGCGGTGCTCCAGGCCGTGAAACGCGCGGTGAACAAGATTCATCCGGGCGTGAGCGTGGTTCCGTCGCAGACCTCGGGCGCCACCGACGGCCTGGTGTTCCGCTCCATCGGCATTCCGACCTACGGCGTGGACGGCAATTTCATGCGCGGCAAGGACGAGTTCTCGCACGGCCTCAACGAGCGCCTCGGCGTGCAGTCCTTCTACGACAGCCTGGCGTTCTGGTACACGCTGGTGAAGGACCTGTCGGCGAAGAAGCACTGACGAGGTAGTTAGCGTGAACACGCCGGCCGAACCGCTGGGCACACTCGAGGTCGCGCTGCGCCACGGCGCGCGGCTGCTCGAGCGCGACCCGGCGGCCGCGGCCGAGCAGGCCGCCGAGATCCTCAGGGTGCAGCCGGACCAGGCCGACGCGTTGCAGCTGTCGGGCCTGGCGCTGGGCCGGCTGGGGAAGGGCGAGGAGGCCATCGCCGCGCTGCGCCGCGCGGTGCATTTCAAGCCCGAGCTGCACGAAGCCTGGCGCGCGCTGGGCGATCACTACTCGGCGCTCGAGATGCGCGAGGCCGCCGACGAAGCCTTCGCGCAGCAGCTGCGCCATTCCACGCGCGATCCGCAGCTCATGGCGGCGGCGCTTGCCCTGCTCGAGAACCGCATCCCGGATGCGGAAGAGGTCCTGCGCGAGCACCTCAAGCGCCACCCCACCGACGTGGTGGCCATCCGCATGCTGGCGGAAGTGGCGGCGCGCATCGGCCGCACGATCGATGCAGAGACGCTGCTGAAGCGCTGCGTGGACCTCGCGCCGGGTTTCCGCATGGCGCGGCAGAACTACGCCATGATCCTGCATCGGAACAACAAGTGGACCGAAGCGCTCCGGGAAGCGGATTTCCTGCTCGAGGAAGATCCCGGAAACCCGGGATTGCGCAACCTCAAGGCGGCGATCCTGGGCCGTACCGGCGACTACGAGCCTTCCATCCGGATCTACCGCGCGGTGCTCGCCGAGTATCCGCGGCAACCCAAGGTGTGGATGAGCCTGGGCCACGCCCTCAAGACCGCCAACCAGAACGCCGAGAGCATCGAGGCCTACCGGCGCTGCATCGAGCTGGCGCCGCATTTCGGTGAAGTCTGGTGGAGCCTGGCCAATCTCAAGACCTTCCGGTTCACCGAGGCCGAGATCGCCACCATGCGCGAGCAGCTCGGGCGTAACGACCTCACCAACGATGACCGGTATCACTTCCATTTTTCGCTGGGCAAGGCGCTGGAGGACGCCGGCGACTACTCCGGCTCCTTCGAGCACTATCACCAGGGCAACTCGCTGCGCCGCAAGCTGATCCGCTACGACGCCCGCGACAATGCGGCGCACGTGGAACGGTCCCGGCGGCTCTTCACCCGCGAGTTCTTCGCAGGGCGCGCGGGGGCCGGCTGCGCTGCGCCCGATCCCATCTTCATCGTCGGGCTGCCGCGGGCGGGTTCGACGCTCATAGAACAGATCCTGGCGTCGCATTCGGCGGTGGAGGGCACCCAGGAACTGCCCGACATCACGACCATCGCGCGCGCCATCGGCCGCCGCACGTCGCGCGCCGAGGGCAGCGCCTATCCGCGAGCGCTGGAGAAATTCTCGCGCGACGAGCTGCAGGCGCTCGGCGAGCAGTACATGTCGCAGACGCGCATCCAGCGCAAGACACCGGCGCCGTATTTCATCGACAAGATGCCCAACAACTTTGTGCACGTCGGATTGATCCACCTGATCCTGCCGAACGCGAAGATCATCGATGCGCGCCGCCATCCGCTGGGTTGCGGGTTCTCCTGCTACAAGCAGCATTTCGCCCGCGGGCAGAACTTCACCTACGACCTGCACGAGCTCGGCCGTTACTACGCCGACTACGTCGAGCTCATGGCGCATTTCGACCAGGTGTTGCCCGGCCGGGTGCACCGGGTGTTCTACGAACGCATGGTCGAGGACACCGAGGGCGAAGTTCGCCGGTTGCTCGACTATTGCGGCCTGCCTTTCGAGGAGGGCGTGCTGAAATTCCACGAAAACCAGCGCGCGGTCCGGACCGCAAGCTCCGAACAGGTGCGCCAGCCCATCTATCGCGACGGTTTGGAGCAATGGCGGCACTACGAACCGTGGCTCGACCCCCTGAAGTCGTCGCTTGGGCGCGTCCTCGAGGCCTATCCCGCTACCCCGGAGTTTTGATTCCGTGGCGTCTGGCATACACTCCGGCGCAAGAGGCGACAGACTTGAAGTCTGTCCCCAATAACAGATCCGGGGAGTGTCATGACGTCTAACAATTCCGCTCTTGCCGCTGCCATCAAACGTTCACTGCCGTACGCCGGCGCCGTGCTCGCGGGCTTCGGCGTCGCGCACGCACAACAATCGGAAGAGGCTGGACTCGAAGAAGTCCTGGTCACCGCGCAGAAGCGCAGCGAGAGCCTGCAGGACGTGCCGCTGTCCATCCAGGCCATCGGCCAGCAGCAGCTCCAGGAACTCAAGGTCGACGATTTCAGCGACTACGTGAAGTTCCTGCCCAACGTTTCATACCAGACGGGCGGCCCCGGCTTCGCGCGTCCCTACATGCGTGGCGTCGCCAGCGGCGAGAACGCCAACCACTCCGGCCCGTTGCCATCGGTGGGCGTGTATCTCGACGAGCAGCCGATCACCACCATCCAGGGCCCGCTCGACATACAGGTCTACGACGTGGCGCGAGTCGAAGTGCTCGCCGGACCGCAGGGCACGCTGTATGGCGCGAGCTCGCAGGCCGGCACCATCCGCATCATCACCAACAAGCCCGATCCGGATGCCTTCGACGCCGGCTTCGAACTCACGGGCAGCACGATGGAAGGCGGCCTGGGGTATGTCGGCCAGGGCTTCGTCAACGTGCCGATCGGCGAGAAAGCGGCCATCCGCCTGGTCGGCTGGCACAAGCACGAACCCGGCTACATCGACAACGTGCTCTCGTCGCGCGTGTTCCCGAGCTCGAACATTGCGGTCGACAACAGCGACCGTGTCGAAGATGACTACAACGACTGGAGCAAGACCGGCGCGCGCATCGCGCTCGGCATCAACCTGAACGACAACTGGACGCTGACGCCCACGATCATGGCGCAGAAGACCAAGGCGAATGGCACGTTCGCCTTCGATCCCCTGGAAGGCGATCTCAAGGTCGCGCATGCCTTGCCGGAGAGCATCGAGGACAAGTGGGTGCAGGCCGCACTCACGCTGGAAGGCAAGATCGGCAACTGGGACCTGACCTACGCGGGCGCCTATCTCAAGCGCGACGACGACACGGAGAGCGACTATTCCGACTACTCGTTCTTCTACGACTCGTGCTGCCAGTACGGCATGTCGATGTACGACAACGATTACGTGCTCATCGATCCTTCGCAGTTCATCGATGGCAGCGACCGCTACAAGAAGCAGAGCCACGAGTTGCGCATCAGCTCGCCCTCCGAGAACCGCTGGCGCCTGACGGCCGGCCTGTTCACGCAGAAGCAGGGCCACGGCATCCGCCAGGACTACCAGGTGGCGAACATCATCGACAGCTTCGAAGTGCCCGGCAACACCGACACCCTCTGGCTCACCGACCAGGAGCGCACCGACAAGGACGACGCGATCTTCGGCGAGTTCACCTTCGACATCACCGACAAGTTGTCGGCGACCGCGGGCATCAGGTTCTTCGAGTCGGAGAACTCGCTCAAGGGCTTCTTTGGCTACAGCGCGGTGTTCAGCGGCATGACCGGTGAATCGCAGTGCTTCGATCCGGCGCCGTTCCGCACCGCGCCCTGCCTCAACCTCGACAAGACCGTGAAGGAAGACGGCGATACCAAGCGCCTCAACGTCACTTACCATGCCACCGACGACGTGATGCTGTATGCCACCTGGTCCGAGGGTTTCCGCCCGGGCGGCATCAATCGCCGCGGCACGGTGCCGCCTTACCACTCGGACTTCCTCACCAACTACGAGCTGGGCTTCAAGACCACGTTCGCCGGCAACCGGGTGCGCATCAACGGCGCGTTGTTCCAGGATGACTGGGACGACTTCCAGTACTCGTTCCTCGGCGCGAACGGGCTCACCGAGATCCGCAATGCCGGCCAGGCCCGCATCAAGGGCTTCGAGACCGACATCGTCTGGGCCGTGAGCGATTCGTTCACCTTGTCGAGCGCCATGTCGTGGCTCGATGCCAAGACCACGGCGGACTACTGCGGCGTGACGTTCCGCGAGGAAGAAGTCGGGGCCGACGATCCTCGCGTCGGCCAGCCGGTCACGGATTGCAGCGATCCGGACGCGCCGGAGGGCACGTACGTGCAGGCGCCGAAGGGACAGGAACTGCCCGTGCAGCCGAAGTTCAAGGGCAACGCCGTGGGACGCTTCGAGTTCCCGATGGGCAACCAGAACGCGCACTTCCAGGCGGCCTGGGTGTACCAGGGTTCGGCCTGGTCCGACCTGCGCACGGCGGAGCGCGAACTCCTGGGCAAGGCCCCGTCGTACAGCATCGTCGACTTCGCGGCCGGCATCGACAACGAGGACTGGGGCCTGGAGCTGTTCATCAAGAACGCCTTCGACGAGCGTGCGGAGATCGGGCGTACCACTCAGTGCGGCATCTACCAGCCGGATACGCCGGACGACGGCATCCCGCCGTTGTCGACGCCGCTGTGCGGCCTGCAGCCGTACACGATCACCAACCTGCCTCGCACCATCGGCCTGACGTTCACCAAGCATTTCTGATGCGATGAACACAGCCGCGCAAGGACGCCCGCCGTTTCCGCCATTCACGCGCGAAACGGCGGCCGTCAAGGCGCGCGCCGCCGAGGATGCCTGGAACTCGCGCGACCCGGAGCGCGTCTCGCTGGCGTACACGGTGGATAGCGCCTGGCGCAACCGCGCGGAGATCTTCTCGGGCCGCCCGGCCATCGTCGAATTCCTGAAGCGCAAGTGGGCGCGCGAGCTCGACTACCGCCTCATCAAGGAGGTCTGGGCCTGCGAGGGCAATCGCATCGCCGTGCGTTTCGCCTACGAGTGGCACGACGACTCCGGCCACTGGTTCCGCTCCTACGGCAACGAGAACTGGGAGTTCGACGACCTGGGACTCATGCGCCGCCGGCACGCGAGCATCAACGACCTGCCGATCACCGAGCCCGAACGGAAATTCCGCTGGCCGCTGGGGCGACGACCGGATGATCATCCAGGGCTGAGCGAACTGGGTCTCTGAGTGAAGAACAACAATGGCCGATGACAATCCTTACGCGCCGACCAAGGCACCCGTGGCCGATGCTGCTGACGATGCCGGTTCGAAACCGTCCGTGGGCGCACGATTCCTGTGGACGGCGGCGATCGGTTTTCCCGTCTACATGTTCTTCGTGTTGTTCCTGCCGAAGGAAGAGTGGGCGATGGGTGCGCTCGGCTCGGCCATGTTTGCCATCTTTTCCGGACTCGTCGCCATGTGCATTCCGGTGAAGACCAAGGCGGGGTTCATCGTGCCCGCGATCGTGCTGGGCGTGGTCATCGCCTACATGCTCGGCCGCTCGACTACCTGACGCGGGGCGTTCCATGCTAACTACTCGAACGCGCTGGATCGCCGTGTACCTGGCATCGGCCCTGCTGCCGCTGGCTGCACTGGCCGCATTGTCGAAGGAAGCCTTCACCCAGGAATTCGCCACCGTGCTGCGCGCCGCGGTCCCGGGCCACAAGGTCGACATCGTCGAGCCGCTGCACCTGCGCATCACGCACCCGGACGGCACCGATTCGACGGCCTATCTCGATAATGCCTTCAAGGAATACCAGTCCGATCCCGATGCGCGCCAGGAACTCATCGAGCGCCGCGTTGCCGCGTGGGTGGAGTCGATCGACTCGGACGGCGTGCCGCTCGATCCGAAGAACATCGTGCCCATCATCAAGGATCGCGGGTGGGTGGAAGAGGCCAGGACCATGTCGAAGGCGCGCGGCTTCGACCCGGACGAATCGCAGGTGACCGAGGACTACAACGACGAGCTGGTCATCGTGTATGCCGAGGACACGCCGCGCAACGTACGCTACTTCACGAGCAAGGACCTGGCCAAGGCCGGTGTCGAGCGAAGCAAGTTGCGCGCGCTCGCCATCGCCAACCTGCGGCGCGTGCTGCCCAAGATCGAGGCGCACCAGGGAGAGGTGTATTCGATGTACACCGCCGACGGCAACTACGAGGCCAGCCTGCTGCTGTTCGACGACTTGTGGGACGGCGACATCAGGGTCGACGGTGACATCGTGGTGGCGATCCCGACGCGCGACGTGCTGCTGATCACCGGCTCGAAGAACGCCGAAGGCATCGCACGGCTGCGCGAGGTCGCCGACGAACTCACGGCCGAGGGCACCTACACGATCTCGCCCGCCTTGTTCGTCTATCGCAAGGGCAAGTTCCGCCGCTTCGACCCATGACGAGCATCCGCCTCAGGCTTGTCCTGGTCGCCGCGTTGATCCTGCTCGCCGCGTCGACCGCAGTAGTTTGCTCACGATGGCTCGCCTCGCGCGACCAGAATGCTTCGCCGCTCACCTCCGTGCCGCAAGCCGCACATCCCGAGCCGCGTGACGGGCCGCCGCCGTCCGCAGGTGCCGCGACGACGCCGGCTGACGACCTTGTCGCCGCTGCACAGCGCGGCGAAATCCCGGCGCGTTCGCGCATGTGCGCCGACGGCATGGCCCACGCCGAGATGGCCGGCGACTACCGCGACGCAGCCTATTGGTGTGCGCTGGCGGCCGAGGCGGGGGACGCGCCATCACAAGCTGCCTATGCGCGGCTCTACCAGATCGGTGGCGGCGTGGCGCAGGACGAAGCGCAGGCGGTCGCCTGGTACGAGAAGGCCATCGGGCAGCAGAATGCCTATGCCATGTACATGCGCGGCCGGATGTTGCTCGCGACGAAGACTCCGGGCGATCATTCGCTCGGAGTGGCGCTGATGCAGAGGGCCGCCGCGCTCGGTGACACTAACGCGCGTTGGGCCCTGCAAGACCTCGGCGCGGAGCCCACTAGGCGACCCGAACAACCGCTCGTACGGTAGAACCCGCTGCAATTCAAGGAGCCAGATCATGCCCGGTACCGTTCGGCTGCACAGAGTTCTGCGGGCACCGCCCGCGCGCGTCTACAAGGGATTCCTGGACCCGGACGGCCTCGCCAAGTGGCTGCCGCCGTACGGTTTCACCTGCAAAGTGCACAGCTTCGACCCGCGGGTGGGCGGCGGTTTCCGGATGTCGTTCACCAACTTCACCAGTGGCAACGGGCATTCCTTCGGCGGCGAGTACCTCGAGCTGGTGACCAACCAGAAGATCCGCTACACGGACAAATTCGACGATCCGAATCTGCCGGGCACCATGGAAGTCACGGTCACATTGCGGCAGGTGTCGGTGGGCACGGAACTGAACATCGTGCAGTCCGGCATCCCGGACGTGATTCCCGTCGAGGCCTGCTACCTTGGCTGGCAGGAATCGCTCAAGCAGCTCGCCCACCTGGTCGAGCCGGAGATCCAGGGCTAGATCTTCAGAGCACCGCGCTCACCGCGTCGGCGACCAGCTCGTTGCCGGACGGCTGGGCGCGCTGGCTGGCGATGTCCAGTGCCGCCATGCGATAGGCCTCGGCCATGGTGGGAAAGTTGAAGACATTGTCGACGTAGGCGTCGACTTCGAGCTCGGCCGCGAGGCCGAGCTGGCCGATGTGGATGAGCTCGGTCGCGCCTTCTCCCGCGATCTGCACGCCCACCACGCGCCGGCCGCCCGGATCGGCGATCAGCTTGAGCAGGCCGCTTCGCATGCCATTGATCTGGCCACGCGTCACGTCTTCGAAGCGCGCACGCCCGACGAGCACGCCGCCGAAGTGGCGCCGCGCGCCGACCTCGTCGAGGCCCACGGTGGCGATCTCGGGAATGGTGTAGACGCCAGAGGGCAGGCGCGACACCGGATCGGAGGGCACCAGCAGCCCCAGCGCATGCGCCACCGCACGGCGTCCCTGTTCCATGGAGACCGAAGCCAGCGAGGGCGGGCCGACCACGTCGCCGGCCGCGTAGACACCGCGCGTGGTGGTCATGAGGTTCTCGTCCACCTGGATGTAACCGGAGCCGGTCAGCGCGATGCCCGCCGCCTCGAGGTTCAGGCCCTGGATGTTGGCGCGGCGCCCGACCGCCACCAGCACCTTGTCGACGGTCACGTGGCGGCCGTCCGCGAATTCCGCACGCACCTGCGAGACGCCGTCCCAGCGCACGTGCGTGGTCCGCGCGCGCCCGAGGAATTGCCCGTCGTTGCGCTCGAGCTCCTCGAGGTAGAACGCGGTGAGCTCCGGATCGAGGAAGGACAGCGGCGTGTCGAGCTCGTCCGCCTGGGTCACTTCGATGCCCAGCGCCGCGAACATGGCGGCGTACTCGCAGGCGATGATGCCGCCGCCGATGACCAGCAGGCTGCGGGGCAGGTAGGCCAGCGACAGGATGGAGTCGCTGTCGAGCACGTGCTCGTGGTCCACCGCCAGGTGCCGCGGCGCATGCGGCCTGGATCCCGTGGCGATGACGATGACGGGCGCGCGGACTGTGACCTGCGAGCCGTCTATCTTCTGCATCGACAACTCGTGCGGCCCGACGAACTGCGCGCGGCCGCGCAGCAGCACGATGTGGTTGCGCTCCAGGTGCGCCGAGAGGTATGCATCGTGCGCCGCGGCGGTGTTGCCGACCCCGTCGAGCAACGATTCGATGCGTGCATTCTCCAGGTCCGCCTGCCGCACGCGCTGGCGCAGCGCGTGTTCGCGCAGCGCCTTGCTGGGGATGGCGCCCGAATACACGCAGGATCCGCCGACATGCCGGTCGCGCTCGATCACCGCGACGCGTTTGCCGCACTGGGCGGCATGCATCGCCGCCTTCTGGCCCGCGGGTCCCGAGCCTATGACCACGACGTCGAAGCCGTGGTCAGCACCACGCGCCGCGCTCACGTGTAACTCTCGGCGGTGGCGCAGATGGCGGCGCGCTGCGCCATGATGCTGAACAATTCGTCCGGGTAGATGGACAACTCGTCCATCCACGCCGACACCGGGCCGAGCATGGTGTCCGGCAATTCGCCGCCGATGCCCGGCGTGCGGAATTCCTCGGAGATCTGCCGCGCCAGCGCCACTTCCATGACTTCGGCGCGTGCCAGCTCCGCGGCCGGCGGATCGCGCCAGTGGGCGATCGCCGCGGCCACCGCGGGCGGCAGCGACCAGGCGATGCTGAGCTGAGTGCCGACTCGGGTTTCGTGCCGCGACGCGAGTTCCAGCACCTGGGCGGGTTCGGGCGTCACGCCCTGCTTGAGCGCGGCTTCGCCGATGCGGCCCAGGATCACCGCCATGCCCAGGCGATGCAGCAGGCCGCACAGGTAGGCGGATTCGACGTTGCGGCGCTTGAGGCGCGCGATCTCCTGCGAGAACAGCGCGACGATCACCGACTCGCGCCACAGGTCGGCCATCTGGTGGCGGAAAAGCGTGGACGTGAACACCTGGCCCTGCAGGGCCACGGCGAAGGCGATGTTGCGGACCTCGCGGATGCCCAGCCAGGCGATGGCCTGCGGCAGCGTGACCACGGGCGTGCGCCGCGCGTACAGCGCGGAGTTGGCCACGCGCATGACGTGGCCGGCGAGCGCGATGTCACGCTGGATGAGCCGCGCGAGTTCCGCGGCGCTGCCCTCGGTGGCTTCGTCGGTGAGCGCGTCGCCGCGCGTGAGTCGCATGACTTCCGACGCGATCTGCGGTGGCGGCGGAAGCTCGAGCGAGCCTTCGGCAATCGCAGCGCCGATGATGCGTTCATGTTGGAGGACTTGGACGGAAGCGTTCATGCGGGCAAAAGTCGCAGTGACCCGCTCCGTTAACGGCCGCGGCGGCGGGCTCTTGACAGCTTCCTGGGCGCCGCTGGGGGGAGGTAAACTTACGTCACAAAATCAAGGATTTGCGCTTGCGATGGCATGCCGCTCATGTGCACGAGTTCCCAGGTGTGACCGTCGGGATCTTCGTAGCCATGGGAATACATGAAGCCGTGGTCCTGCGCCTGGCGCGGCACCTTGCCGCCGGCGGCGCGCGCCTTGGCCACCAGTTCATCGACCTGGGCTTTGTTCTCGCACGAAACGCAGGTGAGCACCTCGGTGGCCTTGCTGGTATCGACGATGGCCTTGCTCGTGAACGAGCTGAAGAATTTCTCCACCAGCAGCATCACGAACAGGTTGTCGCCCACGATCATGCAGGTGGCGTTCTCGTCGGTGAACTGCGGATTGAACGTGTAGCCGACCCTCGTATAGAAGTCGACCGAACGCTCGAGGTCCTTGACGGGCAGGTTGACGAAGATCTGCGAGTGTTTCATTGCACTTCCGTGTAGTTAGCCAGTGTTCAGGGAGCCGCGGCCGCGGCGTAACGTTCGATTTCCGCCTGGTCGACCACCAGCTCGCGGGTCGGGCGGATCTCGATGCTGCCGTACTTGGCAGGCGGGATTTTCGAGGCGATCTGGATGGCCTCGTTGAGATCGCGCGCGTCGATGAGGTAGAAGCCGGCCAGCGCTTCCTTGGTCTCGGCAAACGGCCCGTCGGTCACCGTCGCCTGGCCATTGCGCACGCGCACCGTGGTCGCGGTGTGCACCGGGTGCAACGGCGTGCCGTCCAGCAGGTGCCCGCTGTCCTTCAATTTCCCCGCATACGCGGCACAGGCCGAATCCGGGCAGGCACTCCATTTCTCGGCAGACAGATAAACCAGGCAAAGGTATTTCACGGCACTCTCCTTCCTTTCGCTCAAATACTGGTCGAACGACCCCCACCCATTTCGACACCCGGTGCCGACACCCCGTGCCGGGCCGGCATTTCGGCATTGGTGCCGGGCCGGCATTTCGGCATTTCAGGCCGGCAGGGCGGCCAGGCGGCGCTCGAGGAAGCGCTTGGCCGGCCCCTGGGCGGTGAGTGATATGGCACGTTCATAGGCCTTGCGGGCCTCGGCATGTCGGCCGAGGCGCCGGCACAGGTCGGCGCGCGCCGCATGGGCGAGCTGGTAGCCGTCGAGTTCGCCGCCCTCGAGCAGCTGGTCGAGCACCACCAGCCCGGCCTCGGGCCCATCGCGCATGGCCAGGGCCACGGCGCGATTCAGCGCCACGATGGGCGAAGGCGTCACCGCGAGCAGCAGGTCGTACAACCCGACGATTTCGCGCCAGTCGGTGTCCTCGGGACGTGGCGCCTCGGCGTGCACGGCGGCAATGGCGGCCTGCAGGGCGTACGGGCCCGGACTTGGCCGGGCGGTGAGGGCGGCCCTCACCAGCGCCGATCCTTCCTCGATCAGCGCGTGGTTCCACCGCGTGCGGTCCTGGTCGTCCAGCAGTACCAGCTCGCCCTGCGCATCGGCGCGCGCCTCGCGGCGCGACTCGTGCAGCAGCATCAGCGCCAGCAGGCCGCGGGCCTCGGGCTCGGGCAGCAGCTCGACCACCAGCCGGCCGAGGCGGATGGCTTCGCCGGACAGGTCGGCACGCGTGGCCGACTCTCCGCGGCTCGCGAGATACCCCTCGTTGAACACCAGGTAGATCACGCGCAGCACGCTGTCGAGGCGCGCGGGCAATTCCTCGCGGCCCGGCACTTCGTACGGGATGTTGGCGTCGCGGATCTTGCCCTTGGCGCGCACGATGCGCTGCGCCAGCGTGGGCGCGGGCGTGAGGAAGGCCGCGGCGATTTCCTCGGTGGCCAGCCCACAGACCTCGCGCAGCGTCAGTGCCACCTGCGCGTCCGGCGCCAGCGCGGGATGGCAGCAGGTGAACACCAGCCGCAGCCGGTCGTCCTCCAGCAGTTCCTCGCGGTCTTCGAGTGCGGCCGAGCCGTCGCTCAGCGACTCTGCGACATCCGGCCGGTCCTCGAGATGATCGAAGCGCTTGTCGCGGCGCTGCTTGTCGATGGACTTGAAACGGCCGGCGGAGACCAGCCACGACACCGGGTTCTGCGGCAGGCCTTCGCTGGGCCACTTCTCGACCGCCGCGCGGAAGGCGTCGTGCAGCGCTTCCTCCGCACGCTCGAAATCACCGAGCAGGCGGATCAGCGTCGCGAAAATACGCCGCGATTCCTTTCGGTAGAGCGCGTCGATTTCCGCGCGTACATTGTCCGCTGCAGCCGCCATGGCGATGTCAGGGTGTCGAGGGTTTTGCCTGCTGCGCTGTCAGGCCGAAGATGAGTACGTCCATGCGCGTCGCATCGAAATGCGCGATGAACATGGCTTCGCCCTGGTAGCCGGGCGACTGGAACATGACCAGGTGCTTCTCGTCACCCATCATGGAGGTGAAGCGGGGACGCGAGAAGAATTTCTTCTCCGCCGTGCAGGTCAGGTGCGCCACGAATCCGGCGGCGATGTCGGACAGGCTGGTGCGTATTTCGGCGTCCATCGCGCGCAGGGTTACGGCCAGGGTGTCGAGCTCCGCCTTGCGCCGCTCCGGTACGTGTTCGACGAGCTCGCACCTGGCGGGGATGCCGCGATCCCGAAACACCCACACCACGTCCGGCACTGCCTTCGTCGCCTCCACGGCGATGACTTCGAAGTCCTTGTTCACGGTGACGCCGTGCTCGGCGATCACCTGCAGCAAGCCGTTGGGGCCGTAGGCGAGAACCTTCGTCGGATACTCCGCCATGTAGGCGGTGATCTTCTCCACCTTCTCAGGCGTGATTTCCGCGGCCCGCGCGCCGCAGGCCAGCAGGATCGACAGCCAGGCAAGGCTCGTCTTCATGGCGCCCCCAGCGGGCGCCACCGGGCGCCCTAGAACAGGCCGACGATCTTACCCGTCTCGTCCACGTCGATGTTGTTCGCCGCCGGCACCCTGGGCAGGCCGGGCATGGTCATGATGTCGCCGCAGATCATCACGACGAACTCGGCGCCCGCCGCCAGGCGCACCTCGCGGATGTTCACGACGTGTCCCGACGGAGCGCCGCGCAGCTTGGGATCGGTCGAGAACGAGTACTGGGTCTTGGCCACGCACACCGGGTAGTGGCCGTAGCCGGCTTCCTGCAGCGACTTGATCTGGCTGCGCACCTTGCTGTCGGCCACGATGTCCAGCGCACCGTAGACCTGCTGCGCGATGGTCTTCATCTTGTCCCAGAGAGTCTGCCCGGATTCGTAGACGAAGCGGAAGTTGTTAGGCAGCTCGCACAGCCGCACGACTTCCTTCGCCACCTCGAGCGCACCCTTGCCACCCTCGGCGAAGTGTTTCGCGACCATGATCTTCACGTCGAGGTGCGACAGCGTCTCCTGGATGAGGCGGATCTCGGCGTCGGTGTCCTCGGCGCGGTGGTTGATCGCCACCACGCTCTCGAGGCCGTACTGGTTGCGCACGTTGTGGATGTGGCGCTCCAGGTTCACCAGGCCCTTCTCGAGCGCGGTGAGGTTCTCCCTGCCGACGTCTGCCACTTCCACGCCGCCGTGGTACTTGAGCGCTCGGATGGTGG
The DNA here is from genome assembly GCA_036274075.1 of Steroidobacteraceae bacterium. GTDB lineage: Bacteria > Pseudomonadota > Gammaproteobacteria > Steroidobacterales > Steroidobacteraceae > CADEED01. The sequence goes on along the minus strand of DASUGK010000029.1, from coordinate 19,532 downwards.
CCACGATCACCGCGCAGGAGGGGACGAGCCCGGCCTTGCGGCACTTGATGTCGACGAACTTCTCGGCGCCGAGATCGGCGCCGAAGCCGGCCTCGGTCACCACGTAGTCGGCGAGCTTGAGCGCGGCCTGTGTGGCCATCACCGAGTTGCAGCCGTGCGCGATGTTGGCGAACGGGCCGCCATGGATGAACGCCGGGTTGTTCTCCAGGGTCTGCACCAGGTTAGGCGCGAGCGCGTCGCGCAGCAGCGCGGTCATTGCGCCGTGCGCATTGATGTCGCGCGCCAGGATGGGTTTCTGCTCGCGCGTGTAACCCACCACGATCTTGCCGAGTCTTTCCTTGAGATCCTTGATGCTGGTGGCCAGGCAGAAGATGGCCATGACTTCGGAGGCCACCACGATGTCGAAGCCGTCCTGCCGTGGGTAGCCGTTGGCGGTGCCGCCCAGCGCAATCGTTATCTCGCGCAGGCTGCGATCGTTGACGTCCAGCACGCGCCGCCAGGTCACGCGCCGCACGTCGAAGCCCGCCTCGTTGCCCTGGTGGATGTGGTTGTCGATGAGCGCCGCCAGCAGGTTGTTAGCCAGTGCAATGGCGGAGAAGTCGCCGGTGAAATGCAGGTTGATGTCTTCCATCGGCACGACCTGGGCGTAGCCGCCGCCGGCCGCGCCGCCCTTCATGCCGAACACCGGGCCGAGCGCCGGCTCACGCAGGCAGATCAGCGCCTTCTTGCCGAGCAGGTTGAGTGCGTCCCCGAGGCCGACGGTCGTGGTGGTCTTGCCTTCACCCGCCGGCGTCGGCGAGATGGCCGTCACCAGCACGAGCTTGCCGTTGGGACGGCCGTTGAGCTTCGACAGGTAGTCCAGGGACACCTTCGCCTTGTACTTGCCGTACGCCTCGAGGGCGTCCTCGGGAATCCCGAGGCGCTCCTGCGCCACCTCGGTGATACGGCGCATCTTTGCGGCCTGGGCGATCTCTATGTTGCTGAGTTTCTTGGTCATGGCGCGGCATATTAGCGAGTGGCGGGGCGGGTTCGACCGCCGCAGAGCGCAATCCCGCCATGCCCACCTGCGCTGGTGGTTGAAAACGCGGTGCGGAGTTAGGATCGGGTGCATGAGAACCGCGTGCATCGCCGCATCGTTGCTGGTTATGTCTGCCATCGCGTCCGCCAAGAGCGAGACCGCGCGCATCGAGATCCTGCATGGCAAGAGGCCGTTCGTGGTGCTCGACGCGGACACGGCGGGCCAGTTCACCATCTGGAGCGGGCCGGGTACCTCGATGACCGCCGCCGACGGCACCGTGAGTACGCCCGTGCACCCGGGTGACATCGCCGACTGGAAGGCAGGCGCCGTGCAGGTGCCGCGCGACGTGAAGGTGTACAAGGTGCGGTTCTACTGCATGGCCGGCCACGAACCGGCGCGCAAGGACGCGCCAACCCACCTTTGCTACGGTGTGCGCTACGCCATCGCGGCCGACGGCCAGGGATTCATCCAGATCCCCGCGGCCGACGACCGGGATTTCAAGCTCAACACGCAGGCTATCTACCGCGGCGTGGAGGGGAGCTGGTTTCGCTCCTCGGCGCGCTGGGAAGAACTGGTGAGGCCGCGCATCGACGAGGCGCTCACGCCGGCGCCCGGCACCTACGGCGGTTATCAATACCAGCCGCCTGTCTACACCGCGCCGCGCACCGCGGTGGGGGCGTCGCCGTCGGTGACTCCCAAGCACTGATCGCGCTTCGGCGCGCCGGCCGCGAAACGGGCTCGCAGTAAAGCTAAAACGTATTTCATTAATCAACTCGCTCTCTTATATATAGGGCGGGCAGGGCGCAATGTGATGAGCAATTCGAAGAACCTCGGCGTCATCATCACGGCCAGTCTCGCGGGACTGCTGTTCGGCTTCGACACGGTGGTGATCTCGGGTGTCACCGATTCCGTCGCGCGAACCTTCCATCTTGCGCCCGGAAGTTTCTGGTACGGATTCTCCGTGGCGAGTGCGCTGCTCGGCACGTTCATCGGCGCGGTGTTCGCCGGCGCACCTGGCGATCGTTATGGTTCGCGCGACACGTTGAAGGTCGTCGGCTTCATGTACGTGGTCTCGGCGCTGGGCTGCGCGTTCTGCTGGAACCTCGAGTCCTTCTATATTTTCCGCTTCATCGGCGGACTCGCGATCGGTGCTTCGTCGGTGCTGGCCCCGGTGTACATCTCGGAAATCGCGCCGGCCGATCGCCGCGGCAAGCTCACGGGCCTGTTCCAGTTCAACATCGTGTTCGGCATCCTGCTGGCCTTCCTGAGCAACGCGGTCGTGCAGCAACTCGCGGGCGGATCGGATCCGTGGCGCATCAAGCTGGGCGTCGCGGCCGCGCCGGCGTTGTTCTTCCTGGTGATGATGTACACGATTCCGCAGAGCCCGCGCTGGCTGGCACAACGGGGCAGAAGCGACGAGGCGAAGGCCAGCCTGCTGCGCGTCGGCGTGATGAACCCCGACGTGATGCTCGCAGAGTTCCGGCGCGCCGCCGAGACTGCGCGGCGCAACGCGGCGCAGGCGCTGTTCGTGGCGGCGTATCGCAAGCCCATCCTGCTCGCGATCCTGATTGCGATGTTCAACCAGCTCTCGGGCATCAACGCCATCCTGTATTACCTCAAGGACATTTTCGCGGCCGCAGGCTTCGTCGACCTGCGCAATGAGTGGCAGCAGGTCGCCGTCGGCGCGGCGAATCTGGTCGCGACCATCTTCGCGCTGCAGGTCATCGACAAGGTCGGCCGCAGGAACCTGCTGCTGATCGGCTCGGTGGGCACGGCGATTGCCCTCGCCGGCGTCGCGGCGATCATGGGGACGGGGCAGGGCAAGTCGTACCTGCTGGTGTGCCTGATCCTGTTCATCGTGTTCTTCGCGATTTCCCAGGGCGCGGTGATCTGGACCTATCTATCGGAGATCTTCCCGACGGTGGTGCGGTCGCGCGGCCAGGCGCTGGGCAGTGCGACGCACTGGGGCATGAATGCCATTATCGGGCAGGCGTTTCCGATGGTTGCCGCGTACACCCAGGCACTGCCGTTCGTGTTCTTCGCGGGCTGCATGGCACTGCAATTCATCGTCGTGCTGGCGTTCTTTCCGGAGACGCGCGGGGTGGAGTTGGAGAAAATGGATCGGGCGCTCGAGGCCAGCCGCTGACAGGAGTGAAGACAATGAGCCAGTTGAGTCGTCGTTCGTTGATCGCAGGATCCATTGGCGTGGGATTCGCGCTGCCTGCTCTTTCACAGGTGCCGCAGGGTTGCGGCGAGCAGCCCAAGACCGCTCCCGCCCTGCAGCCGCCGCTGTTGCTCACGGACTGGGCCTGGCTGGGCCGTTACCGCGAAGACAACGCGACGTTGACAGCCAGCGGTACGAAGGTGGGCACGGTGTTCCTCGGAGATTCCATCACCGAGGGCTGGGCGCGCACCGATCCGGATTTCTTCTCCAAGGGCGTCGTGGGCCGCGGCATCAGCGCGCAGACGACACCGCAATTGCTGGTGCGCATGCATCCGGATGTCGTCGCGCTCGAGCCACTCGTGGTGCACATCATGGCGGGCACCAATGACATCGCACACAACACCGGGCCGATGACGCCCGAGGATTCGCACCACAACATCATGGCCATGTGCGAGATCGCGATGGCGCGCAAGATCCGCATCGTGCTGGGCGCGGCGCCACCCGCATCGAAATACTGGTGGCGGCCCGAAGCGAACCCCAAGCCGGAAGTACTCGCGCTGAACGCGTGGATGCGCGGCTATGCGAAGGAGATCGGCGCGCAATACGCCGACTACGCGGCCGCGTTGTGTGACGCCAACGGCAACATGAAGCTGGATCTCGCCAAGGACGAGGTGCATCCGACGCCAGAGGGCTACGCCGTCATGCGTCCGATTGCGACGGCAGCCATCGCGGCGGCGCTGCGGGCTTGAACCGCGAGGGCCGGTAGGGTTCCTCCGACTTGTAATCGCCACCGTACTCGCCATAAATCGGCACTCGGACCAAGGAGCGAACCATGGCGACAGGCTGGGCGAAGGAAGGCGCGGTGCAGGAGCAGATCGATGCGACGGTCAAGGACGCGATCAAGCGTGCCAAGAGCCAGTTGCCGACCGGCCCTTCTCTCGAATCGTGCGCCGAGTGCGGCGCGAAGATTCCCGAGGCGCGCCGCGAGGCGATTCCCGGCGTGCGCCTGTGCCTGGCCTGCCAGGATGCGAAAGATCGCCAAGTGAAGCACAACGCCGGTTACAACCGGCGCGGGAGCAAGGACAGTCAGCTCAGGTAGTCGGCGCCGCGATCCGGACGCAACAGCTTTGCCCTTGCCCCGACACAGTGCGCGATGTCAAGCGCAAGCTTGAACGCAGCGTCGCGCAACTCGAGTTCGAAGTGCGAGCGAACGCGTGCCGCGAAGAGTTCGAGATCATGCTGAGTGATGGTCATTGCACGGCACCAGAAGCGAAAAGGGGACAGACCGGCAGGTCTGTCCCCTCTTGCTAGGTGAACGAGTAGGGACAGACTTCAAGTCTGTCCCCACACATCCTTGTCCCCATCAGTTGCATGAGAGGGTCTTGTCGGCGACGGTGCCTAGTTTGACCTGGGAGAAGGCGAGGTCGAGCTTGCCTTCGGTCTCGAGCACGAGGGCCTCGTTGACCTTGGTGACGTCGGCGCCGGCCTTGGTGAAGCACTTGAGCGGCACGCCGACCGTCTGCCAGGTGCTCGCCGGCACCGAGTTCAGCGTGTCGGCGAACGGCACGAGGCCGCCGCAGCCCGCTCCACACGCGACGCCGATCTTGAGATCGGCCGGTGCCGCGCTTTCGCGCTTGAGGCGCACCAGCAGCATCACGTCGCCATTGGCCTCGCGCGAGATGTCGACGGTGCCTTCGCTGGTGATCTGCACCGTGCCCTTGCCGTCGCCGGCGAACACGAAGCGGCGCGCACCTTCCTGCACCTGGTCGTCGATGGCGGTCACCTTGACGCGGCCGCCGACGGATTCGGCGGGTACCGCGGAAATGCGCGTGCTGTCGGTGCCGTTGGAGACGCGCAGCGACCACGGCTGTACCGGTGTGCCCTTGTCGAAATACGAACCCGTCGACATGAGCTCGGCCGGCACGCCCGGATCTTCCGGCAGCGCGGCGAGCTCGGCTGGCGCCGCGTAGCTGAGGCCGAAGCCGTACGCGAACAACGGATCGTAAGGTTCCTTGTTCACGTTGAGCGGCGTGCCCGTGGCGTCACGCGGCCAGGAGAAAGCCAGCTTGCCGGTGAAGTCGTAATTCACCGCGCCATCCTTCTTGCGGAACAACACGTCCGCGATGCCGCCGCCTTCGGTGCCCGGCAGCCACGCGGCCACGTAGGCATTGGCCAGGTTCAGCTCGCGGTTCTGCCACAGCGGGCGGCCCGAGAGCAGGATGGCCACCACCGGGATCTTCTCGTCCTGGTATTTCTTCATGATCTCCAGGTGCTGCGTCATCGAGCCCGGCAGCGTCTGGACCTTGAGATCGCCCTGGAATTCGGCATACGGATTTTCGCCGAACACCACGATGGCGACGTCAGGCTTCTTCCTGTACGAGCCATCGGCGGAGAGTTCGGCGGTGCCGCCAGCGGCCTTCACGGCCGCCCTCACGCCGCCCCAGACGGACGTGCCGCCGGGGAAATCCGCGTTGCTGAGGCCCGTGCCCTGCCAGGTGATGGTCCAGCCACCGGACTGCTTGCTGATGTTGTCGGCGCCGTCGCCCGTGACCACCACGTGTTTGTTTGCAGCCAGCGGCAGCAGGCCGCCGTTGTTCTTGAGCAGCACCAGGGACTGGCGCACGGCATCGCGCGCGAGGGCGCGCTGCTCCGGCGAATTCAGCATCTTGAAGTCGCCGCCCAGGGGCCGCTTGGAAGGCGCCACGCCATCGAACACGCCGGCGCGGAACTTGACGCGCAGGATGCGGGTGACGGCCTCGTCGAGGCGCTCCATCGGAATCGTGCCGTCCTTCACCTGCTTGAGCGTGTTGTCGTAGAGGCCGCGCCAGGAATCCGGCGCCATGAACATGTCGAGGCCGGCGTTGAACGCCTGGGGGCAGCTGTCGTTGGTGCAGCCCTCGACCTGGCCGTGCGCATTCCAGTCGCCGACCGTGAAGCCGTCGAAGTTCATGCGCTTCTTGAGCACGTCGGTCATGAGGCCCCCGTTGCCGGTGAGCTTCTTGCCGTTCCAGCTCGAGAACGAAATCATGATGGTCTGCACGCCGGCTTCGATCGCCGGCACGTAGCCCGCGTTGTGGATGTCGCGCAGCTCCGTCTCGGGAATCTTCGCATCACCCTGGTCGCGGCCATTCTCGGTGCCGCCGTCGGCCAGGAAGTGCTTGGTCGAGGAGATGACGTACTTGCCGCGCAGGAAGTCGGGTGCCGACGGGTCACCCTGCAGGCCCTTCACGAACACGCCCGCGTACGAGGCGACCAGCTTGGGATCCTCGGAATAGCCCTCGTAGGCGCGGCCCCAGCGATCGTCCTGCGGCACGGTCACGGTGGGCGCGAACGTCCAGTCGATGCCGGTGGTGCGCACCTGCTCGGCGGTCACGCGCGCGATATCGCCTAACAACTTCGGGTTGTGCGTGGCGCCCAGTCCCACGTTGTGGGGGAACAGCACGGCGCCCACGATGTTGGAGTGGCCGTGCATGGCGTCGATGCCCCAGATCATCGGGATGCCGACGCCGCCGTTGCTGGTGTCGACCGAGGCGTAATAGAACTCGTCCGCCAGCGCCAGCCAGTTCTTCGCCGGCGCACGTTCGTTGTTTCCGGGGGAAGAGCCGCCGCCGGCGAGGATGGAACCGAGGTGATACTTCTTCATGTCCTCGGGCTTGATGCAGCAGATATCGCCCTGGATCACCTGGCCGACCTTCTCTTCGACGGTCATCTTGTCAAGTAATGCCGCCACTTTCGCCTCGAGCGCCTCGTCCTTCGCAAACGGCCATTTCGGCGAGGGCCAGATCTCGGGGTGGACCGCGGCGGGATCCTCGGGCGTGGCCGCGGCGGCAGGTTCTTCCTTGGCCGCAGGCTTGCATCCCAGGAGCAGCAGGGGCAGCAGCGCCAGCAACGCGGCTTGTTTGGACCGGACAAGAGACATGGAAGGGGACATCGAGGACTCCTGTTTTTGAGCCGCGACAGCCTATGCTGTCTTTCACGGAAATTCGAGGGTTGGCGGCCATTCGTTGACAGGTTTCCGGCCGCACAGCCAGACTCGCCGCCGCATCTCGCAGGGGGTAATCAAGTTGGAACCGGATCGGAGAATCAGGCGTATCGCCATCGTGGGGGGCGGTATCGCCGGCTGGACCGCGGCGGCCATGCTGGCCCGCAAGCTCGGCGGGCAATGTTCCATCCACGTGGTCGACTCGGCGGAGGCCGCGACCCCCGGGTTCGGCGAAGCCACCCAGCCGGTGGCGCTCGAACTGCTGAAGTTCCTCGGCGCCGACCAGAACGACTTCGTCGACAAGACGCAATCAACATATTGCCTCGGCACCCGGTTCACGGACTGGGCCGAGCCGGGCCAGTCCTTCTGGCATCCGTTTGGCGCCTTCGGCGCCCTGGTCGAGCGGCGGCCGTTCTACCATTTCTGGCACAAGGCGCGTGCGCTCGGCCTCAAGCCGCGCATGGAGCTGTTCAGCCTCGAGGCGGCCATGGGCTCGGCCAACCGCTTCATCTTTCCGACCAACACGCTGGGTGTCGCGCAGCACATGCGTTACGCGCTGCACATGGACCGCGCCCTGGCGGCGCGCCACCTGCGCAGCCTGGCCGAACGCGCCGGCGTGATCCGGCTGGAACGCAAGGTAGTTAGCGCCTCGCAGCGCGAGGACGGCTTCCTGGACGAGCTGCGTTTCGAAGACGGCGGCACGCTGCGCGCCGACCTGTTCCTCGATTGCACCGGGGCACGCGCCCAGCTCATCGGCGAGTTCCTGGTGACGCCGTTCGACGACTGGAAGCGCTGGCTGCCCTGTGACCGCATCCTCACGGCGCCCGTGGCGCTGGATGACGTCCGTAACCCTTACGTGCGCGTGACCGCGCGCGCAGCGGGCTGGCAGTGGCGCATGCCGCTGCAACACGGCGCCAGCGTGGGCCAGGTGTACGCGAGCGGGCTGCAGGACGACGGCGCCGCACGGCAGGAACTCGGCGATGCGGCGGGCGCCTTTGCCGTCGAGCCGCGGCTGGTGTCGTTCACCAGCGGGCGGCGCCGCAAATCCTGGGTGAAGAACGTGGTCGCCATCGGGCATGCGTCCGGCATGCTCGAGCCGCTCGCCATCTCCGACTTCCAGCAGGTCAGCCACGGGCTGCTCAGCCTGCTGGACCACTTCCCCGACAAGCAGTTTGACCCTGCCCTCATTGCCAGCTACAACGCGGCCATCGGCGAGGATCTCGAACAGACCCGTGACTTCATCATCGCGCATTACGCCGCCTCGCGCCGGACCGACGCGCCGTTCTGGCAGCAGCGCGCCACCGAGCTGCCGGAGACCGTGGCGCAGCGCCTGGAGCTGTATCGCGCCACGGGGCGCATCTTCCAGCCGCAGCCAGGCCACTTCAGCGATCTCGACTGGTTCTGGATCTTCGAAGGCTGCGGCATCGTGCCGCGCGACTACGATCCGCTGGTCGACACCGTGGATTTCGAGCAGGTCAAGCGCCTGATGCTCGCCATCAGCCAGAAGCTCACGGCCGATGTCGCCGCCGCGCCCACGCACGACAGCTTCTTCGCCGCGGCGAATGCCAAGCTGGCCGGTGCGCGCAAGGCGGCCGCGGCTGCATCGACGGCAGGCTGAACCGACGTGCCAACCCACTCCAAACTACTGGCGGGTGTCGAGCTGGGCGGCACCAAGTGCCTGTGCATCCTCGGCAGCGGCCCGGATGACGTGCGCGCCGTGGAGCGCCTGCCCACCGGCGAACGCGAGGAGACGCTGCGGCAGATCGAGGCCGTGCTGGAGCGCTGGCGCCAGCAACACGGGCCGGCGCGGGCGCTGGGCATTGCGTCGTTTGGCCCGGTCGACCTGCGCGCGGATTCCGCCACGTACGGATTCATCACCTCGACCAGCAAGCTGGCCTGGCGCAACACCGACGTCGCGCAGCGGCTCGGCCGGCGCCTCGGCGTCCCCGTGGGCTTCGATACCGACGTCAATGGTGCGGCACTGGCCGAAGGACGCTGGGGCGCGGCGCAGGGCCTGGCTGACTTTGCCTACGTGACCGTCGGCACGGGTATCGGCGTCGGCAGCATCGTGCGCGGCCGGCCGATATTCGGCATGAACCACACCGAGCTCGGGCACATCCGCGTGGCGCGCCGGCCGGGCGACAGCTTCGCGGGCGTGTGTCCGTTCCATGGCGATTGCATCGAAGGCCTGGCTTCGGGCCCGGCCATCGAAGCGCGCGCTGGCCAGCCGGCGGCACAGCTCCCGGCGGATCATCCGGCCTGGGAGTCCGTGGCGCACGGGTTGGCGCAACTGCTGCACACCATGGTGCTCACCACGGCGCCGCAGCGCATCTTCCTCGGCGGCGGCGTGATGAGCGGACAGTCGCACCTCTTCGAACGCATCCGGCAGGAATTGAAGCGCAGCCTCAATGGCTACGTGGAAGCACCGCAGCTGGATCAGGGAATCGCGCAGTTCATCGTGCCGCCCGGCCTCGGCGCGATGGCCGGTCCGCTGGGCGCGCTGGCGCTGGCAGCGGATGCGGCGGCGCAGACCGGCACCCAGCAGACACCGGTAGCCGCCGCGTTGCGATGATCGAAAAGGCCGGCAACTCTTCAAGGGGAGGGGGCATGCGGCTCTCGGGGACCAACCTCGAGCGTGCCGGTGATCACAATCAACGCGTCACGCTGCATGCCATCCGCGTCAACAGCCCGATCACGCGAGCCGAGCTGGTGCAGATCACCGGTCTCACCGCACCGGCCATCGCCAACATCACCAAGCGCCTGCTGACCGACCGGCTCATCCTGGAAGCCGGCCGCCGGCGCGGCGGCCGCGGGCAGCCGGCCACCAAGCTGGCCATCAACCCGGACGCCTGGTTCTCGATCGGCCTCAACGTCGATCGCGACCACATCACCATGGTGCTGCTGGACTTCGAAGGGCACGTGCGCGCGCGCGCCTCGAGCGAAGTCGCCTTCGCCATGCCGAAGGACGTCGAGCAGTTCTTCCGCAAGGGCGTGGGCAAACTACTCGCCAAGGTCGGCATCGCTCCGGACCGCATCGCCGGCATCGGCGTCGCATTGCCCGACGACATGCCGAAGGCCGCCACGCTGCCGCACCAGCCGTCCGACTACGGGGTCTGGGCCTCGACCGACGTGAAGGCCCTGCTGTCGGGCGTCATCGATGCGCCCGTGTTCGTCGAAAACGACGCGGCCGCGGCCACCATGGGCGAGATGCAGTTCGGCCTCGGCAAGAAGCACCAGACGTTCTTCTACATCCTGATCACCGCGGCGCTGGGCGGCAGCCTGGTCATCGACGGCAATCACTTCCGCGGCGCCACCGGCCGTTCCGGCGAGCTCGGACTGCTGCGCGGCCTCGATGCCGCGGGCGAAGAGCGGCAGATCCAGAACATCGTGTCGTTGTCGGCCTTGTACAGCCGGCTCGCGGCGCAGGGCATCCGCATCAGCGCGCCGCACGAGCTCGCGCTACTCGACGCGAAGGGCAAGGCCGTCGTCGATGCCTGGGTCGAGGCATCGGTGGACGCGCTGGTGGATACGCTGCTGTCCATCAACTGCCTGGTGAATCCCGAGGCGGTGCTCATCGGCGGGCGGCTGCCCGGCAGCCTCGTCGATCGACTCGCGGCGCGGCTCAACCAGCGGCTCGAGGCCTTCGCCGGCACGGTGCCGGCCATCGCGCCCGTGGCGCGCGCCGCGCTGTCGGACGACGCGCCCGCCGTGGGCGCCGCCATCCTGCCGTTCACGCACCGATTGCTTCCCACCCGCACCGCGCTCATGAAGGTCGCGGCACGCTGATTCGATCTTCCTCCGTCCAGCAACTTACCGAGAGGTCCGATGAACGCTGAAATCGACAAGTACAAGGGCATGCGTGCTGGTTTCGCCACGGTGACCACCCTGTTCTTCATGTGGGGTTTCATCACCGTGTCCATCGATCCGCTGATCGCCGCGCTGAAGGCGCTGTTCTCGCTCAGCTACGCGCAGTCGTCGCTCACGCAGTTTGCGTTCTTCATGGCGTATTTCGTCGTCTCGCTGCCGGCGGCAGCGCTGGTCGCGCGGCTCGGCAACAGCAAGTCGATCCTCTTCGCGCTGGGGGTCATGGTTCTCGGCTGCTTCATCGTGCCGGCCGCGACGCACTTCGATACGTACTGGCTGGTGCTCGTGGCGCTGTTCGTCATCGCCGGCGGCATCACCATCCTGCAGGTGGTCGCGAATCCGCTGGCCGCGGCGCTCGGCCCGCCGGAACGGTCCCACTTCCGCCTGACGTTCTCGCAGACGTTCAACTCGCTCGGCACGTATCTCGGACCCTTGCTCGTCTCCGGCATCATCCTCGCGGGCGGTATCTTCGCGGTCACGCATGGCGCCGAAGTCACGCCGGAATTGCGCGCGGACTCGTTCCGCCGCATCGACTGGGTGTTCCTGGCCATTGCGGGCGCGCTGGTGTTGCTGGCGCTCTTCATCTACGTGTTCCGCAAACTGCTCGACGTCACGAAACCGGTGGACGAGGGACAGCGGCCGTCTATCACCACCGCATTCAAGTCACGCTGGGCGCTGTTCGGCGGTGCCGCCATCTTCCTGTATGTCGGTGCCGAAGTTTCGATCGGCAGCTTCCTGACCAACTTCCTGCACGAACCGGACATGCTGGACATCCCGCTCGAAGCCGCGGGAAAGATGGTGAGTTACTACTGGGGCGGTGCGATGGTCGGCCGACTGGTCGGCAGCGTACTGCTGTTCCTGGTGAAGGAACGCGCCCCGTGGCTGCTCGCCGGGTTTGCGTGTGTCGCAGCGCTGCTCTGCATCGCGGTCTCGCAGATGCAGGGCGAAACGGCCGCGTACCTCGCGCTGTCCATCGGCCTCTTCAACTCGATCATGTTCCCGGTGATCTTCACCTCGACGCTCGAGCGTTCCAGCGCGGCGCCGGCGGCGACCTCGGGACTGCTGTGCCTCGCCATCGTCGGTGGCGCGATCCTGCCGATTCTCTACGGCATGATCGCGGACCGTGCAGGCCTGCATGCCGCGTACTGGCTGCCCGCCGCCGCGTACCTGCTGATCGTGGTCTTCGCCGTGGTCGCCACGCGTGCGAAGATCTACCAGCACGGCACGACGTCCGCAGCCGCCGGACACTGACGCACGAGAGGTCATGGACGACAAGGCACGCATCGCAAAACACCACAGCCAGCTGTGCAGCTGGCTGTGTGACGCCGCCTATCCGGTCTGGTCGACGCGCGGCGTCGACCCGGCCGGTGGCTTCCACGAGCGGCTCGGCATGGATGGCGAACCGCTGGCCGAGCCGCGCCGCTCGCGTGTGAACCCGCGGCAGGCCTACTGCTTCGCAATGGCGCATTCACTGGGTTGGCGCGGCGATTCCGCCAGGCTGGTCAAACACGGCCTCGAGTACTGGGTGGCAAAATACCGCCGCCCAGACGGCCTGTATCGCACGCTGGTCAACGCGGATGGCTCGGTCCGCGACGATCGCGCGTTGCTCTATGACCAGGCCTTCGGGCTGCTGGCCTTCAACGTCTCCTCGGTCGGCGAGATGTGCGCGCACTGCGCGGGGCAGTCGTTCGAACTGCTGAACCTGGTCATCAAGCACATGAAGCGCCCGGACATGGGCTTCGAGAGCGGGGTGCCAGCCTCGCTGCCGCTGCAGTCCAATCCGCATATGCACCTGTTCGAGGCCGCGCTCGCGGGCTGCGAGATGTCGTCGGAAAACTCCTCGTGGAAACCGCTGGCCGACGAACTTGCCGAGCTGGCGTTGACGAAATTCATCGACCCCGCGAGCGGCGCGCTGCGCGAGTTCTTCGACTCCAGCTGGAACCCGGCACCGGGCATCGAGGGGCGCATCGTCGAACCGGGGCACCAGTTCGAATGGGCGTGGTTGCTGTTGCGCTGGGGCGGTGCCAAAAACGCGCGCGCCAGGGCTGCGGCCCTCAAGCTCATAGATATCGGTGAGCGCCACGGTGTGCGCAATGGCCTCGCCACCAACAGCCTGCTGGACGACTTCTCGCCGCACGATGCCGGCGCGCGCCTGTGGCCGCAGACCGAGCGTCTCAAGGCGGCAGCCATTGCCGCGCGCCTCACGGGTGAAGCGAAGTATTTCTCGATGGCCGTGGCCGCGGCGGACGGGCTGATGCGTTATCTCGACACGCCGATCCCGGGGCTGTGGCGCGACCGTATCGATGCCGGGGGCCGCGTGGTCGACGAGCCCGCACCGGCCAGCAGCTTCTACCACCTGGTGGCCGCGATCGCGGAAATCAGCGCCCTGGCCAGGCTGTGACGAGCAGTTAGAGAATTCCGGCCCGGAAATGCGACCGGGTTCAAGGCTGTTAGGACGGCCTTTGACGCAGCAGAAGAACAAAGAGAATCATGCGTTGCCCGGTGAGGGGCATGTCGTTCAAAGGGAGATTTCAATGAAGAAGTTCACGGCGGCTGGCCTGCTCGTGCTTGCGTCTTTGGCGGTCACTGCCCGGGCGCAGGAAGACCCGCCGGCGGACTACGGTCCGCGCATCGGTTTCCTCGGCCAGATCGATCTCGATTACGGCGGCGACGACGTCGCGACGGTCTACTTCGAGGACGACGAGAGCCAGAACGTCAAAGCAGGGCAGGGCCTGGCGATTTCCGTGGGCGCCTATTTCCGCCCGATCGAGAACTCGGCCTTCGAGATCGACGCCAGCGTGGGTTACAAGTTTTCGACCACGGCGGCGTCCAATGCCGACATCGGCGTGGAACGCACCATGCTGCAGCTCGGCGTGGCGCATCACTGGCCGAATGGCTTGTATCTCGGCGGCGGCCTCGTCAGGAACATGGGCCCGACCGTCGACGGCGACGGCTTCTTCCCGGACATCGATTTCGACGATTCGACCGGCTACAACGTCGAGATCGGCTGGAAGTGGATCGTGCTGCACTACACCGACATGACGTACGAGAGCGATCTGTACGAAGACGTGGACGCCAGCCATTTCGGTGTGCGCCTCACGTATCGGTTCGGCCAGCACTGGTGAGCTGACCGCGCCGAGTCGTTTTCAGCTCGGACGCGGGCCGGTCGACTCGCGGCACACCATGCGGTAGGGGATCTCCACGCTCTTCGGCGGGGATTCCTCGCCCAGCGAGCGGAACAGCATGTCCGCCGCCTGGTGCGCCATTTCGTAGGTGGGCTGGTGCACGGTGGTGAGCCGCGGCCAGATCACCTGCGCCACGTAGCTGTCGTCGAAGCCCGCGACCGACAGGCGCTGCGGGATCGTCAGGCCCATCTCGTGGGCCGCCATGATGGTGCCGGCCGCCATGTCGTCATTGCTGGCGAACACCGCCGTCGGGCGCGTGGCGCGCGACAGCAGGCGCCGGGCGGCGGCCAGGCCGGAATCGAAGGTGAACTCGCCGCGGTCGACGAGTTGCGGATCGACATCGAGCCCGTGGGAGCGCAGTGCCAGCGTATAACCCAGGTAGCGCTGCTCGGTGACGGGATGTCCCGCCGGGCCATTGATGAAGCCGATGCGTTCGTGGCCCAGCGCGATGAGGTATTCCGTCATCTCGCGCGCGGCCGCGACGTCGTTCATGAACACGCAGGAATAGTTGTCGAGGTCCACCGTCGGCGCGATGCGCACGAAGCGGATGCGGTGCTTGGAAAGCTCCGCCAGCACCTCGGTGGAATCGGACAGCGGGGGCGCGAGCACCACGCCGTCGAGATGTGATTCCAGCACCAGGCCCGCGAGATCGCGCACGCTGGAAAGATCGTTGCCCTCGCAGGGATGCACCAGCAGGCGATAGCCGCGCGTGTGGCAGCGCTCCAGCGCGCCTTTCTGCAGGTCCACGACGTAGTTGGCGCTCGGGTTCTGGTAGATCAGCCCGATGAGGTTCGAACTGCGTCCGGCCAGACTGCGTGCCGACAGGCTGGGGTGGTAGTTGAGTTCCTCGACCAGCTTCAGGACGCGCGCGCGTGTCTCGCTGCGCACGTTGGGTTCGCTGTTGAGGACACGCGAGACGGTCTTGATGGACACGCCTGCAGCCTTGGATACATCGTGAATCGTGATACGACCCATATCGCCCCCCTCAGGACGCGAAATTGTCTTGTTGTCAGACAGCGTTGTCAAACTGGCGCACGCTTTGCAAGCGGGCCCAGACGTAACGGTTAAATACCCGGTAGAATCCGCGGCCTTCTGGTTGACAGCGCTGTCCGGCGGTGGGCAGCCTTCGGGGGTTTCGGAGCGAAATGGTGACAGGAAAAACAGCGCCCTGCGGCGCAGACGGGCACGACGAACAATTCGACCGGTCCGCGGTGCTCGGCCTCGTGGCAGACGTCGGCGGAACCCACATACGTTTCGGTATCGCGGTCGGCGGCGATTCTTCCCCTGTGAATGTTCACTGCGTGCGCCGCTACGCGGTACGCGCGCATGAATCCATCGCCCATGCCGCCCAGCATTACCGCAGCGCCACCCCCGGCATTCCCGCATCGCTGAATCGCGCGGCCGTGGCCGTCGCGGGCCGCGTCGAGCAGGATCGCGTGCAACTCACCAACAGCGGCTGGTCCTTTTCCGCGCGCGCGCTCAGCGAATCGCAACGCTTCGATCACCTGCACGTCATCAATGATTTCGAGGCCGTGGGACACGCCGTCGGCGCCCTGCAGGCCGCGGATCTCGAGCCCATCGGTCCCCATCGTCTGCAGTTGCCGCTGGCGCGTGGCGTGTGCGCCATCCTGGGCGTCGGCACGGGCCTGGGAGTGGGCGGCGTGGTGGCGACCAACGGCGCCTTCACGGTGCTCGCCACCGAGGGCGGCCATGCCAGCTTCGCGCCCACCAACGAACGCTCCATCGAGCTGCTGCGGTGGCTGCGCCGCAAGTACGGCCGCGTGTCGGCCGAGCGCGTGTTGTCCGGTGCCGGGCTCTCCAATGTCCACCAGGCGCTGTGCGAGGCCGATGGCCAGCACGTGCCGGAACTGTCCGCCGCGGAAATCACCACGCGCGCCGCCGCCGGCAGCGACGGCGCCTGCGTCGAGGCGGTCGGCCTGTTCTGCGAGTTGCTGGGTTCGTTCGCCGGCGATCTCGCGCTCACGCTCGGCGCCTGGTCCGGCGTGCTGATCTCCGGCGCGATGCTGCAGCACTTCGACCGCCAGGTGCTCGAGCGTCGCGTGCGTTCCGGCTTCGAATACAAGGGCCGGTTCACGCCCGCCATGCGCAGCGTGCCACTGGAGACGATTTCGCATCCGCACGTCGAGTTGCTCGGTGCGGCGCGCCTGCTGTCGGCCAGCCGATGAAGACCAACATCCAGAAGTTCGTGCTGTTCGGCGCCACGGGCGACCTGTCGCAGCGCATGGTGTGGCCGTCGCTGTACCATTTGTGCCGCGAGAAGCTGGTGCCTCCCACGCTGACCTTCGTGGGCTCGGCGCGCCACGCGATGCCCAACGAAGAGTTCCGCAAGTTCGTCGAAGGCGCGCTGCGCAAGCACGTGCTGCCCGGCTACCTCAAGGACGATGCGCTGGCGGATCTCCTGACGCGCGTCAGCTACGCGCCCTTCGAGGCCAGCGATGGCACCGCCAAGGGGACCGAGGCATTGCAGAGCGCGCTGGCCGGCAACAACCGCATCCTCTATTTCATGGCCACGTCGCCCAAGCTCTACGGGCCGACCTGCCTGAGCCTCGCCGCCGCCGGACTGGCGTGCGAACACTGCCGCGTCGTGCTGGAGAAACCCATCGGCATCGATCTCGCCTCGAGCACGGCGATCAACGAGGCCGTGGGGAGCGTGTTCCACGAGGACCGCATCTTCCGCATCGATCACTACCTCGGCAAGGAAACGGTGCAGAACCTGCTGGCGCTGCGGTTCGCGAACTCGCTGTTCGAGCCGCTGTGGAATTCGTCGAACGTCGACCACGTGCAGATCACCGTGGCCGAAACCGTGGGCCTCGAGGGCCGCACCGGTTACTACGACGAAGCCGGCGCGCTGCGCGACATGGTTCAGAACCACATGCTGCAGCTCGTGGCGCTGGTCGCCATGGAGCCGCCACACCTGTTCGAGCCCAACGAGGTGCGCAACGAGAAAACCAAGGTGATCCGCAGCCTGCGGCCCATCACCGCGGCCACCGTGGCCGCCAATACCGTGCGCGGGCAGTACACCGCGGGCAGTTCGGGCGGTGTTCCGGCGCCGGGCTACAACGAAGAGAAGGGCGCCAAGGGCGGCAGCGAGACAGAGACCTTCGTCGCGTTGCGCGCCGAGATCGACAACTGGCGCTGGGCGGGCGTGCCGTTCTACCTGCGCACCGGCAAGCGCATGCAATCGCGGCGCACCGACATCGCCATCCAGTTCAAGACGGTGCCGCACAACATCTTTGCCGCGGCCGAGCCAAACCTGCAGGCCAACCGGCTGGTCATCCAGCTCCAGCCGCAGGAAAGCGTGACCCTGGAAATCCTAAGCAAGCAGCCGGGCCTCGAAGGCGTGCGCCTGCGCGAAGTGCCGCTGGAATTGTCGCTGCCCAAGGACGAGAGCGGAGGCCGCACGCGCATCGCCTACGAGCGCCTGCTGCTCGATGCACTGAAAGGCAACACCACGTTGTTCGTGCGCCGCGACGAAGTGGAAGCCGCGTGGAACTGGATCGACGGCATCCAGTCGAGCTGGCGCTCGACGCGCCAGACCGTGAGGCCGTATCCTGCCGGCACGTGGGGGCCCACGGCCGCGATCGCCTTGACCGAAAGGCACGGCCACAGCTGGTACGAGTGAGCATGGCCGCTGCGAAACTCAACGACGTCATCGCCGAAGTCACCGAGCGCATCGGTGGCCGTTCCGCCGCTACGCGCGGTGAATACCTGGAGCGCACGCGCAAGCGCAAGCTGGTCGAGCCGGCGCGCGGCAAGCTGGCCTGCTCGAACCTCGCGCATGTCCTGGCGGCCGCGGGTGACGACAAGCCGCGACTGCAGCAGGCCATCCCGAACATCGGCGTGGTCACGTCCTACAACGACATGTTGTCGGCGCACCAGCCCTTCGAGAAATACCCCGAGGTGATCCGCGCCGCGGCGCGCGCCGTGGGCGCCACCGCGCAGGTGGCGGGCGGCGTGCCGGCCATGTGCGACGGCGTCACGCAAGGCCGCGCCGGCATGGAGCTGTCGCTGTTCAGCCGCGACGTGATCGCGCTGTCCACCGCAGTTGCGCTGTCCCACGAAGCCTTCGACGGCGCGATGTTGTTAGGCATCTGCGACAAGATCGTGCCGGGCCTGTTCATCGGCGCGGCCGCGTTCGGCCAGATGCCCATCATCTTCACGCCCGGCGGCCCGATGCCCAGCGGCATCGCCAACAAGGCGAAGGCCGAGGTTCGCCAGCGTTACGCGGAGGGTCTCGCGACGCGCGACGAACTGCTGGCCGCGGAGATGGGTTCGTATCACAACGCCGGCACCTGCACTTTCTACGGCACCGCCAACTCCAACCAGATGCTGATGGAGATGATGGGGCTGCACATTCCCGGCGCGGCTTTCGTGAATCCGAATACGCCGCTGCGGCATGCACTCACCGTGGCCGCGGCGCAGCGCGTCGCGCAGACCACCGCGCTCGGCAAGGATTACCTGCCGTTCGTGGAAGTCGTCGACGAGCGTTCGTTCGTGAACGCCATCGTCGGCCTCATGGCCACGGGCGGCTCGACCAACCACGTCATCCACCTGGTGGCGATGGCGCGTGCCGTCGGGCTCACGATCACCTGGGACGACATGGCGGACGTCTCGCGTGTCACGCCGCTGCTGGCGCGCGTGTATCCGAACGGTGAAGCCGACGTGAACCAGTTCCAGGCGGCCGGCGGCATGGCGTTCGTGATCCGCGAGCTCATGGAAGCCGGGCTGGCGCATGAAGACGTGATGACGGTCTGGGGGCCGGGCCTCGGGGCCTACGCGCGGGATCCGTTCCTGGTCGACTCGAAGCTCGTGTGGCGCGATGCCGCCGGGAAGTCGCATGACGAGAAGATCCTGCGGCCGGCGTCGAATCCGTTCTCGGCGGATGGCGGCCTCAAGCTGTTGCGCGGCAATCTCGGGCGCTCGGTGATCAAGACGTCGGCTTGTGATCCCAAGCATTGGGAGATCACGGCGCCGGCGCGCGTGTTCGAAAGCCAGGAAGGACTGGCGGCCGCGCTCAAGGCCGGAATCGAAGGGGACTTCGTCGCCGTGGTACGCGGCCAGGGGCCGCGGGCCAACGGCATGCCCGAGCTGCACAAGCTGATCCCGGCGCTGTCGGGGTTGTTGGCCAAGGGCCGGCGCGTGGCCATCGTGACCGACGGTCGCATGTCGGGCGCCTCGGGCAAGGTGCCTTCGGCGATTCATCTCACGCCCGAGGCGGCGGCGGATGGGCCGATCTCGCGGCTGCGTGATGGCGACATCATCAGGCTCGATGCGCGGGCGGGTGTTCTGGAGGTGCAG
>DASUGK010000028.1:0-9654 GCA_036274075.1 Steroidobacteraceae bacterium | reverse complement strand
CCGCGCGCCTCCGGATACCAGTGCACGTCCAGCACGTCGACCAGGCGGTGGCCGTTCGGGCTCTCGGCGGCCGCCATCTGCGCCAGGTAGAACTCGAGGAAGTCGCGGTTCGCGGCATCAGACGCGTCCTGGAAGCGGATCATGCCCTGCCAGCCGTAGTTCACGGGGCCGAAGATCAGCGCGTTGTGGTTCACGTCCTTGGCGGCATCGGCGTAGTCGATGGTGCGCTGGATCATCTCGGCGTACGTCGCGGTGGTCCCGGCCTGGGTGGCCGGATTGCCGTCGCCGCGCAGTCGCGCATGCGTGCTCTGCCAGAGGTCGGGCTCGTTATCCAGGCTGATCATGATGGGGTTGCCAGCCGCGGCGAAGGCGCCCGGGTAGGTCTTGTCGAGGAAGTTGATGTACTCGTCCTGGTAGACGAAGGCATCGGTGGTGTCCGGCACCAGGCTGAAGGCGGCGTTCTTGCGCGCGGGGCTCTGGTGGAACCGGGTCTGCAGGTAGTTGGGGCCGCTGTTGGCGACGTCGCCCCCGCCGTTCTTGTCCGCCGATACGTAGCCGATGAGGGGCATGGTCACGATCATGCCTGCGCCGGCT
This sequence comes from Steroidobacteraceae bacterium, assembly GCA_036274075.1. Classification (GTDB taxonomy): domain Bacteria; phylum Pseudomonadota; class Gammaproteobacteria; order Steroidobacterales; family Steroidobacteraceae; genus CADEED01. The sequence continues at coordinate 9,060 of DASUGK010000028.1, read as the reverse complement.
GCACGCGCAGACTCGAGGCCGGGCGCGACGGCGCCATTGGGCGTATTGCCGCCGCCCAGGAAATCGTCGTTCTGGTTGAAGTAATCCGCGCCCGCATTGCTGGCATTGGTCTCCCAGTTGTACGCCGTCATGCGATTGCCGCCGGAGCGCGACAGCGTGAGGTTGCGCGGCCGCTGCGCCGGGTCCCAGCCATTCATTCCGTAGACGAAGCGCGAGATCGGGCGCACGTCCTGGGTGCTGTCGATGTTGAAGTTCACCTGGCTGGCCGGCGGCGTCGACGGCGGGATCACCTGCCCCGCCTGCACGATGCTGAACGTCACGCTGTCCGTGGAAGTGTTGCCCGTGGCCGAAAAACGGATCCGGTAGTTCGAGCCGATGTGACTGACGCCGAGATTGCTGAACGTGGCGACCCCGTCGACCGCGGTGGCCGTGGTGGTTCCCGTGAGCGTCGCGCCCGCGGGGCCGGTGCCCGGCGCGATGGCGGCGGTGACCACGGTGGTGTCGTCGCTGGCATCCGTGACGCCGTTGATGCGCACGTGGATCACGGGTTGCTGCGTGAACGCCGCGGGCGGCTCGCCTCCCAGGGGTTGCGTGGCGACGAAGAGTTCATGCACCGCGGCCGCAGCCACGTCGAAGTTGGCGCTGTTCACGGCGGTGACGCCGGTGGCCGTGAAGCGCAGCTGGTAGTTAGTGCCGGCCTGGTCGATGCCGAGGTTGGTGAACGTGGCCACGCCGGCCGATGCCGTGGCGGTGGTGGTACCGGTGAGCTGCGCACCGTTGGCGCCCGTGCCGGCGGCGATGCTCACGGTCACCACCGTGGTGTTGTCGGTGGTATCGGTCGCGCCGTTGACCCGGATGTGGACCACCGGCTGGGTGGTGAACGCCGTCGCCTGCACCGAGCCCGCGGGCTGCGTGGCGACCACCAGCGTCTTCTGCGGAGGTGGCGGCGGCGGTGACGGCATGGGCGAAGAGCCGCCTCCTCCGCCGCAACCACTCGCCAGCAATGCCACTAACAAGCCGCCGCCCAATCTGCGCATGCCAAGTCCCCCTCTCCTGCCGCGCAGTTTCCTGCGCGCCCGCGGGGATCTCAACGTGTCGGCGGCTAAAGACGCCAAATAAAGTCAAACGAGACGGCGATTGTCCGCGAAGCTGTCTCCTGGCAGCCGCGGACAATCGCTTGTCATGTCGACTCCGTCATGGTTTGGCGGTGGATGCCGGCGGCGCCGCGGCTGGTGCCGCCGCATTCTTCGCCGCGTTCGCGAAGTCGCCCGCCTTCATCACCACGAGTTTCGACGGCACGATGTGGCGCTTCATTGCCTCGCGGATCTGGTCGGCCTCGAGCGCCATCACCTTCTTCTCGAGCTCGGCGTCCCACTCCAGGGTGCGCCCGAGGAACATGTAGTGGCCCAATGCGCCTACCAGCGCATTGTCCTGCGAGCGCTGCACGCTGCGTGACTGCGCCCAGCCGGATTTCGCCTGCGCGATTTCTTCGGCGGTGAAGCCCACCTCGAGCACTTTCTCGATCTCTTCCTTGAAGGCCTGCTCGAGTCTCGCGAGGTTTTGCGGCGCGTAGATGGCAAAGGCGACCAGACTGCCGGACTTGTCCAGCGAGTCCACCGAGAGCTGCGAGCCCACGCCGTAGCTCAGGCCTTCCTTGATGCGGATGCGCGCCATGAGGCGCGAATTCAGGAAGCCACCGCCCAGCATGTAATTGCCGAACAGCATCGCCGGGTAGTCCGGATCGTCATCGCGCATGTTCAGGTTGAGCCCGGTCACGTAGAAGGCCTGCGCCTTGTCCGGCGTTTCGAAGGTGCGGTTCTCCACCTTGGCCTCGAAGTATTCGTTCGGCACCACCTTGAACGGCTTCGCCGCCTTCCAGCCGCCGAACAACTGCCACACCTGTTTCTCGAGTTCTGCCGCGTCGAAATCGCCGACGGCCGAGAACTGCGCCGGCTGTGCGCCGAAGAAGTCGCGGTGGAACTTCAGCATCTGCTCGCGCGTCACCGCCTTGATGTCGGCCACGCCCTCGTCGATGGAATCGACGTGGCGGATGTCGCCCTTCGGGTAGGGCTTCAGCAGCTTCTGGAACGCGGTGAACGCGATGGTGCTGGGCTCGCTGCGTTGCTGCTCGAGGCCGGCCAGCCTTTCGGTACGCAGCTCCTCGAGCTCCTTGGCGTCGAACTTCGGATCGCGCAGCACCTCGCCCAGCAGCGCCAGGGCCGCGGGCAGGTTCTCGCGCGTGGTCTCGACGCCGGCGTACAGGCCCGAGCCCCAGGTGTTGATGCTGACGCGCGCCTTGAGGCGGTCGAACTCGTCCTGGATCTGCTGGCGCGTGTGCTTGCCGGTGCCGCGCATCAGCATTTCAGTGGTCATGGCCGGGATGTCGCCCAGGTTCTTCAGGCTGTCGACGTCGCCGAAGCGCAGCGCGATGGCGGCATGCACCGAGCCGCCGCGCGTCTTCTTCGGCAGCAGCGCGAGATCGAGGCCACCGGGCAGTTTCTTGCGGATCGTGCGCGCCTCGATGTTGGCGATCGAGGGATCGAACTCCTCGCCCTCGTCGCGCAGCGCGTCGCCCTTGTAATCCTTGACCAGCGCGACCACGTCGGGCGCCGCCGGCATGTCGACGCGGTCCGGCGCCGCCGTCGGGTAGAACAGGCCCGCGGTGCGGTTGGAGCTCTTGAAGTATTTTTCCCAGACGCGCTGCACGTCGGCGGTCTTCGCCGCGCGAATGCGGTCGCGATTCACGAACATCAGTCGCCAGTCGCCCATGGCGGCCCAGTCGCTGAGCATCAGGCCGACGCGCTCGGAGTTGTTCAGCGTGAGGTCGATCTGCGACAGCAGCGCGGTGCGGCCGCGTTCCACCTCGGCGTCGGACACGGGCACCGCCTTCGGTTTCTCCATGATGTCGATGAGCTGCTTGAGCACCGGCTCGAGCGGCTTGTCGGTGCGCACCTGCGCGCCGAAGAAACTCATGCCCGGATCGTGATTCTGCAGGCCGAAATTCATGATGCCGGCCGCCTTGCCGGATTCCACCAGTGCCTTGTGCAATCGGCCCGAAGGCTGCGTCGTCATCACGTCGTACAGGATCTGCAGCGCCGCGATGTCCTCGTGCGAACCCGCCGGGATGTGGTAACCGACCACGGCCACCTGCACGTCACCCGTCCGGCGCAGCGTGACCTGGCGCTCGCCGTCCTGCACCGGTTCCTGCGTGTACATCACCGGCAGCGTGCGCGTGGGCTTCGGGATGGAACCGAAGTGCTCCTGCACCAGCTTGAGCGTCGCGGCCTCGTCGATCTTGCCGGCCACCAGCAGGATGGCGTTGTCCGGCTGGTAATACATCTTGTAGAACGCCTTCAGGCGGTCGATCGGTACGCCTTCGAGATCCGAGCGCGCGCCGATGGGCAGCTTGCCGTAGTTGTGCCAGTCATAGGACGCGGCCATGAGCCGCTTGAACAACACGTTGAGCGGCAGGTTCTCGCCCATCTCGTATTCGTTGCGCACCACGGTCATCTCGCTGTCGAGATCTTCCTTGGCGACGCGGGAATTCATCATGCGGTCGGCTTCGAACTCGAGCGCCCAGCGCAGGTTTTCGTCGGTGGCGTTGAAGGTCTCGAAGTAATTGGTGCGGTCCCACGACGTGGTGCCGTTGGGGCGCGCGCCATGCGCGGCCAGCTCGCCGGGCACGTCGTGCCGTTTATCCGTTCCCTTGAACAGCATGTGCTCCAGCAGGTGCGCCATGCCGGTTTCACCGTAGTTCTCGTGGCGCGAGCCGACGAGGTAGGTGACGTTCACGGTGATGGTTTGCTTGCTCGGATCCGGGAACAGCAGCACGCGCAGGCCGTTGGACAGGCGGTACTCGGTGATGCCTTCCACCGAGGTGATCTTCTCCGGCGGCGCGACCGTGACCGCGGGCGGCGGCGCCACGGGAACGGGAACCGGCTTCTTCTTTTTCGCCGCGTGGGCGGCCGTGCCGGACAACAAAGTTAGGACACACGCGGCCAGCGCCACACGGCGGACATTGAAGTGCATTCCCTGCTCCCCCTGACGTTGATGAATGAAAGTCGCGCGAATTGTAGTGTAAATGCGAGGTTGCCTGACCTCTCTCTGCCGCATCCGGCCGCTGGCTAACTGCTCCGCGGCCTGTTGCGGCATCAATCGGCGCTGCGGGCCACCGGTTTGGACTGTGCGCCGTCCTCGTAGGCCAGCAGGTCTCCGGGCTGACATTCCAGCACTTCGCACAGTTTCTCGAGGGTGCTGAAACGGATCGCGCGGGCCCGGCCCGCATTCAGGACGGAGAGATTCTGCGGCGTGATGCCGACGCGCTCGGCGACGGTGTTCAGCTGCAGCTTGCGCCGCGCCAGCATCACATCGAGATTCACGACGATAGCCACGCCAGCAGCCCCGTCAGACGACCAGGTCCTGCTCTTCGCGCAGCTCGCGTCCTTCATCCACGATGCGGCTGGCGAACAGGAAGAAGCAGGCGCCGATGATCGCGCCACCCGGGAAGGACGGCATGATGTTCATGCGTTGATCCTCCGCGGCCGAAATCTCCGGCCATCCCGCGACCAGGACCACCAGCCAGACCACCAGCCCGAAGGCGAAGGTGAAACCGACCTGGCGGAGCTGCGAAACGCTCTGTGCCGTGAATACCTTGCCCCGCATGTACAGGATCATCAGCCGGATGAAGTGGTAGAGGATCTTGAGGTTCAGTGCGGCGCCCAACCCCATCTGCAGGAGCCAGAGGTTGTGGATCCTGTCGGTGATGGCTGCACCTTCGAACACAACGCCTGCGAGCGTCCGGCTTCCCGGCGGGAAGGGGTGGACGATGTTGGCCAGCGTGCTCCACAGGAAGATCACGGACATGAAGATGAAGAAAATCAGCAATGCCCGGGCCGCGCGCTGGATGGAGTTACGTCGATCTGCCGTCATCGCCAACATGGGTGGATCTCCCGGCGGCATGGGATTCGCGCCGCGTGGCGACAGTAAACGATAGATAATTATCGTTTGTCAATACTTTTTCAACGATAAACGGCTACCGGTAGCCCCTCGCCTGCAGCGTGAACAACTTGGCGTAGATCCCGTCCTGTTGCATGAGGCTTTCGTGGTTGCCGCGCTCGATGATGTGCCCCTGCTCGAGCACCACGATGTGATCGGCCATGCGCACGGTGGAGAAGCGGTGGGAGATCACGATGGCGATGCGCTTGCCCATCAGCGAGCGGAAGTGTTCGAACACCTCGGCCTCGGCCGCCGCGTCCATGGCCGCGGTGGGCTCGTCGAGCACCAGGATGTCGGCGTCGCTGCGCATGAAGGCGCGCGACAGCGCGATCTTCTGCCACTGCCCGCCGGAGAGCTCGCGCCCGTCCTTGAACCACTTGCCGAGCTGCGAATCGTACTGCTTCGGCATGCTCTCGATGAACGGCGCGGCCTTGCCCTGAGAAGCAGCCTGCGCCCAGCGCTCGCGGTTCTCGAATTCGCGCACGTCACCGGCGCCGATGTTCTCGCCCACCATGAGCTGGTAGCGCACGAAGTCCTGGAAGATGACGCCGATGCGCCGGCGCAGCACGGTCTCGTCCCATTCCTGCAGGTCGCGGCCGTCGAGCAGGATGCGCCCGTAGGTGGGCTTGTACAGGCGCGTCAGTAGTTTGATCAGCGTGGTCTTGCCGGAGCCGTTCTCGCCCACCAGCGCCAGCGATTCGCCGCGCTTTATCTGCAGGTTGATGCCGGTGACGGCCACGCGGTCCGAACCCGGGTAGCGGAACTCGACGTTCTCGAACTGCACGCCAGCTTCGGGGTCGGGGCCGCTGACCGCGGTGCCGGAGCTCGACTCCACCGGCTGCTCGAGGTACTCGTACAACGTCGACAGGTACAGGTTGTCTTCGTACATGCCGCCGATGGCGCCGAGGCTCGTGGTCACTGCCGTCTGGCCCTGGCGGAACAGCAGCAGGTACATGGTCATGTCACCCAGCGTGATCGTGCCCTTCACCGCCTCGATGGCGCACCAGGCATAGGCGCCGTAGAGCGAGGCGATGCTGAGCAGCGTGAGCGTGAACACCCAGCTCTCGCGCCGGATGGTGAGATTGCGGTCCTTGGCATACAGGCCCTGGAAGATGCCGATGTACCGGCCCAGGAACAGCCTGCCGAGATCGAACAGTTTGACCTCCTTGGCGTGGTCTTCGCGCGCGATCGCGGTTTCGAGGTAGGTCTGCATGCGCGTCTCGGGCTCGCGCCAGCGGAACAGGCGGAAGGCGTCACCCGAGAACTTGGTCTCGGCGAAGAACGCCGGCAGGCCGCCGAAGATGAGGATGACCACCGCCCAGGGCGAGAAGCCGGCCAGCAGCGACGCGAAGGTCACGATGGAAATCGCGTTCTGCAGCAGCATCGAGGTGCGCATCACCAGCGACAGCGGGCGGCTCGAGGCCTCGCGCCGGGCGCGCGTGAGCTTGTCGTAGAACTCCGAGTCTTCGAATTGCGTGAGCTCGAGCGTGAGCGCCTTCTCGAGGATCATGACGTTCACGCGATGCGATAGCTTGGCCTTGAACAGGGCCTGGCACAGCGTGATGCCGCGGTGCGCCGCCGTGATGCCCACCAGCACCAGGGCCTCGGCCAGCACCCAGTAGATCACCGTGTCGTAGTCCACGGGCTGGCCGGCCGCGTGTGCCTTGCCGGCGTCGATCACGCTGTTGAGGATGCGCGCGCCGATCCAGGCCACCGCCGAAGGCAACACGCCCGCGACGATGGTGACGAAGCCGAACAGCAGCGAGAGTTGCTTGCTGGTGGTCCAGACCAGCTCCAGCGCGCGCTTGGTGTAACGGAACACGCCAAAGAAGCGCCGTGCCGAATTCGGCCCGTCGGCAGGTATCTCGGAGGACTTGGCGATCCCGGGCTTGGCACTCATGGTGGGTGGCGAAGCCTACCGTGAAAACGGCGGCCACAGGCGTCAGCAACCGCCGACAGATACCCATGGGGACAGATTTATTTGACGACAAACAGATCTGTCCCCGAATCACGGCAGGCGGTAATGGCCGATGATGGTGTAACGGAAGAGGATGTCCTCTTCCCGGGTGCCGGCGCCGATGTTGTGGATCACCAGGGGCACCCGCGTCGCGGCGTGGCGGTCGCTGACGATGCCGATGTGCAGGATGCCACCGCCGAGGTTCCAGGCCACCAGGTCCCCGGGTAGATAGTCCTCGGGCTTGAACGATATCGGCTGCGAATACCCGGCGCGCGAGAAATACGTCATGAGGTTGGGCACGCGCCGATGATCGATGTTGGCATCCGGCTCGTCCTGGCCCCAGCGGCGCTGGTGCGGGTAGGCCGCGAAGTGCGCGCTGATGTCCTCGTGGACCAGCTTCTGCAGGTCCATGGCTTTCGCCTTGCGCAAAGCGCGCACCACCACGTCCGTGCACACACCTCGCTCGACCGGCACGTCGCCGCCGGGGTAGTCGATGTCCTGGTAACCACCGTCGTAGACCACGGTGACGCCGATCTGCTGGCGCGCGGCGCGCACCACGTCGAGGTTGTTTGCGAGCGCCGGCATGGCCAGCAGCCCGCAGCTGACAGGGACGATCCACGTCTTCCGGCGCGCGTTCATCGCCAACCCCTCACCGATCGGTGAAGCAAAGCTAACTGCAGGTGCAGAAACACTCAATGTCCTACCCCGGAGGGGTCATTGAGTACCGCTGGCCGCCTCGTTAACGTACCCGCCCATGTCCGTGCTCACCGTCTCGGGTCTGTCCAAGACCTACGCCACCGGTTTCAACGCCCTCAAGAACGTGAACCTGGAGATCCGCCGCGGCGAGATCTTCGCCCTGCTCGGGCCGAACGGCGCCGGCAAGACCACGTTGATCAACATCATCTGCGGCATCGTCACCCCGTCGGCCGGGCAGATCACCGCCGACGGCTTCGACATCGCGCGCGACTTCCGCGAGGCGCGCACGCGCATCGGGCTGGTGCCGCAGGAGCTGGCCACCGACATGTTCGAGACGGTGTGGAACACCACGCAGTACAGCCGCGGCCTGTTCGGCAAGCCGCGCTCGGCGGAGTTCTGCGAGAAGGTGCTGCGTGACCTGTCGCTGTGGGACAAGAAGGACTCGAAGATCATGACGCTCTCGGGCGGCATGAAGCGCCGCGTGATGATCGCCAAGGCGCTGTCGCACGAGCCCACCATCCTGTTCCTCGACGAGCCCACCGCGGGCGTCGACGTGGAGCTGCGCCGGGACATGTGGCAGATGGTGCGCGGACTGCGCGAGCGCGGCGTCACCATCATCCTCACCACTCACTACATCGAAGAAGCCGAGGAGATGGCCGACCGCATCGGTGTCATCAACAAGGGCGAACTGGTCGTGGTCGAGGAGAAAAACGCGCTGATGCGCAAGCTCGGCAAGAAGCAGCTGACCCTGCACCTGCAGAATCCGCTGGCGGCGATTCCACCCGCCCTGGCCGGCCTGCCGCTCGAACTGGTCAAGGACGGCACCGAACTCATCTACACCTTCGACACGCAGGCCGCGGAGACCGGCATCGCCGGGCTGCTGCGCAAGCTCAATGAACACGGCATCGAGTTCAAGGACCTGCACACCGCGGAGAGTTCGCTCGAAGACATTTTCGTGAGCCTGGTGCGGGGGCGCGCATGAACATCCACGCCATCCGCGCCATCTACACCTTCGAGATGTCGCGCACCTTCCGCACCATCTTCCAGAGCATCGCCGCGCCGGTGATCACCACCTCGCTGTACTTCGTGGTGTTCGGCTCGGCCATCGGCTCGCGCATGGTGAGCATCGACGGCGTGTCGTACGGCGCCTTCATCGTGCCCGGGCTGGTCATGCTGACGGTGCTCACCGAGAGCCTCAACAACTCCTCCTTCGGCATCTACATGCCGAAGTTCTCGGGCACCATCTATGAAATGCTCTCGGCGCCGATCTCGGTGGTGGAAGTGCTGGCGGGTTACGTCGGCGCCGCCGCCACCAAGTCGGTGATGCTCGGCGTCATCATCCTGATCACGGCCCGCCTGTTCGTGCCGTTCGAGATCCAGCACCCGGCGGCGATGCTCGGCTTCCTGATCCT
>DASUGK010000027.1:0-46137 GCA_036274075.1 Steroidobacteraceae bacterium | reverse complement strand
GTCGGGATTACATGGGAAGGTCTCAGAAAGGATTGCGCCGGGCGTAATCCCGACAATCCCTCTCTGACACCACTTTCCGGGGTTATCGGCGGAGGAGGCGGAGGAGCTCTTCTAGCTCCATGCGCATCTGCTTGACGATCTGCTGGCTCTGGCTGACGTCGACGCGCGCTTCTTCACCGGCCAGCTTGTTGCGCGCGCCGCCGATGGTGAAGCCCTGCTCATAGAGCAGCGAGCGGATCTGGCGGATGATGATGACGTCCTGGCGCTGGTAGTAGCGGCGGTTGCCGCGCCGCTTCACGGGCTTGAGCTGCGGAAATTCCTGCTCCCAGTAGCGCAGCACATGCGGCTTCACGCCGCACAGCTCGCTCACTTCGCCAATCGTGAAATAACGCTTGCCGGGGATGGCCGGCAGTTCGTCATTGTTCTTTGGTTCCAGCATACGCCTCGACTCGCGCCTTCAGTTTCTGCCCTGGACGAAACGTCACCACGCGTCGCGCGCTGATGGGAATCTCCTCCCCGGTCTTGGGATTTCGTCCTGGCCGCTGGTTCTTGTCGCGCAAATCGAAGTTGCCAAAGCCCGAAAGCTTGACCTGCTCTCCGTTGGAGAGCGCGTGACGCACCTCCTCGAAGAACAAATCCACGAGCTCACGCGCCTCGCGTTTGTTGAGACCCAGCTGATTGAACAGCGCCTCAGCCATCTCCGCTTTCGTCAGAGCCATGCTTTTATTCTCGAAATCCTGCGCCCAGCGTTGCACTCAGGTCGGCACGAATCGCGGCTAACAAACGGTCCGCGTCCTCGTCCGCGAGGGTGCGAGAATTGTCCTGAAATATCAAGCCTAAAGCGACACTTTTTCTTCCAGTTTCTATGCCGGGCCCCCTGAATACGTCGAACACCCGGATATCGCGAAGAAGGCTCGACGCCGCGAAGGTTACACGGTCAATTAGTTGTCGCAAAGACACTTTTTCGTCCACGACGACCGCGAGATCGCGGCGCACCCGCGGGAATCGCGAAATCTCTTCAAAACGCGGCATTTTGGCCGCCAGTGCCTGCTGGTAGTCGACCTCGAACAGGATCGGCGCATATGTGAAATCGAACTCCTGCACCAATTGGGGGTGAAGTTCACCTATCCAGCCAATTGTCTTGCCGCATCGCGTGATCCGGGCGCTCCGTCCCGGATGCAGGCACTCCAGGGTATCTGTCACGTACCCGAACTCGTCTGACGCGCCGGTACGCGCAAACAGCGCATCGAGATCCTGTTTCACGTCGAAGAAATCCACGGGCTGGCTCTCCATGCCCCACTGCTCCGGCCGGCGCGAGCCGATGGCGATGCCGGCGATCAGGTCGGTCTCGCTGTTCTCGGCGAAACGGGCGCCGTGTTCGAACAGGCGCACGCGATCCTGCTGGCGGCGAAGATTCTCCTGCGCAACCTTCAACAAGCCCGGCCACAACGAAGCACGCATCACGGCCATGTCGCTGGAAATCGGGTTGCTGATCACCGGAGTCACGACGCCGGGAAACAGCTTGTTTTGCCGTGCCGGATCGACGAACGCATAAGTGATGGCTTCCTGGTAGCCGCGCCCGGCCAGGATCTCGAGCGCCTGGCTTTCCACCGGCGATCCTTCGGGCAGCGCCCGCACCTTCTGGCGCACCGTGGCGTCGGCCTCGGCGATCGATTCGAAGCCGACCACGCGCGCCAGTTCCTCGATGAGGTCGGCCTCGATGTTGATGTCGAAACGATGCGACGGCGGCGTCACGAGCCAGCCGTCGGCGCTGGCCAGCACGCGCATGCCCAGCGACTCCAGCGTCGCCTTGACGTCATTGTCGGCGATGGTGGTGCCGAGCAACCGGCCTATGCGTTCGCGCCGCAGCGCGACTTCGGCGCGCTTCGGCAGTGCGTCGGAGTCCTGCACCACGTGGGTGGGGCCGGCCTTGCCGCCGGCGATCGACAGCAGCAGCCCGGTCGCGTGCGAAATCGCCCGCTCCTGGTGGGCCGGATCCACGCCGCGTTCAAACCGCTGTCCCGCGTCGGTCACGAGGCCATAACGCCGCCCACGGCCCGCGATGGCGGCCGGCGGGAAGAACGCCGCCTCGAACAGGATGTCGGTGGTGTCGGCCGTGCAGGAACTGGCGAGGCCGCCCATGACGCCGCCCATGCCCACGGGTCCGGATTGATCTGCGATAACCACCACGTCCGGCGTGAGCTTGATCTCCTTGCCGTCGAGCAGCGTCGCAGCCTCACCTGGCCGCGCAAATCGCGCCTCGAGCCCGCCCTTCAGCTTGTTCAAATCGTAGGCGTGCATGGGCTGGCCCAGTTCGAGCATCACGTACTGCGTGATGTCGACCACCGGGCTGATGGGCCGCAGTCCGGCACGCCGCAGGCGCTCGCGCAACCACGGCGGCGACGGAGTCTTGTTGTTGATGCCGCGCACGACGCGGCAGGTGAACTTGGGGCAACCGGCCGGCGCCGAGAGCCTCACCGGGAAGGTTTCCTGCAGCGCCATCGCGGGCGCGGGCTCCGGCAGGCGCACCGTCGAGCGTGTGAGCGCCGCGACTTCGCGCGCGATACCCAGCACCGACATCGCATCGCCGCGATTCGGCGTGACATTGAGCTCGAGGATTTCGTCGTCGAGCTGCATGCAGGCCCGCAGGTCCTGGCCCACCGGCGCATCGGCAGGCAGTTCGATGATGCCCTCGGAGCTGTCGGCGAGGCCGAGCTCCTTGGCCGAGCACAACATGCCGAAGGATTCCACGCCGCGAAGCTTTGCCGCGGCGATGGCATGCCCGCCGGGCAGCTTGGCACCCACGGTGGCCAGCGCCGTCTTGAGACCGGCGCGGGCATTGGCCGCGCCGCAGACGATCTGGAGCAGCGCCTCGCCCTTCGAAGATGCGCCGCCCGCGCGCACCTTGCACACCTGCAGCTTGTCGGCCTGCGGATGGCGCGCGGCCTCGACGATTTCCGCCACCACGATGCCGCTGAATGCCGGCGCCGCGGTCTCGAGCGCTTCGAGCTCGAAGCCGGACATGGTGAGCCGCGACCCCAGTTCCCGGGCGCTCCACGGAACGTCCACGAACTCGCGCAGCCATGACATCGGGACGCGCATCAGCCCGCCCTGAACTGCGTCAGGAAGCGCAGGTCGTTTTCGAAGAACAGGCGCAGGTCGTTCACGCCGTAACGAAGCATCGCCAGGCGATCAATGCCCATGCCGAAGGCGTAGCCCGAATATTTCTCGGGATCGACACCGCCGGCCTCGAGCACGCGCGGATGCACCATGCCGCAGCCCGAGATCTCGAGCCAGCCGGTGTGCTTGCAGACGCGGCAGCCCGCGCCGCCGCAGAGCACGCAGCTCATGTCCACCTCGGCCGACGGCTCGGTGAACGGGAAATAGGAAGGCCGCAGCCGCATCTCGAGGTCGCGCTCGAAGAAGGCCTCGAGGAAGCCATGCAGCATGGCCTTCATGTTGGCGAAGGTGATGCCCTCGTCGACCATGAGTCCTTCGACCTGGTGGAACATCGGCGAATGCGTGACGTCGTGGTCGTTGCGATACACGCGTCCGGGCGCGATCACCGCGAACGGCGGCTTGCCAGAGAGCATGGCGCGGATCTGCACCGGCGAAGTGTGCGTGCGCAGCAGCCGGCCGTCCGGGAAATAGAAAGTGTCGTGCATCGCCCGCGCCGGGTGGTCGGACGGGATGTTCAGCGCTTCGAAGTTGTGGAAGTCGTCTTCGATCTCGGGACCGGACGCCACGGTGAACCCGGCCTGGCGGAACAGCTGCTCGATGCGCAGGCGCACCTTGGTGACGGGATGCAATCCACCGCGCGTCTCGCCGCGGCCCGGCAGCGTGACGTCGATGCGTTCCTTGGCGAGCTTCTTCGCGACCTCGGCCTGCTCGAGTTCCTGGCGCTTCTTTTCGATGAAGGCCTGGAATTCCTCGCGCATGCGGTTGAGGTTCGCGCCCGCTTCCTTGCGCTGCTCAGCCGCGAGTTTGCCCAGTTCCTTGAGCTTCTCGGTCAGCCAGCCGCTCTTGCCCAGCGTACGGACACGGACTTCCTCGAGCGTCCCCGGATCGGACGCGCTCGAAATCGCGCCGAGAGTTTCCTCCCGGCGCGAGTCGAGATCCTTGGGAGCCTCCCCGCTCACGACGACACAGCTGCCCTAGGCAGCAGCTTTGTCGAGGGCGGCCTTGGCCTGCTTGGCGATGGCCGCAAAGCCTTCCGGCTGGTTCACGGCGAGATCGGCGAGCATCTTGCGGTCGATGTCGATGCCGGCCTTCTTGAGGCCGTTGATCAACCGGCTGTAGCTCAGGTCGAACTCGCGCGCGGCGGCGTTGATGCGCTGGATCCAGAGCGCGCGGAAATCGCGCTTCTTGAGCCGGCGTCCGCGGTACGCGTATTGGCCCGCCTTGATGACGGCCTGCTTGGCGGCGCGGAATACCTTGCGGCGGGCGTTGTAGTAGCCCTTCGCCTTGCCGAGAATTTTCTTGTGACGGCGTCCAGCCTGGACGCCACGTTTGACACGTGCCATTGGTTAGTCCTCGCTGGTTATTTCGTATTCGGCATCAGCGCGTCGACGCGGTGCGAATCGCTCTTGTGAACGAGCGACGACCCGCCCGAGCGCAGCTGGCGCTTGGTCTTGCGAGGCTTGTGGCCGAGATTGTGGCGGCGGCCGGCGGAATAGGACTTCCATCCCTTCGCTGTCTTGCGAAAACGCTTGGCCGCTGCCCGGTTGGTTTTCAACTTGGGCATACATCAACTCCTTTGTAGCTACCTTTCGCAAGGCCACACGCTCTTGGCGCGGGGCCCGCTAGGGGCGAATCCGCAGGCTTCTTTCGTCGACTGCGGGTTACTTCTTTTTCGGCGCGAACATCATGACCATCTGGCGGCCTTCCATCAGCGGGTTCTGCTCGATCTGCGCGTGGTCGCGAAGATCGTTCACCAGCCTGTCCAGCAGCTTGCGGCCCAATTCCGTATGCGCCATCTCACGGCCGCGGAAACGTAACGTCACCTTGGCCTTGTCACCCTCGGTCAGGAAGCGAATGATGTTACGCAGTTTGATCTGGTAATCGTTCTCATCCGTACCGGGACGAAACTTGATCTCTTTGATCTGGATCTGCTTCTGCTTGCGCTTGGCGGCATGAGATTTCTTGTTCTGTTCGAACAGGAACTTGCCGAAGTCCATCACGCGTACCACGGGCGGATCCGCCTGCGGCGACACCTCGACGAGATCCAGCTCCGCGGAGCGAGCGAGATCGAGCGCTTCGAAACGTGTGAGCACTCCGACCTGTCCACCGTCGGCCCCGATGACTCTCACCTTGGGCGACGTGATCTCTTCGTTGCGCCTGACGCGCTTGGTTGCAATCGCTATAAATCAACCCTCCAACAACGTGCGACCGTGGCTCTCGACTTCCACGCGGAGCCGACTAACAAAGTCTTCCGGGGACATCGTGCCGAGATCCTTGCCACTCAAGGTCCGCACAGACAGCAGATTCGCCGCTACTTCCTTGTCGCCTGCCACCAATAAATAGGGCACGCGCTGCAGCGTGTGGGCGCGAATCTTAAAGCCCACCTTCTCGTTCCGCAAGTCGACTTCCGTGCGAACTCCCTGATTTCTAAGAGTTTCCGCAACTCGTTGAACGTACGCGTCCTGGCGGTCGGTGATGGTCATCACCACGGCCTGGGTCGGGGCCAGCCAGGTGGGCAGTTTTCCGGCGTGGTGCTCCAAAAGGATCCCGAAAAAGCGCTCCAGGGAGCCGAAAATCGCCCGGTGCAGCATCACCGGGGTCTGGCGCTGGCTGTGCTCATCAATATAGGTGGCCCCCAGCCTGCCGGGCAGGTTCAGGTCCACCTGTAAGGTTCCGCACTGCCAGGTCCGGCCGATGGCATCCCGCAGGTGGAATTCCAGCTTCGGCCCGTAAAAGGCACCCTCGCCCGGGTTGTAGTCGCATTCGATGCCGGCCGCCGCCGCGGCCGCCTTGAGGGCTTTTTCCGACTTGTCCCAGATCTCGTCCGAGCCCACCCGCTTCGGGGGGCGGTCGGCGAACTTCACGGCCACGTCGTCGAAACCGAAGTCCTTGTAGATCGACAGCAGTAGTTGGATGACCCGCACCGACTCCTCGGTGATCTGGTCCTCGGTAATGAAGATGTGCGCGTCGTCCTGGTTGAAGGCGCGCACGCGCATCAGGCCGTGGAGCGCACCCGACGGTTCGTAGCGATGCACCTTGCCGAACTCGGCGAAGCGGATCGGCAGGTCGTTATGCGAGCGGATGCCCTGGTTGAAGATCTGGATGTGGCCCGGGCAGTTCATGGGCTTGATGGCGAAGACCCGGTCGTCCGGCGTCTTCGTGAGGAACATGTTCTCGCCGAACTTCTCCAGGTGGCCCGACTTCTGCCACAGCGTGGACTCCATGATCTCCGGCGCGTTGACTTCGCCGTAGCCCGCCTCGTCCTGGCGCTTGCGCATGTAGGCGATGAGCTGCTGGAAGATGCGCCAGCCCTTGGGATGCCAGAACACCGCGCCCGGCGCTTCTTCCTGGAAATGGAACAGGTCGAGATCCTTGCCGATGCGGCGGTGGTCGCGCTTCTCGGCTTCTTCGAGCCGGTGCAGGTAGGCGGCCAGGTCCTTGTCGTTGAGCCAGGCGGTGCCGTAGATGCGCTGGAGCATCTCGTTGCGCGAATCGCCGCGCCAGTAGGCGCCGGCCACCTTCATGAGCTTGAAGGACTTGAGCTTGCCGGTGCTGGGCACGTGCGGGCCGCGGCACAAGTCGAACCAGTCGCCCTGCCCGTACAGCGAAATATCCTCGTTGGACGGGATGCCGGCGATGATCTCGGCCTTGTAGACCTCGCCCATGTCGCGGAAGGTCTTCACGGCCTCGTCGCGCGGCATCACGCGGCGGGTCACTTTCAGATCCTGCGCCGCGATCTCCTTCATCTTCGCTTCGAACTTCTCCAGGTCCTCGGGCGTGAAGGGCCGCTCGAAGGCGAAGTCGTAATAAAAACCGTCCTCGATGACGGGACCGATGGTGACCTGCGCCTTCGGGTAGATGGACTGCACGGCCTGCGCCAGCAAGTGCGCGGTCGAATGCCTGACGATCTCGAGCGCTGCCGGATCTTTCTCCGTGACGATGGCCAGCGTCGCGTCGTCCTTGATGAGGAACGACGTGTCGACGAGTTTGCCGTTCACGCGGCCGGCGAGCGCGGCCTTGGCGAGTCCGGCGCCGATGCTCGCGGCTACGTCGAACACGGTCACGGGCGCGTCAAACTTCTTCTGGCTGCCGTCCGGCAGTGTGATCACGGGCATAGGCTGGTTTTCTTAAAACAGATCAATCGCTTAGGGCCGCGCATCTTCCCAAAGCGGTCCCGCAGAATCAATTCCGACAGGTCGCAAGGTGCTTGGCTGATATCGACACCCGCCCCTGCCGCTTCTACTGGTCGCCATGAAAAGACGTTCCAAATCAGCGCCGCCGCTGCGCTTTGCAGTGATCGGGCTGGGACACATCGCCCAGGCGGCAGTGCTGCCCGCCTTCCGTCACGCACGACCGCACGTTGAGCTGACCGCCCTGGTGTCGGGCACCCGGACCAAGCTCAAGAAGCTCGGCAAGCGCTACCGGGTCGACCACCTCGCCACCTACGCCGAGGCTGACAAACTGTTCGACAGTGGCGTCGTCGACGCCGTGTACGTGGCGACGCCGAACACCGAGCACACCGAGTGGGTGATCCGCGCCGCCGAGGCCGGTCTGCACGTGTTGTGCGAAAAACCGCTCGCCACCAGCTCGCGCGACTGCGAACGCATGATCGACGCCTGCGAGCGCAACGACGTCAGGCTCATGACGGCGTACCGGCTGCACTTCGAGCGCTGCAACCTCGAGGTCGCCGGGCTGGTGAGATCGAAACGTATCGGCGAAGCCCGTTACTTCGACTCGCAGTTCTCCATGCAGGTGAAGGCCGGGAACATCCGCACGCAGAGTGAGCTCGGCGGTGGACCGGAGTGGGACATTGGCATCTACTGCCAGAACGCCGCGCGCTACCTGTTCGCGGACGAACCCACGCAGGTGTGGGCCACGGCCGTCGATTCTCCCGATCCGCGTTTCGCGGAGATCCCCGAGACCGTGCACGTCGTCATGAAGTTTCCGCGCGAACGCGTCGCCAGTTTCACCTGCAGCTTCGGCGCCGCCAACCGCTCGCGCTACGAGGTGGTCGGCACGCGCGGCAGTGTGGTCGTCGATCCAGCCTACGAATACGCCGAGGGACTGGGCTACGATCTCACGGTGGGCGAAAAGAAGAAAAAGAAGAAGTTCGCCAAGAGCGACCAGTTCGCACCGGAGCTCGTGTACTTCGCCGGCTGCGTGCGCAGGAACCGGAACCCCGAGCCCTCGGGCAAGGAAGGCCTGATCGACGTCGCCATCATCGAGGCAATCCACCAATCCATCGAGTCCGGCCGCTGGGTCGAACTCGAGGGCACGCCGCGCAGGCAGCAACGCCCGACGCTGCGCCAGGAGATTCGCCGCCCGGCCGTGCCGCGCGAGCCACCGATGGTGCAGGCAGACAGCGGGCATGGCTAGCCGCCGGAAGAAGGGCAACGGCGACGGCACCGAGCCCGGCAAGCGAAGCCGCGGCGCGCGCGGCCTGTGGAACGGCGCCATCAGCTTCAGCCTGATCCACATACCGGTGAGCCTGCACACGGCCGCCCGCACCAATTCCCTCGATCTCGACCTCCTCGACAAGCGCGATTTCGCGCCGGTCGGATACCAGCGCTACAACAAGTCCACCGGCAAGGTCGTGGACTGGGACGACGTCGTCAAAGGATACGAATATGAGAAGGGAGAATACGTGGTGCTCACGGACGAGGACTTCCGGCGTGCGAACGTCGAAGCGTCTCGGACCATCGACATCCAGACCTTTGTCGAGCGCGACGCGATCGCGCCTTACTACTTCGACACGCCCTACTTCCTCGTGCCGGACAAGAACGGCGAGCGGGTCTATTCGCTGCTGCGCGAAGCGCTGGAGCAATCGCAGAAGCTTGCCGTGGCGACGTTCGTGCTGCGGAGCCGACAGTACCTGGCGGCGCTGATGCCGGTCGACAAGATCATCGTGCTGGACACGCTGAGGTACTACCGGGAAATCCAGCCGCACCCCGAGGTGGCTGCGGCGGCGGCGCGCAAGACCAACGGCGCGAGCGGCCGCGAACTGGAAATGGCCCTGAAGCTGGTCGACGAGATGACCGAGAAGTGGCAGCCGCAGGCTTTCAAGGACACCTACCGCGAAGACCTCATGAAGCGGATCGAGGAGAAGGTCAAGGCGGGACAGACCCACGCGCTCACACAACCCGGCGCAGAAGCCACCGGGCAGCGCGCCGCCGGCGGCAAGGTGGTCGACCTGATGTCGCTGCTCCAGCGCAGCCTGGAACAGAAAGGCGGCGCACGCGGCGCGGACGGCGCCGCGGCCACGCGCGCCAGCAAACGCAAGCACAGCGCCGCGCGCCGCCGCACCACCCACGCGCGCGTGGCCCGCCGCGCCTGAGCATGCCCGACGCCGGTCAGCACGCGCGCGGCAAGTCCAGGCGCAAGGGCACGGTGCCGCGGCTGCGGCGATACCGGCAAAAACGCGACTTCAGCAAGACCGCCGAGCCCACGCACGAGTCGCGCGCCGGGGCGCGCAAGGGCAAACAGCTCATCTTCGTGGTGCAGAAACACGCGGCGCGAAACCTGCATTGGGACTTCCGGCTGGAATGGAAAGGCACGCTGCGCAGCTGGGCCGTGCCCAAAGGACCTTCGCTCGATCCCGCCGACAGGCGGCTGGCCGTCGAGGTGGAAGACCATCCCGTCGAATACGCCAGGTTCTCGGGAGACATTCCCAAGGGCCAGTACGGCGGGGGGCACGTCGACATCTGGGACACGGGCACCTGGGAGCCGGTCGGCGACTTCGACAAGCAACTCGGCAAGGGACACCTCGAGTTCCTCCTGCACGGGAAGAAGCTGAACGGCAAGTGGCACCTGGTGCGCACGCGCATGCAGGGCAGGCAGCCGCAGTGGCTGCTCATGAAGAGCCGCGACGAGGCGGCGCGCGCCGGCGCGGACGCCGACGCCATCGACTCGGGCCAGGCCGGCGAACCGGTGCACATGCCGAAACGCGCTGCGCCCTCCGCGGCCGCGAAGAAGGCGAAACCGGCCGACGCTCCGAAGCCGCGCAGCCGGAAAAAGTCCGGCACTCGCGGCCGGGCGCTGCCGGCAACGATCAAGCCGCAGCTCGCGACACTGGTCGACAAGGTGCCGGGCGACGAAGGCTGGGTGTACGAGCTCAAGTACGACGGCGTGCGGCTGCTGTGCCGCTGCGACGGCGACGACGTTCGTTGCATCTCGCGCAATGGCATCGATTGGACCCACAGGGTGGGCCCGATCGTGCAGGCACTCGCCGCGCTGAAACTCAAGGGCGCCTGGGTCGACGGCGAGCTCATCGTCACCGATCCCAATGGCCGCTCGGATTTCTCGCTGCTGCAGCACATCCTCGAGCAGGGACGCCTCGAGGAGCTGCAGTTCTGCGCCTTCGACCTGCTGTTCTGGAATGGCGAGGACCTGCGCCGGGTGCCGCTGGCGCAGCGCAAGGCGAAGCTGGACGCCGCCTTCGCGAAGCTGCCAGCCAGGAGCGTGATCCGGCTCTCCGACCAGCTCCACAGTGACAGCGCGGCGCTGATCACGAGGGTCTGCAACCAGCATCTCGAGGGGCTGATCGCCAAGAAGGTGGACTCCACCTACTCCGGCGGCCGTTCGACGGACTGGCTCAAGATCAAGTGCCACCGCGAGCAGGAATTCGTGGTCGGCGGCGCTGCCTATCTACCGGGGCGCGGAACGGGCACGTTCTCGTCGTTGCTGGTCGGCGTCCGCAGCGGCAACGACACGCTGCGCTACGCCGGGCGCGTGGGCGGCGGATTCAGCGCCCGGGAACGCGCCGAGTGGCATGCGCGGGTGAAGAAGCTCGAGCGCGAGGACAGTCCCTTCGACCGGCTGCCCGACAAGCGCAGCGGCGAGATCTGGCACTGGATGAAACCCGAGCTCGTCATCCAGGTGGCCTTCCAGGACTGGACCCAGGACGGCATCCTGCGCCAACCCCGCTACCTCGGCCTGCGCCAGGATCGCGATCCGAAAACCGTGGTGCGCGAGGAACCGGCGCATACTGAAGAGGTGGTGAAGAAGTCAGGCAAGGGTGCCGGGCCGGCAGTTCGGCAGTCGCCGCGCCGCAAGGCAGCGACCGGCGCGAAGCGGTCTGCCCGCGCCGCGGGCAACGGCGAGACCCAGGTCCGCGGCCAGCGCCTCACGCACCCCGGCCGCGTGCTGTACCCACATGACGGCATCACCAAGCTCGAACTCGCGGAATACTTCGCGGCCGTGGGCGATGCCGCCATGCCGCATTACGAGGACCGGCCGCTGTCCATCCTGCGCAACACGCACGGCTCGAAGCCCTTCTTCCAGAAACACTTCCTCGAGGAATCGGGCGCCGGCCTGCGCGTGGTGCAGATCCCCAATGCCGACAAGGACCCGGATTACGTGGTCTGTGATTCGGTTGAAGGACTGCTGCACCTGGCGCAGGTGGGCGCGGTGGAACTGCACAGCTGGGGCGCGAAAATGCCGCGGCCCACGCATGCGGACCGGCTGACCCTCGATCTCGACCCGGGCGCCGAGCTGCCCTATCCCGCCCTGCGCGAAGCGGCGCTGGCCATCCGCAAGCTATTGCAGGAACACGGATTGCAATCCTGGGTGAAAACCACGGGCGGCAAGGGCCTGCACATCGTGGTACCGCTGGGGCGTCCCCTTCCCGACTGGGAACGCGCCAAGGAATTCGCGCACAGCGTCACGCTGTTCATGGAACGGCTGGCGCCCGACAAGTTCACTTCCAAGACCGGCGAGCGCAACCGCAAGCAGAAGATCTTCGTCGACTACCTGCGAAATGGCTTTGGGGCGACGGCGATTGCGGCCTTTTCGCCACGCTGGCGTCCCGGCGCCGGCGTCTCCATGCCCGTGTCCTGGGACGAGATCGGCGACGACATCCGCGGTGCGCACTTCAACATCCGCAACGTGCCGGATCGCATCGCGCGGCAATGGAAGGATCCCTGGGCAGACTATTGGAAGACGAACCAGGCGCTGCCGAAGAAACCCATCGATTGACGCAAGCCCTCCGCCTCTCACAAACCTTGTGAGTCTTTCCTGACGCAAGGATGTTGTGCACGTCGCTATTGCGCGCGCGCCGCAAAGCTCACGCTGTCGTCACAGTACAGGAGGTACGACGATGGCACGAGCAAAGGCAAGTACTCGAAAGAAGAACGGCAATGGCGACGCGATTGCGCTCTTGAAGGCCGATCACCGGCAGGTCGAGGAATGGTTCGAGCAGTTCAAGAAGGCGCGCGACGAAGGACGCAAGCAGGATCTCGCGGCGAAGATCTGCAAGGCTCTCAAGGTGCACACCACCATCGAGGAGGAGATCTTCTACCCGGCTTTCTTCGACGCGACCGAAGACAAGGAAATCCACCACGAGGCCGAGATCGAGCATGACGGCGCGAAGAAACTGATCGCGGAGATCGAGGCGGCGGGCCCGGACGACTACTTCGACGCCAGGATCAGCGTGTTGTCGGAGATGATCAAGCATCACGTCAAGGAAGAGGAACAGCCCGGCGGCATGTTCTCCGAGGCGCGCAAGTCCGACATGGATCTCGCGGAACTGGGCGCGCAGCTCGCCGCGCGCAAGGCCGAACTCGAAGGCGAATCGGACGACGACGACATGTCCCCGCCCCCCGGTGGCCGCAAGGAGCGCCCCCACGTGGGCCGCCTCATGAAAGGAACGCGTTAGGAGCGAACATGGCAAGGTATGGAAAGAAGGCGCAAAGCAAGGTGAAACGCGCCATGCACGAACGCAAGCGCGGCACGTTGCGCAGCGGCCGTTCGGGCAAACGCGTCACGAGTCGCAAGCAGGCCATCGCCATTGGACTGTCGGAAGCGCGGCGCGCGGGCGGCAAGGTACCGTCGCGCTCGAGCCGCGGCCGTTCGCGCTCGCGGACGCGCAGCAGCTCCCGCTCGCGTTCGCGCAGCAGCTCGGGGTCGCGCCGGCGCTAGCGCACCGGCGGCGTCAGCGAGCCGATATTGGGGACGCCCTCGTCGCTGCGTCCCTCGCTGACGCCGCGACGCGCTTCGTTCGCGAGCTGGCGGTACACCTCGCGCAGGCGATCGAGCTCGGACTCCTCGAGTTCCTCGAGGTCGAGCAGCACGTTGTGCGCGCCCGGGGTGATGCGCAGCAGCTCGTCGAGCTTGATGTGCACGGCCTCGGCGTCGCGGTTCTGGGTGCTCTGGATCAGGAACACCATGAGGAAGGTGATGATGGTGGTGCCGGTGTTGACCACCAGCTGCCAGGTATCGCTGAAGTGGAACAGCGGGCCGGTGATGCCCCAGGCGAGGATCACCAGCAAGGCGAGACAGAAGGTCACGGGCTGGCCCGTGATGTGAGCCGTCACCTTCGAGAACCTCGTGAACCAGGAAGAAGACTTGGCGGGAGTCATGGCCATACCTCGCGCGGGCGCAATTGCGCCGAAGATCGCGAGCGGCGGTGAGACGGTCTGTAAGGGAAGTGGTAGTCGCGAGTGGGATCGAACCACCGACCACCTCCATGTCAAGGAGGTGCTCTACCACTGAGCTACGCGACTGCCGTGGGAGGGCGCGAACGATACAGCAGCGCGCCGGGGGCGGCAATAAGCCGCTGATTTGTCTTTGATTCCGGGCCAGTTTTCGTGGCGGCGGCGCGACTCCGCGCCGCCGCGCGACACTCACTTCTTCTGGGTCTTCTTGTCGAACAGATCGATGATCTTGTTCGCCAGCGAATTGGCATCGGCCGGAACCTCCTCCGGCACCATCCCGGCCGCTGCGTTGGTGACCGCGGAGCCCACGCCCTGGAACGAGCCGGCCGAGAGGTTCGCGAATGTCAGGCTGTTCTGCCGCACCGACTTGACCACCTGGCCTGGCTGGATCTCGATCTCCTCGATCACCACGTCGTAGTTCCAGTGATTGCCGATCGGCGGCGCGGCATTGAAGCGGATGATGCCGAACGTCGCATTACGCGTCTGGCCGGGCGCGAGCTGGAACTGCGTATCCGCGCTGCGTCCCGCGACCATGCCGATGCCCTTGACGCTGGTGTCGTGCGTGCCGGGCCGCCCCCAGGTGAAGCCGTTGCCGAAGTTGTCGAGCGCCGCGCTCGAGCCCGAGCGGTACGCGAGAATCACCGGCTTGTCGCTGACATTGCGGAAGCGGATGTTCACCGACACCGACTGGTGGCGCGCGCCGGGAGTCATGGCGCTCGCCTGCACCTGCATCACCTCGGCGAGGAAGCTGCCCGCGTTGAAACAGCGCGGAGAGCTGGCGCAGGCGTCCGCGGGCGTCGGCGCAGGGGGCGGCGCTGCCGAAACCGCGGGCGCCGCACCACCGGTCGCCTGCCCGAGAGACGCGAAGTGCAGCGCGTGCTCCTGGCCGAGCTTGTAATTGTCGCCGCTGGTCGGGGTGATTTCGCGGATCGCGAGATCGAGCTCGAAATTCGTACCGGCCTTCGACTTGCCCGCTGCCCAGGTCAATTCGAAGCGCGCATCGCCGCCCTCGCCGGGCGGCAACGTGAACTTCGGATCGAAGTTCGTGCCGGAGATTTCGCCAATGGCCCGCACCGCGTTCGCACCGGGCACGAGGTAGCGGTTGCCCAGTTCGTCCAGCACCACGCCGGATTCGCTCACGTAACCGAGGGTCAGTGGCTTGCTGGTCTTGTTCACGAAGTGCACGGTGGCGGTGACCAGCCGGCTCGAACCCTGCTTGCTGGTGCGAAAGCCCGTGACCGTCGCGACGAAGCTGCGCGTTTCGGCGCAGGCGCCCTGCGCGGCGCAGGTGGGCGGTTCGGCGGCAGCGGCGATGCCGGCGGCGGCCAGCAGCCATGCACCCGCCAGTAGTTTGATGTTTCTCATGTTCGTTCCTCCCATGCATCAGGGCGCGGGCTGCACGCGGCCCAGCAAGGTGCCACCGCGGTTCTCGCGCAGTTCGTATTCGATGACGTTGACCATGATCGTGCCGCTCTCGGGCGCCGCGTGAACGTCGCGGATCGCGAGCAGGGCGTCGAGCGACACGTCCCCCGAGAAGCCGATGCGGTCGCGCACGCCCTGAGCCTGTTCGGCCGCCACTCGCCAGACCTGGGCGTTGCGCGCATTGCCAAACTTGAGGCGGACCTTCTGCCCCAGCGCCTTGAACTCGACCACCGAGCTCGGTGCGAGTGCGCGCACCGTGAACTCACCGTAGGCGGAATCGTATTCACTCAGGTTGGCGTGCATGCTGAGACGGATGGCGCCCACGCCATGCACGCCCTCGAGTCCGGCTTCCAGTTCCTTGCGCACCACCTCGCGCTGCGCCGGCTTGTCCGCGGGACGCGCCATGCGCACGCGCATGTCGTCTTCGAGGTATTGGTCGATGGGCGCCGGCAGCTCCGCCAGGTCGAAGTACAGCAGCACCATGGTGGTGTCGTCGGGGTTCACCAGCTCACCGCTGCGCCCGCGGAATGCCACGACCGCGGGCTTCGACGCGGGCTGCTCAGGCCTGGACTCGGGTGCGAGCGCCGGCGCCGACGCCGGTGCGGCCACGGCATCGGCCGGCGGCTCGCCGCAGGCCGAAAGCCACGACGCCGCGAGACAGGCCGTGATGGCGAGGCGCATCGTGGCGGGCCTAAAGCTGCGGACCATCGGCATTCTTCGCGGCGTCCTCGACCTGTTCGGCGCGACGCTTCATCTCGGCGCTTTCCAGCGCCTGCTCGGTCTGCACGATGAGCTCGTATCCGGCCGCCTGGTCGGCAACGCCGACCTGGAAGTTCTGCGCCAGTGCCGGGTTCTCCCGCACCGGCCGCACCTGCGCCCCGATCACCAGGCCGCAGTCCGGCGAAAAGCTCGTGCCGCCATCCGGGCTCGACATCGCCGTGCAGCGCATCGCATTGGGCGAAGTCTCGGGCACGAATCGTCCCTGGGGATCGTGGATCCAGGCCAGCGTGATGACCTGCGGAATGACCTGCTTGCGGGTCGGCGTGCCGTATTTCCTGATCAATGCGTCGGCGACGCTCTCCATGGTGGGATTGCGGCCTTCGGCGAACCACTCCTCGCGCGCCACGGCGATGACCCGTTCCTGGCCCGGAGTCCCCATGGTGGACACGTACCACTTGGCCTCGCCCGGTTTCATGTCCTGGCGCACGGCATTGCCCGAGCGCGCAATGAAGTCGTCCTGCATCTCCTTCATGATCTGCTGCGAGGTCTTCTCGACCCGCGGCTCGGCGAAACGCGCGCTGAATCCCTGGCGGATGGTGGCACCGTAGGTCTTGATGTTGAAACCCGAGGTGCTCGGCGGACTGGCCACCAGCAGCTCGGCCGTGCACAACACCACGTTCTGCGCCTCGTCATAGGTGAGGCCGGGCCGCACTCCCACCACGTCGTCGGCCGGGGCACTGGCCGCGCGCGCGGGCGTATCGACATCCGCGGGACAATCCACGTCCCCGCGTGACTCCTCGGCCACCTGCTCGGCGCTGGCGTTGCCGCTCGGCGGCGGCCTGCGTTCACCGCTCGCGCCGGCGCCCGGAGCCGCGGGTTTCTGCTGGCCGCAGGCGGCCAGCACGGCCGAGAGTGCCAGCGTCGCCAGGATTCGAGTGCGGCTCATGACTGCCTCCGCTCCGCGATGCGCTGCACGTTTTCGTTGAGCTTGAAGAGCACGATCACCAGCTCGCACCAGATGCGCGCGGCAATGGCACCGCCAATCGTGATGCCGATCGCCCGCACGAAGGTGCCGAAACTCATGTACTGGAAGCCGGTGTAGAAAAGCGTGCCGAGGCCGGCGATCACGCAGCTCAGCAGCAGCAGCCAGTAGACGACCGTGACGACCTTCGGCGTCAGCATGGAGTCGAAAAACAGGATGTTTCGCAGGTTCATCGTTACCCCTTCCGCGTTCGTTGTGGTTCTGGGCTGCTAGACGCATGGCCGCTGCAATCGTCAGGCGCGGGGCCCCATCCGCCTGACGGACGGCCAGGAAACGCGTCTCCAGCAGCATGGAAATGGATGCGTTTGCGCAGGCACGGGGCTGCGGTAGGCTTGGCGCAGAACAAGCGCGGTCCACCGCGCATACGGGGTACGTCTGGACAAGCAGGACTTCATGCGCGCGTGCCGCGAAGGCGGCACCGCCATCGAACAGGCCTTGCGCCGGCTCGACCGCGAGTTCTTCGCGGTCCTGTTTGCGCGCGCGCGGCGCATCATCCGCGACGCCGACGCGGCGCGCGACCTCGTGCAGGACACCTTCATCAAGGTGTGGCAGCGCTGCGCCACCTACCAGGGGACCTCGGAACTGCTGCCGTGGATCGAAGCCATCCTGCGCCACGGCGTGCTCGATGCCCTGCGGCGCAGCGGACGCGAAGTCGCCTTCGACGAGGATGACGAGTTGAACGCCAGGCTCGCGGCGCACGTCGCGGAGTTGTCGCAGCAGGACATCGCGACCCCGGACGACGAGTTGCGCCGCACGCAGGTCGCCGAGTGCTTCCAGAAGTGCTGGGAGAAATTCGAAGCGGCGGCGCCTTCACACGCCGCCGTGATCTCCTGGATCGCCGCCGACGGGCTGTCGCACGAGGAAATCGCCGAATTGCTCGACCGCTCACCGGGCGCCACGCGTGAATTCATTTCCCAGTGCCGCAAGAGGGCGCGCGTGCACCTGGCCGAGTGGTACTCGCTGGCCTTCGGCAAGGACGCACCATGAGTGCCTCCGACGACCTCGAGTGGCTGGATGCCCTGGCCGGCCGCGACACGCGGCCTTCGCCCGCGCACCGCGAGGCCATGGTCCTGCGTGCGGCGCTGCGCGCGGGTGCCGCGCCGGCCACGCCTGTGCCCACCGCCGATCTCGCCCGCGAGGCGTCGCTGCTCGCGCGCGCGGCGCGTGCCGGACTGATCGATGCCGCGCCGCGCCGGCCGCGCTGGCCGCTGCCGCTGGCCGCCGGCGTGCTGCTGATGCTCGGCGCCGCAGTGCTGGTCCAGATGTTGCGGCTGACGCCGCCCACCACCGTGGTGCGTGGCGACGACGATGGCGTGGTGCACATCACGGCCACGAATCCCGCCGAGCTCAAGCGGCGCATCCTGGATGAGTTGCGCGCGGCGGGCGTCGATGCCACGGGGTATGAGGCGCTCAACGTGCACGGCATCGACGCCGACCTGCCCACGCCGCTGCCACCACAGGTCGGGCGCGTGCTGGCCACGCATGACATTCCCGTGCCGGCCGATGGCGTGTTGCGCATCGAGATCCGGAGCCCGGAGTGAAGCGCCGTCGCGGGTGGCGTGCTGCCTGGTGGTTAGGGCTGGCCATCGGTGCCGGCCCGTGCATGGCGTTCGATCTGCCACCGATCTGCGCCGAGCTCGCCCACCTGCCTGCTCCCGGCGCCGACAGCGCGCCGCTATCCGAACTGCGCGTCACGGCGGAGAAACTCATCGAGACGGACCCGGACGCGTCGATCGCGCTCCTGTGCAGGACCATCCCGCGCGTGGAGCGCGAACGCGGCGCGGACTCGGTTGAGATGGCCTGGTGGGTCGGCTCGCTCGGCACGCCGCTGATCGCGTTCAAGGACCAGTTCGCCGAGGCCATTCCGCTGCTGGAATTCGCGCGGCCCATCTTCGAACGCCGCCTGGGTCCGTGGTCGACGGAGGTGGCCGAGATACACGTGGCCTACGCCTGGATCGCGACCCGCCAGGGGCGCACCGCCGATGCCATCGCGGCCTGGCGCGCGGCGCTGCGCGTCCGCGAGCGCAATCCGGGCGTGAAGAAGATCGAATTGCAGAAAGTGCTGGTGGGCCTGGCGCAGTCCCAGTCATTCCAGCGGGATTTCGCCGGCGCGAAGCATTCGTTGGCGCGCGCGCAGGCCATCCTCGCCGAGAACGGCGAGGCGGTGAGCGAAGCCGCGGCCGCCATCGAGAACACCTACATCAATATCGCGTGGCGCGAGGAAGACTACGCCGCGGTGCGCGAGCACGCGCAGAACCAGATCCGCATCGAAGAGCAGATGGCCAGCCCCATCGCGCAGCGCGTGCCTGCCTACGTATGGCTGGGGCAGAGCCTCGAACGGCTCGACGAGTTCGAAGCGGCCGAGGCGGCATTGCGCAAGGCCGTGGAGATTTCCGAGAACAAGGAAGGCGCGCCCTTGCAGCGCCATCGCTCCACCGCGCAGACCAACCTCGCCGGCCTGCTGGTGGTGCGCGGCAAACCGGCCGAAGCGCGCGACTTCGCACTGCAGGCCATCGAGTCGATCGAAGCCTCGCGCGGCACCGACGCCCCGGTGCTGATGCGCCCCCTGCAATACCTGGCCGGCGCCCAGCTCGCGCTCGGCGACCTGCCGGAAGCCTTGCGAGCCCATGAACGCGCGGCCCGCCTCATCGAACTGCATCCGGCCGACGTGGAACGTCCCTGGATAGTGGCGCATTACCGCGGGCTGGCGCGCCTGCAGCTCGCACTCGGCGAGCCGGCACAGGCGCGCGGCTCGCTCGAGTCGGCGCTGCAGGCCGCCGGCGAGGATGCCAGCCTCACGGTGGAACGGGCATCCACGCTGGTCACGTTGGCCGCGCTCAGCGCGCCGGCTGAGAACGCGGCCGGCCAGGAGGCCATGGCGCGCGCGCTGGCGCTGTATCGCTCACGCCTGCCGGACTCGCATCCGTCCATCCTGCGCGCCATCACCGAGACCTGCGCACTCGAGATCCGTGCGGCACCGGTCCCGGCCGCGCATTGCGAGGACGCGCGGCAACGGGTCGCGCGCTCGCCCGAGGCCGATCCGCTGTTGCGTCACGACGTGTACGCGTTGTCCAGCGAGCTTTCCGGGCTGCGCGGCGCGGCGCAAGAGTCGTACGATCTGGCCATCGATGCGCTCGCCGCTGCCAACACGCTAGGCACGCCCGACCCGTTGTGGCGCGCAGACTTCGCGCTGGCGCGGCTGCTGCAGGCGCGTGGCGATGCGATGCTGGCCATCTTCTTCGGCAAGGAATCGATCCGCCAGGTCGAACGGCTGCGCGGCCGCTTCATGGGCGACCAGCGGCGGCTGGAGCGTGCCTTCCTCGCCGACAAGACGGTCGTGTATCGCACGGTTGCCGATTGGCTGATGTCCGCCGGCCGCATCGACGAGGGGCTCGACGTGTTGCGGCTGTTGAAGGCCGAGGAACTCTACGACTTCGTGATGCGCGACGCGCAGTGGAGCCGCGCAAGCAGCATCGAGCTCACGCCCGGCGAGGCCGCGTTGCGCGATCGTTACGTCGCGCTGCTCAATGCCGACCCCGGCGCCGGGTCGGAGATCGACCGCCTCGGCTACCTGCGCGAGGCCGGGCGGATCAGCGCCGCGGAGCAGGCCGCGCTGACCCGTCTGCAGTCGGGCCAGCAGCAGCGTGAATCCACGCGCGCCGCGCGCATCCGCGAGTTCCTTGCCGACGGCCGGCACGGCGCCGCCGCGCCGGCACTGCGCAGTGTGCAGGCCGAGCGGCTGGCGCGCGAGCTCGAGGGCTTCGGACCCGACACCGCGCTTGCCTTCTATCTATTGACGGACTCGCGCATCCGCGTGCTCGTCGCCACTCGCCGCGGCCAGTTCGAATACGAGTCGCCGGTCGACACGCCGGCACTCAGGCGCGACATCGGCCGCTTGCTCGAAGCCATCGCGCGGCGCGAGGACGTGTCCGCCGGCGCGCGCCGGCTGTACGACCTCATTGCCAGGCCCGTCGACGAGGAGGCGAAACGCGCCGGCGCCCGGCGGCTGGTGCTGTGGCTCGACGGCGCGCTGCGCTACGTGCCGTTCGCCGCGCTCAGCGATGGCAGGCACTACCTGGTCGACCGCTATGCCATCGAAAGTTATGCGCCCCCGGCCGAGGCGGCGCCGCGCGCCGCCGGCGCATCGCGCCCTGCAGGCGGCGCGCTCACGGTGCGCGGCTTCGCGCTCACGCGCGCGGTGGCCGGCTACGAGGCCCTGCCGGCCATGGCGGACGAGCTGTGCGACGTGGTGCGCGGACCCATCGAAGGACTCACGGAGCGCGGCCGCGCCTGCCCGCGCGTCGAGTACGGCGCCGGCGCGCTGCAGGGAGCGGGATTCGCGGATGCGGCATTCACCGCGGGCCGCCTGGAAACGCTGCTGGCCACGCAGCGAGATTTCTCGGTGCTGCACCTGGGCACGCATTTCAGCCTGCGGCCGGGCAATGCCCGCCGGTCGTTCCTGCTGCTGGGAGATGGATCGAAGCTGACGCTCGATACCATCGCCGGGCTCGACTTCCGCAACCTGCACCTGGTCACGCTGTCGGCCTGCCAGAGCGCCCTCGGTGGCGCGACCACCGACGACGGCCGCGAAGTCGAGGGCCTGAGCGCCATCGTCCAGCGCCGCGGTGCCGATACCGTGCTCGCCAGCCTGTGGCGGGTGGAGGATCGCAGCACCGCGCGCCTGATGCACGGGCTCTACGATGCCCTGCCCGGGCAGCGCGGCGACGTCGCCGCCGCGCTGCGCCGGTCCCAGTTGAAGTTGCGCTCCCTGCGCGTCGACGGCACGCGGCCGTACGAGCATCCCTATTACTGGGCGGGCTTCCTGGTCTCTAGCCGCTGATCCGGATCTCCCGGCACAATTGCGGCCGTGGCAAACGTGACTTACCGCGGCCTGTGGCGCTGGCATTTCCATGCCGGGCTGTTCTGCATTCCCTTCGTCATCATCCTGGCGATTACCGGCTCGATCTACCTCTTCAAGCCGCAGATCGACGCGCTGGCCGACCGCGACGTCGATTCGCTGGTGGTCAGCGGCAGGCGCGCCACGGGCGAGGCGCACATCGCGGCCGCCCTCGCCTCTCTGCCCGGATCGCGGCTGTTCGTCTACGAGGTTCCGCACGAGGCGGATGACGCGGTGCGTGTCCATCTCTATGCGCCCGACGGCACGGGCCGCATCGTGTACGTACATCCCGAGAGCCTCGCGATCCTCAAGAGCGTGCCGCACACCGCGCGCCTCACCGAGATCGTGCGCATGATTCATGGCGAACTGCTGGCCGGAAAGACCGGCTCGCTGCTCATCGAGCTCGCCGCGAGCTGGGCCCTCATCATGCTGGGCACCGGCCTGTATCTGTGGTGGCCGCGAGACGCGCGCGGCGCCGGCGGCGTGTTGTATCCGCGTCTCGGCGCCGGGCGTCGCGTCTTCTGGCGGGATCTGCACGCGGTGAGCGGCATCTGGATTTCCTCTCTCGCCATCTTCCTGCTGGTCACCGCCATGCCATGGACCACGGTGGCCGGCGAAGGTATCGGCAGGATCCGCGGCTGGGTGGCTCCCGCACCGCGCGACTGGGCACTGAACAGCGCCGACGGGCATGCCGCGCACCGGCGCCAGGCCGCCGCGGCCGCCATCGCCACGCCGCTGACGGTGGATGATGTCGTCGCCCGCGCGGCGGTTCACCAGCTCGATGCGCCGGTGCGCGTCTATCTACCGAACGAGACCCAGCCGTACTGGCGCGTGCGCTCCGAGACGCAGAATCGCCCGCGGGTGCGCGAGCTGGCGCTCGACCCGGTCTCCGGCGTCCTGCTCCACGAGGACCGCTTCGCCGACAAGTCGATGCTGGACAAGGTCATCAACGTCGGCATCGCCGCACACGAAGGGCAGCTGTTCGGCGTCGCCAACCAGCTGCTCGGATTGTTCACCGCGATGGGCCTGCTGGCCATCTGCGTCTCGGCCATCGTGATGTGGTGGCGCCGCCGCCCGGGCGGTGCACTTGGAGTACCCGCGCCGCGCGTGCCGGAATTCCGCATCGGTGCCGGGCTGGGCCTGGGCATCGTCTCCGTCGCGATCCTGCTGCCGGCGTTCGGGGCGTCGGTATTGCTGCTCGCGCTCGCGAACAGGCTGATGCCCGCTCCCCGCGCGGCCTGACGCCGCTTGCCGCATAATCGCGGCCAAACCGAGGGGGTCTCTCATGCGTAACCTGTTTGCGGCGCTCGTGCTGGGCGCCGCTTCCACCACCCTGGCGGCCGACGCCACCGATACGCTGCGCGGCGGCGCCACGCTAATGCCCGTCAAGGCTTATTCGCCGGAAGACGACCGCAAGGTCCTCGAGGCCTTCGAGGGCCTGCGGGTTGCCGACGTCTCCGACGGCATGGATTTCGTCGGACTGCAGGACATCGGCCTGGTGAATCCGGAGATCCATCCGCTGTGGAAGGACACGGTCAACTACACCCACCGCATCATCGGCATCGCCGTCACGGTGCGCTACGTCCCGACGCAACAGCCGCCAGCCGGCCGGCGCAGCGAGGCCGAGTTCGACAAGTGGGTGGGTGACTTCTACACCCAGCGCTCGCCGGAGCCCTTCGTGCCGCTGCTGCGTGAAGGCAGCGTGGTCGTGATCGAGGAAGCGCCGGAGACCGACGTGGGCTCCATCGGCTCCAACAACATCATGAACTGGAAGCTGCACGGCGCGGTCGGCGTCATCACCAGCAACACCTGCCGCGACACCGACGAGATCATCACGCAGAAGGTGCCGCTGTATCTCAAGCGGGTGGGCCGCGGCATCCGCCCCGGGCGCAACGAGGTCGAATCGGTGAACCGCCCCATCGTGCTCGGTGGCGTGCTGGTCATGCCCGGTGACGTCATCGTGGCCGACGGCGACGGCGTCATCGTGGTGCCGCGCGCCGTCGCGCTCGAGGTCGCCGCCTACGCCCACAAGGTCATCGACGGCGACAAGAACGCGCGGCGCGATCTCTACAAGAAGTTAGGACTGCCCGAGGACAAGTCGACGAAGTAGCACGCGTTCACGCGCGAGGATCGGCCTGTCGACGGGCAGGTCCTGTCTACCTGGGCGACTGGCATCGCGTGATGGCGTACACCGGTGCCGGATCCTGCACGATGTAGCCCACCTCGATCTCGCGCAGGGCCGCAAGCCCCCGCTGCAGCGTGCGCGGATCGACGGCATGCTCCGGCACTTTCGGCACCGGCGGCTTCGGTCCGCACTCGATCGGATCCAACCGGATACCCACGGTACCGTCGCTGGTCCGCTCCACGTAGTACCCCAGCTCAGCCACTTGCGGCAGCAGTTCCGTGGCCTTCTTCTGCCATTCCTCGATGCTGGTCGGCGGATATGGGTCACCGACGACCTGTGCCACCACGGTTGCACAGCCGGCACCCGCCATGAAAACCAGGACCCCACGAACGATAGAACCTTTCATATACATCCCTACCCTATTGTTTGGCGCTGGCATACAGCGCGTTGTTTCTGACCAAGAATGGATGCTCTTCGGGAAGTTGTTTGGCCAACTCGACCCGCGCCGCCTGGTGCGCGGCGCGCGCAGCGCCGGGATTGCCGGCGGCCCGCTCCGCCTGGCCCAGGAGATCGAGCGTCAGGCCATGTTCGATTGCCGAACTGCCGCCGCCCGCGTGGCGCGCGGCGAGCTCGCGCACCAGGTTCAGGGCTTCGGTGACGTACCCCGCATCCAGCAGGAATTCGGCGCGGTAACGCAGCGCGCGCAACATCTCGTATGACTCCGGCGCACTGCCCGACGCGCGCAATTGCTTCGTGACCTCGTCGATTCCGGCGAGTGCGGCATCGAACTGCCCGGCGAGCGCCAGCGCCCGCGCCCGTGCCTGGCGCAGGTACGCCACGGCGCCGGCATCTTCTCCGCCGGCCAGCAAGGCCAGTGCCGAATCCGCGCTGCGCAACGCGGCCTGCGCGTCGCCGAGTTCCACGTAGACGTTGGCGAGCAACCGTCCCAGCAGCGCCCGGTCGTCGACCGGTTGCGGGCGTTTCTCGAGCTCGACGAGTCGGTCACGTGCCGCGGTGTAGTGACCGAGGTCCAGGTCGATCACGGCCATGGTGCGTTCGAGGCTGTTGCGATCGGAGGCGCGCAGCCGCAGGTCACTGGAAATGGCCACCGCGCGCTTCATCGCCTGCTCGGCTTCGACCAGGTTGCCGGCGTTGCGGGCCGTGATGGCGAGACTCATGAGCGCCATGGCGGTCTCCGTGTGGGCCGAACCGAAGGCGAACTCCGAGTCGACCACGCTGCGGCGCATTTCGACCAGCGCGGCCCGGTCGTCTCCATCGAAGCCGGCGAGCTGGCTCAGCATGTTGCTCGCGTAAGCGCGCGCCTTGGCGCATTCGATCTCGCGACTGGCGCAATCCTCGCGCGATTTCCGTGCCAGCTCGCGCATGCGGCCCCGGTCGTCGGTGGTCCGCAGCAGCGCGTCGGCCAGGTACATGCGCGCCTTGTTGAGCGCCGGGTCGTCGGGTTGCGCGAACTTCTCGAGCACGGCGACCGATTCCTCGAGCACCGGCGTGGCCGCTTCGGCCGCATCCAGGCGGATGTACATGCGCCCGAGCTCGGCCAGCAGTTCGCCCTGCAACTGCGGCTGCGCACCGAATTCCCGCCGCGCGCGCAGCACGGCGCCGTCGATCATCTGCTTGCCGGTGACCTCGCCCTCCTGTCCCTCGACGGCTTCGGCGTCATTCACGAGGTCGAACATGAAGTTGCGCACCACCGCGGTACGCTCGGCGTGCGCGCGCGATTCGCGGTACTGCATCCACGCCACGAGGCTGGCGCCGATCACCAGCGTGAGTCCCACGCCGGCCACGCCCGCCGCCAGGCTGTGGCGCTTGAGCGCCATCCGCGCCGAATACCAGAAGCTCGGCGGGCGCGCGGCGATCGGTTGCCGATCGAGATAGCGCTTGAGGTCGTCGGCGAGATGCGCGGCCGAACCGTAGCGCTCATCGGGCACGACGCGCAGCGCCTTGCCGACGATGGTGTCGAGATCTCCGCTGAGCTCGCGGCGCAACCGCGTTGCCGTGCTGGCGGAGCGCGCCATGGCCGCCGCGTCATCGATGCCGGCATGGCTGGCGCGCGGCAAGGTGCCGCGGCCGACGGCCTCCAGCACTTCGACGAAGGTCGCGCGTCCTGCCGTGCCGCGATATGGCAACGCGCCGGTCAGCAGCTCGTGCAGCACCACGCCGAGCGCGTACACATCGGTCAGCGTGGAAATGGGCGCCGGGCGCAATTGCTCCGGCGCGGCATACAGCGGCGTCATGGCCGCGCCGACCGCCTGGGTCAGCGCCGCCGCGCCGTCGTCCTGGCCTAACAACTTGGCGATGCCGAAGTCGAGCAGCTTCACCTGCCCTTCCTCGTTCACCAGGATGTTGGAGGGCTTGATGTCACGGTGGATCACGAGGTGCTTGTGTGCATGCTCCACGGCACCCAGCACCTGCAGGAACAGGCGCAGGCGCGCCTGCACGTCGAGCCGGTTGACATCGCAGTAGTCGGTGAGCGGCTGCCCGTCGATGTGCTCCAGCACGATGAAGGGCTGGCCCGACGGCAACACGCCGGCGTCGTACAGCCGCGCGACATTGGGATGGCTGAGCGCGGCCAGCGCGTCGCGCTCGCGCGCGAAGCGCTCCACGTCGCCCGCGCCCTGCAGCATGAACATCGGCATCTTGAGCGCCACGTGGCGCTTCACCACGCCGTCGGCCCTTTCGGCGAGCCACACCACCGACATCCCACCGCGGCCGAGCTCGCGGATCAGCCGGTAGCCGGCGAGCACGTCTCCGGGCTGCATTGCGCGCGTGGCGTCCAGGCTCAGCTGGTTGACACCGGCGAGCACCGGCGCCGCGATGAATTTCGAATCCTCGGGCGCCAGGGCATGCGCCAGCAGGCGCTGCAGCCGTGCATGCAATTCGGGGTCGGTGCCGGCCAGGGCTTCGAGCGTGGCCCGGCGCTCCGGCTCGTCCGCGGCCAACAGCCGGTCGAGCCAGTCGAGCGCCGCGGCATCACTCACGGCTCGACCCCAAGTGCCTCGTAGAGATAGGCTTTGGCCCGTTGCCAGTCGCGCTTGATGGTGGGTTCGGAGACTCCGAGGGCCTCGGCCATCTCGGTCACTTCCAGGCCCATGACCACCCGCATCTCCGCCACCCGCATCAGCCGTTCGTCGACGTGGCCCAGCCGGGTCAGTGCATCGTCCAGCGCCACGAGTTGTTCCGGCGTGCCGCCCAGGTCCGGCACCTCGGCGCCAAGAGTCAGCGGCATCAATTCGGCGGAGCGTTTCTGCGCCAGGCGCTCGCGCGCCATGTCCACCAGCAGGGATCGCATCGCCCGGCTGGCGTAGGCCAGGAAGGCGGCGGGGTTCGGGAATTGGAGGTCCGCGCGGCCGCGCAGGTTCAGGTAGAGCTCGTGCGCCAGGGTGGCGGTCGAAATCGGGGCCCTTTCGCGCGACAGTCGCGCCCGCGCGAGCTTCAGGATGTCCGCGTAATTCTCCTGAAATCGCTCTTCGATCCCTTGCGCCAAGGAGCCTCCGGCCCGGGCATGAAGGGAGGCGATTCTGCATTAGGGTTCTGCGAGAAACCATGGCTCCTCGGCGGTCGCGCGGCCGAAATGTCGACTTTGTCCATAAAGCGCATTTCCCGATGAAACCGGATCAATCCGGCTGGCCTAACAGCTCCGGCGGGGTCGGCGGCGTGGGCGGCGGGCCGGGGATGCCAGGGCCCAGCACCCGCCGGGTACGGATGACGCGGACATTCTTCTGGTTCTCCTCCAGCCACTTGGCGAAGGCCTGCGCCCGCTGGCCGTCCTGCTCGGCCACGATGCCGTGGACATCGGGCTCCTGCAGCAGGGCGGCCAGGTTCCGGTAGGTG
This sequence comes from Steroidobacteraceae bacterium, assembly GCA_036274075.1. Classification (GTDB taxonomy): domain Bacteria; phylum Pseudomonadota; class Gammaproteobacteria; order Steroidobacterales; family Steroidobacteraceae; genus CADEED01. The sequence continues at coordinate 18,469 of DASUGK010000027.1, read as the reverse complement.
CCCATCACCTCGATTCGGTAGACGCCGATCTGGGGGCTGCGCGCGACCTCGCGGCTGCGCGTGGCGAGCTCCGGCTGGGATTCAATCTGCGCCCGCTGTTCGAACTGGTGGCGGAAGCGGGCGATGTCGCGTGCCACTTGTTGCGAGATCGGTCCCGGCAGTCGCGGAATCGGCCCACCTGACAAGGCCCACATCGTCATGACTGTGCCATCGGAAACCGGCGTCTTGAGCTCGCAGCTCATGTACTCGAGCTGGTGGCGGACCAGGAGCGTCTCGACATCGCGAGCGTTCAAGCCCCGGCGCAGCAGGATGTCGGTGGCGCGCACCGCGTCCGGCGTCTGCAGGGACGCTTGCGCGATCCGCTGGTGTTCCTTTTTCAGCACAGCCCCGATGTACGCATCGTCGGAGGTCCTGAAGAAGCCATGCAACGCCTCGCGGGCAAGCTTCGGATCCGGGGTAATCGAGCGATCGGTGACGAACGGGCCGCGGGGAATGTGGAAGGGCTCGCCGGACATGGGCGTTGCAGCCCGCGGCTCCTCGTCAGGCGGCTCAATTTCGGCCGACCACACGCTGCTGCCGATCAACGCCGCCAGCGCCACCAGCGCCAGCATTCCCCAGAGCCGCACCATCCACTTGTTCACCCGGCCTCCCCTGTCCGCGCCGCGCGCAATCTCGCGCAGGCAGCTCGACGAGATCAAGCCACGCGAACGGGCGCGGGCCGCAGCAATTTTTCATGCTGCAGCCCAACTACCCGTGCGGTGAAGGATTTGGATGATTGTGATGAATTGTGGCGGGTATTGGCGTCTTCGCAGGGGAGCCGGGTATTTCGCGCACCAGGCGTGGCACCAGGTAACCGGAGACTCGCGCCATGAGGCCGGATACCAGCTCGCGCGCCCTGCTCTCCTCGACGTCGAAGTGGGCCGTGCCGCGCACGCGGTCCGGCATGTGCAGGTAGTAAGGCAGCACGCCCGCTTCGAACAACGCGCAAGACAACTGTTGCAATGAATCGACGTCGTCGTTCACTCCGCGCAACAACACGGATTGATTGACCAGGGTCAAGCCTCGCGACTTCAGCGCGGCGCAGGCCGCGCGCACGTCGGCGTCGATTTCATTGGCGTGATTGGCGTGCAGCACCATGACCAGCGGCAGACGAATGCCATCGAGCCATGCCAGCAATCCGGCGTCGACCCTGGACGGCAGCACGATGGGCTGGCGCGTGTGGATGCGGATGCGCTTCACGTGCGGGATGGCCGCGAGTGAATCGGTGAGCTGCCGGAGCCGTGAATCACTCAGCGACAGCGGATCGCCGCCACTCAGAATGACCTCCTCGATGCTCGCGTCCTCTGCAATCGCGCTCAGCGCTTCACGCCATCGGCCACCCTGCGCGGCATCTTCCGCATACGGAAACTCGCGGCGGAAGCAGTAACGGCAATGGATGGCGCAGGCCTGCGTGGTCACCAGCAACGCGCGCCCGGCGTATTTCTGCAGCAGCTGCGGCGCCTTGCGCGCGGCATGCTCCTCGAGCGGATCGGCACCGTAACCCACCGCATCCTGCAACTCCTCGCCCAGCGGCAACACCTGGCGCAGCAGTGGATCGTTGATGTCTCCGCGCCGCATGCGCGACAGGAAGCTGCGCGTCACGCGCAAGCCGAAGGTCTGCGCTGCTTTCTCAGCGGCGTCTGCCAGCTCCGCCGGCAGGCCCAGGACCTTCAACAACTCTTTCGGATCGCTGATCGCCTCCGCCAGCTCCCGCTGCCACGAGATGCTGGCGACATTCCTGTGTTCCGCTTTCATCAGGCGCGCATGTCCTCGCTGCCCGGCATCCCGAGCCCGAGCTCCTGCTGCTTCATTTTCTCGATGGCATCGCGCAGGCGCGCGGCTTCCTCGAACTCCAGGTTGCGCGCGCGCTTGTACATCTCCGCCTCGAGCCGCTTGATCTCGCGCACGATCTGCTCGGGACTGAGCATGCGCAGGTTGGGCGCCGCTTCCTCCGCCCCGCGCTTCTTCCTGCCCATCTTGTAGCCGAAGTCGGTGGTGTCGGCGCGCGCGCCTTCCATGATGTCCTGCACTTTCTTGCGGATGGACTGCGGCGTGAAGCCGTGTTCCTGGTTGAACGCCATCTGCTTCTCGCGCCGGCGCTGGGTTTCTTCGATCGCGCGTTTCATCGAACCCGTGATCGTGTCCGCGTAGAGGATGGCCTTGCCATTCACGTGGCGCGCGGCACGGCCCATGGTCTGGATCAGCGAGTTGTCGGAACGCAGGAATCCTTCCTTGTCCGCATCGAGGATGGCGACCAGCGAGACCTCGGGCATGTCGAGGCCTTCGCGCAGCAGGTTGATGCCCACCAGCACGTCGAACTTGCCGAGGCGCAGGTCGCGGATGATTTCCACGCGCTCCACGGTCTCCACGTCCGAGTGCAGGTAGCGCACTTTGACGCCATGCTCGTGCAGGTACTCGGTGAGATCCTCGGCCATGCGCTTGGTGAGCGTCGTGATCAGCACGCGCTCGTCATTGGCGACGCGCTTGTTGATCTCCGACAACACGTCGTCCACCTGCGTGGCCACGGGCCGCACTTCGACTTCCGGGTCCACCAGGTGCGTGGGCCGGAGCAGCAGCTCGACGGTCTGGCCCGCGTGCCGCGCTTCGTACTGGCCGGGCGTGGCGCTGACGAAGATCATCTGCGGCGCGATCTGTTCCCACTCCTCGAACTTGAGCGGACGATTGTCGAGCGCGCTCGGCAGCCGGAAGCCGTATTCCACCAGCGTCTCCTTGCGCGAACGGTCGCCCTTGTACATCGCGCCGAGCTGCGGAATCGTCTGGTGCGACTCGTCGATGATCAGCAGCGCGTTCCCCGGCAGATAGTCGAACAGGCACGGCGGCGGCTCTCCCGCCTGGCGGCCCGAGAGGTAGCGCGAGTAGTTCTCGATACCGGCGCAGTAGCCGACCTCTTTCATCATTTCCATGTCGAACATGGTGCGCTGCTCGAGGCGCTGCGCCTCGACCAGCTTGTTCTGTTCGCGCAGCACCTTGAGCCGGTCGCGCAGCTCCTCGCGGATCTGGTCGATGGCGCCGATGAGGCGTTCCTTCGGCGTCACGTAGTGCGAGCCGGGATAGATGGTGTAACGCGGCACCTTGCGGCTGATCTCGCCCGTCAGCGGATCGAACAGTGCGATGGACTCGATGGTGTCGTCGAACAGTTCGATGCGCACGGCTTCGCGCGCGGACTCGGCCGGGAATACGTCGATGACGTCACCGCGCACGCGATACGTGCCGGCCTGCAGGTCGAGCTCGTTGCGCGTGTACTGCATGTCGGCGAGACGGCGCAGCAGGCGGCGCTGGTCCATGATCTCGCCGCGGTTCACGTGCAGGATCATCTCGTGGTACGACTCCGGATCGCCGAGGCCGTAGATGGCCGACACGGTCGCCACGATGATGGAATCGTTGCGCTCGAGCAGCGCCTTGGTGGCCGAAAGCCGCATCTGCTCGATGTGCTCGTTGATCGAAGCGTCCTTCTCGATGTAGGTGTCGCTCGAGGGCACATAGGCCTCGGGCTGGTAGTAGTCGTAATACGAGACGAAATACTCCACCGCGTTTTCCGGGAAGAATTCCTTGAACTCGCCGTAGAGCTGCGCGGCCAGGGTCTTGTTGTGCGCCAGCACCAGCGTGGGACGTTGCACCTCGGCGATCACGGCCGACCCTACGAAGGTCTTTCCTGAGCCCGTCACGCCTAACAAAGTCTGGTGGCGATACCCATCGTGCAGACCCTCGACGAGCTTCGTGATCGCCTGCGGCTGGTCGCCCGAGGGCTGGTATGCGGACTTCAATACAAAAGGTTTGTGTTCCATGGATGCATCCAATCACCAACAGCCGCCCCGGTTCCAACCAGTATTGCGGCGCGCCGGACACTGTATGCAGGGTCCGGGGCAGGCTGCCCGCAAACTGGCCGGCTAAATCTTCACCTTTTCAGGGGTTTACGCGCTCACTGGCCTGTCGCCGCCGGCGCTGGATCGCGTAATATACGCGCCCGTTTGCCAATCCCAACCCTTCCCAGACACATATAAAAGGTCAGCCGTGCCAAACCAGCTCAGCCGACGCGTTCAGCGCGTCAAGCCCTCGCCCACTCTCGCCGTCACCGCGCGCGCCGCGAAACTGAAGGCCGAGGGCAAGGACATCATCGGCCTGGGTGCCGGCGAGCCTGATTTCGACACGCCCGTGCACATCGCCGACGCCGGCGTCGAGGCGATCCGCAAGGGCTTCACGCGCTACACCAACGTCGACGGCATCGTCGAGCTCAAGGACGCGATCATCGCGAAGTTCAAGCGCGACAACCAGATTTCCTACGAGCGCAACCAGATCCTGGTGAGCTCGGGCGCCAAGCAGACTATCTACAACCTCTGCATGGCGGTGCTGGACCCGGGTGACGAAGTCGTGATCCCGGCGCCGTATTGGGTGAGCTACCCGGACATGGTGCTGCTCGCGGACGGCCTGCCGGTGACGCCGAATTGCCCGGCCAGCGCCGGCTACAAGCTGACGCCGCGCCAGCTCGAGGCGGCGATCACGCCCAAGACCAAGCTGCTGCTCATCAACTCGCCCTGCAACCCGACGGGCGCGGCCTACACGCGCGCCGAGTGGCGTGCGCTCGCCGACGTGCTGCTGCGGCACCCGCGCGTGATCATCGGCACCGACGACATGTACGAAAAGATCTGGTGGGGCAGCGAGCCGTTCGCGAGCCTGCTCACCGTCGCGCCGGAGCTCTACGACCGCACCGTCACCATCAACGGCGTGTCGAAGGCCTATGCCATGACCGGCTGGCGCCTCGGCTACTGCGGCGGCCCGAAGGAAATCGTGAACGCGATGTCGACGCTGCAGGGCCAGAGCACCAGCAACGCGTCGTCCATCACGCAGAAGGCCGCGGTGGCGGCCCTCAACGGCGACGAGAAGTGCGTGCAGGACATGAACGCGGAATTCAAGAAGCGCCATGACTGGTTCATCGGCGCGCTGAACCGCCTGCCGGGCATCGTCGCGCTGCCCGCGAGCGGCGCGTTCTACGCCTGGGCGGATTGCTCGGCCGCGATGATGGCCTTCGGCATCAAGGACGACAACGCCTTCGCCGAAATGCTCATCAACGACGCCGGCGTCGCCGTGGTGCCGGGCTCGGGATTCGGCGCGCCGAATCACTTCCGCGCCTCGTTCGCCTGCAGCATGGCCACGCTGGAGAAATCCATCGAGCGCATGAAGAAGGTGCTCGAGCGCGGACCCGTCGCCAAGACGGCGTGACGGCCGCCGCGGCGCCAAGGCCCATTACACGCGCGGACTACGCCGCGTGGCTCATCGCCGCGCTCGCGCTGTTCCTCGTCATCAAGCTGCACCTGCTGTCGGCGCTGCTGGCCGGGCTGCTGGTGTACAAGCTGGTAGACGTGCTCACGCCCTGGTTGCGGCTGAGTGCCCTGGGCCGCGACGGCCCGCGCGTGCTGGCCGTGATGCTGATCGCCTCGGTGGTGATCGCGGGACTCGTGGGCATCGGGGTCGGCATCGTGGCCTTCCTGCGCAACAGCGATGAGAGCGTGCCGCTGCTCATGCAGCGCATGGCGCAGATCGTGGAGGACGCGCGCGCCATCCTGCCCGAGGGACTGCGGCAGTACGTTCCCGAGAACACCGCCACGCTGCAAACGACCATAGCCGAGTGGCTGCGCTCCAATGCCAGCGCACTGCAACTGGCCGGCCGGGGCATCGGCCGCGCGCTGGTGCACGTACTCATGGGCATGATCGTCGGCGCGCTGCTGTCGATGCAGAAGGCTGCCAATCCCACCGGGCGGCGGCCGCTCGCGGAGGAAATCTCGCGCCATGGCGCGCGCCTCGCCTCGGTGTTCCAGCGCGTGGTGTTCGCACAGGTGTGGATCTCGCTGATCAATACCTTCTTCACCTGGCTGTACCTCGACATCGTGCTCGGCCTGTTCGGCATCGAACTGCCACTGGTGAAAACGCTGGTGGCCCTGACGTTCTTCGTCGGCCTGCTGCCCATCATCGGCAATCTGATTTCGAATTCCGCCATCGTCATCGTGTGCCTCAGCCAGGGCGTGCCCGTGGCGGTGGCCTCGCTGGGCTTCCTGGTCGTCATCCACAAGCTGGAGTACTTCCTCAACGCTCGCATCATCGGCTCGCACATCAACGCACGCGCCTGGGAGCTGCTCATCGCCATGCTGGTCATGGAAGCGGCCTTCGGCATCCCGGGACTCGTGGCCGCGCCGATTTTCTACGCCTACTTCAAGGAAGAGTTCCGCGAGAAGGGACTGGTTTGACGTAGACTGCGGGCATGAAGACCGGCGACAGCCCGAAGGCGGCCTGACCTCATGTCGGTGGGGTGGTCATCCCTGACGTTCGAGCCCAGCGACGATGCCATCGAGCAGCTCGCGGAAGCCTGGGCCTGGCGCCTCAAAGACCCGTTCCGTCCCGTGCTGTTTTCCACGCTCGGCGACATGTTCTTCGCGCGCGATGACGGCGCGGTGTGGTGGCTCAACACGGGCACCGCCGAGCTCACCCGGGTGGCGGATTCCATCGAGCATTTCCAGGAGCGCCTGGCTACCGACGTGGCCGACGAGTGGTTCCTGCCGGCGCTCATCGACAAGCTGCAGATGGCCGGCAAATTGCGCGAACCCGGCGAGTGCTACACCTATGTCACCTTGCCCATATTCACCGAGGGCAAGTACGAGGTTGACAACCTGAACCCGGTCCCGGCCGCCGAGCATTTCGAGCTGACCGGGCACATCCACCGCCAGATCGCCGAGATGCCCGACGGCGCCAAGATGCGCACCACGCATTGAGGCGCGCCCTGTGAAGCCGTCCGCTGGCGGTCCCCCGGTGAAAGGGCTATCTTCGGGCCATGTATCGCCTGGCCCGCCGCCTCGCCAGACCCCTGGCCTTCCTCGTGATCGCCGCGCAGCTGCTGCTCGCGGTACCGGCGATGGCCAACGCCACCGTGTCCGCGGACGCTGCCGCGGAAATGCACTGCGACCACATTGATGCACACGGCGACGCCCCGTGTCCCTGCTGCCCGGACGGCGCCAGCTCCGGAACCGATTGCCTGGTGAGCTGCATGTTGTCCGCGGTTGCCGCCCCGGCAATTTTCATCGTGACCATCGCTGCGCCTGACACACCCGCATTCGTTCAAACTACCTTCGCGCCGGATCACTTCTTCCAGCCGCCGCTGAATCCCCCTCCCATCGCCTGACCGGAAAATCCGCCGCGGTGTGACCACACCGCCGTCCTGATCGTTTTTCCGGAGGGTTCCCATGAACCTGTTTCGCTTCGCGTCCGCGGGCCTGGTGCTCGCGGGCGCCTGCGGCCTGGCGCAGGCCAAGCCGATTGCCTTCGCACATGGCACGACCGTGATGGCCGAGTACGGCGCCGGCACCATGACCGAGGCACAAGTGTTCTACGCGCCGAGGTACAACTGGTCGCTGGGTGGCGGCTACCTGCAACTCGACAGCGACATCGACGGCAAGCGGCGCGAGATCACCTACGCACGCGCAAACTACCTCGTGAAGCGCTGGAACCTGGAGTCAGCGCAGGCCAACGTTTTCACCTGGGGCGGCGTCGGCCAGGCCTACGTCAGCGATGGCAATTCGCACGAGTTCGCCTGGAATGCCGGCGCACAGGTCGACTACGAGACCCGGCGTGTCTACTCGTCGCTGCGCACCGACTTGCATCGCTCGACTGTGTTCGAGCATCGCATCGACACGCTGCAGCTCGGCATCGCGCCCTACGAGCACGATTTCGACACGCTGGCCACGTGGTTCGTCGTGCAGGGACGGCAGTACACCGGGGGCATCCACGATGGCACCGAGTGGGCGTTGCTGCTGCGCCTGTTCAAGCGCGGGGCGTGGATAGAGGCCGGCGTGACCGACGACGGCAAATTGCAGGCCATGGCCATGGTCAATTTCTGAATCGGAGCCAAATCATGAGAAAGCTGGGTTTTTGCCTGATCGCGCTGCTCGCCTCGATGGCGAATGCGACCACTATCGAGATGAAGGTGTATGGACTGGTGTGCGGCTTTTGTGCCCAGGGCATCGAAAAGACGCTGCGCCGGAATTCCGCCACGGCCGACGTGGTCGTGAGCCTCGAGCACAAGCTGGTGGCCATCGAAACGCATGAAGGCCAGGATATTTCCGATGCCGATCTCACCAGGGCGCTGACCGATTCGGGTTACAGCGTCAAAGGCATCAGCCGCACGCAGCGCTCGCTCGCCGAGATCCGCGCGGAACTCCGGAAATGATGGACCCGCATCGGCGCAATATCGGCGTCGCCGCCGGCACGCTCCTGGCCAGTTCGGCCACGCTGGTGTGCTGCGTGCTGCCGGCCGTGTTCGTCTCGCTGGGCGCCGGCGCGGCGCTGGTGGGACTCGTGTCGGCGGTGCCGCAACTCGTCTGGCTCTCCGAGCACAAGGTGTGGGTATTCGCCATCGCCGGTGCGCTGCTCCTCTCGAGCGGCGCCTTGCTGTGGCATGCCCGGCGCCTGCCCTGCCCCGCGGATCCTGCCGCGGCGCGCAGCTGCACCCGGCTGCGGCGCATCAGCAGCACCCTGTACGTCGTCGCGGCGGGCAGCTATCTGCTCGGCGGCGCATTCGCCTTCGTGCTGTCGTAAAGGAGGGTCAGCGCCTGACCAGCCGCGCCATGTCCTCGGGATATCGCTCGCCCTGCACGGTGACGCTGTTCGCGGCCGCATCGATCTGGCGCAGGTCGGCGGCGCTGAGTGAAACATCCGCCGCCGCAAGGTTCTCCTCGAGGCGCTTGAGCTTGGTCGTGCCGGGAATCGGTACGATCCATGGCTTGCGCGCCAGCAGCCAGGCCAGCGCGAGTTGCGCCGGCGTCACTTGCTTCTGCGCGGCGAGCGCGGTGAGCACATCCACGAGAGACAGGTTGGCCTTGCGCGCTTCGGCCGAGAAGCGCGGCAGGCGGTTGCGCGTGTCCGACGCATCGAACTGGGTGTTCTCGTCGATCTTGCCGGTGAGGAATCCCCGGCCCAGCGGGCTGAAGGGCACGAAGCCGATGCCGAGTTCCTCGAGCGTGGGCAGGATTTCCTCCTCCGGTTCGCGCCACCACAAGGAGTACTCGCTCTGCAGCGCCGTCACCGGATGCACCGCGTGCGCGCGCCGCACCGTGCCCGCATCCGCCTCGGACAAGCCGAAGTACTTCACCTTGCCCTCGTTGACCAGGTCGCTGACGGTCCCCGCCACGTCTTCGATGGACACGTCGGGGTCCACGCGATGCTGGTACAGCAGGTCGATGCATTCGACGCGCAGCCGTTTCAATGAGGCCTCGGCCACCTCGCGAATATGCGCGGGCCGGCTGTCGAGCCCGGGCACCTGCCTGCCCTCCGGATCGATGCGAAATCCGAACTTGGTGGCAATGGTCACGCGACCTTTGAACGGCTCCAGCGCTTCGCCCACCAGAAGCTCGTTGGCAAAGGGACCGTAGATCTCGGCCGTGTCGAAGAAGGTCACGCCGCGCTCCACCGCGGTGCGGATGAGACGGATGGCGGCCGCGTGATCTGTGGCCGGGCCGTAGAAGGCGCTCAGGCCCATGCATCCCAGGCCCAGCGCCGACACTTCCGGGCCATGCCTGCCAAGCTTCCGTGTCCGCATAAACCCTCCTGGTGAGCGGCGACTTTGACACAATCGCCGCATGGCCGTGTTCCAGTCGCTGCTCCTCCTACTGGTGTGTGCGGTTTCGCTGACGGCGGCGGCGCGCTGGCTGAAGCTGCCCTATCCTTCGCTGCTGGCGCTCGGCGGCACGGCGCTGGCCTTCGTGCCCAGCGGCCCGCGATTCAACCTCGATCCGCAGCTCACGCTGGCGCTGTTCGTCGCCCCCGCGCTGCTCGATGCCGCCTTCGACACATCGTGGCGCGACCTCAAGCGTTACTGGGTGCCCGTGATGTCGCTGGTCGTCGTCGCCGTGGGACTGACTATCGCGGCAGTCGCGTGGATCGTGCACTACCTCATGCCGGACATACCGTGGTCCGCCGCGATCGCCATCGGTGCGATTGTTGCACCGCCCGACGCGGTGGCCGCCTCGGCCGTCATGCGGCGGCTCCACATCCCGCACCGCGTGCTGGTCATCGTCGAAGGTGAAAGCCTGCTCAACGACGCCACCGCGCTGCTCGTGTATCGAATCGCGGTGGGCGCGACGCTGGGAGAGACGTATACGGGCACCGGCGTCGCCTTCCTCACCGTGGCCATGGTGGCGGGCGCGCTGCTGGGCTTCGTGCTGGCGCAGCTCAGTGTCCGCATCATCGAGAAAGTGCCCGATGCGCCCAGCGCCATCGTGCTGCAGTTCGTGACGACCTTCGGCGTCTGGATACTCGCCGAGCACCTGGAGCTGTCGCCCATCGTCACCATCGTCAGCTACGCCATCACGGCGGCGCGGCTCGCGCCGCAGCGCACACCCGCGCACCTGCGAATTCCCTCGTACGCGGTGTGGGAAACCGTGGTGTTCGTGCTCAACGTCCTCGCCTTCGTCCTCATCGGCCTGCAGCTTCGCCCGATCTTCGAGCAGCTGCTGCCGGCGGAGCGCGTACATTACCTGCAGATCGCCGCCACGGTGCTCGGCACGGTGATCCTCGTGCGCATCGCCTGGGTCATGGTCTACAACCGCGCGGCGGTCCTGAAGGCCCGGTGGTTTGGCCCCGGCTCGTGGCCGGGCGCCTTCGTACCGACTCTCGCGGGAAGCGCGGTGGTCGGCTGGGCCGGCATGCGTGGCATCGTCACGCTGGCGACCGCGTATGCGCTGCCGCTGTCCTTCCCGCACCGCGACCTTGCGTTGCTGTGCGCATTCTGCGTGGTGGTGGGAACGCTGGTGGTGCAAGGCATGACGCTGCGGCCGCTGATCCTGGCGCTGGGACTCTCCGACGATGGCACCGTCGATCGCGAAGTCCGCGGTGCCCAGGATGCACTGGCGCTGGTGGCACTGGAGATCCTGGAAGTCGACGGCTCGGATACCGCGCGTGCCTTGCAGGATGAATTCCTCACCACCGAAGTCGCGGACGCGGATGCGCCCGTCGCCACCGCGCGTGAAGCCCGCAACCAGTTGCGCGCGCGCATCGTCTCCGCCCAGCGCGCCATGCTGGTCCGGCTGCGCGACACCGGGGAGATCGGCGACGATGCGTTCCATCGCGTGGAGGAGCACCTCGACCGGGTGGAGATCGCAGTTCGCTAGCCCTCGTCCGGCGCGCAGCCGGGATCACCGGCCAGGCAGCCGATGGGATCGCTGGCCGGAAACGTGCAGGCGAGCGCCGCGTCGAGCTGCTCGTCGACGTGCCGCTTACGGGGTTCACCCGTGCGGCGTGACTCCCCGACGGCTTCCGTGCCTTCGGCACCGATCAGGACTTCGTCGGCAGGACGCTCTGCATGCGGGCCCATGGAGAAACCTCAGGAATGCGGCAAGCCATTAAAGCCCGGCCATCGGGACAACGCTGTAGGACGCTGTGCGGGGTCATTCGCGATGCGAGCCATTCGCATCGGGTGTGAGCACCGCCTGACGTGCGTGCCTTGATATCGTCGACATCTCGCGGGCGGCGAACGCGGCAGCATGGTGACACCCACGAGGAGGTATCACCATGGCTCGCGCCAAACCCACCAAGTCCACGAAGAGTTCCGCTGGCGAAGGAAAATCCGACGCCATTTCCCTGCTCGAAACCGACCACCGCATGGTCGAGGACATGTTCGAGCAGTTCAAGGCAGAAACCGACCAGGCGCAGAAACAGGAACTGGCGACGCAGATCTGCAAGTCGCTGCGCATCCACACCATGCTCGAGGAGGAGATCTTCTATCCCGCCTACCTCGCCGCCACCGGCGACACCGAGACCCATCACCAGGCCAAGGTGGAGCACGAAGGCGCGAGCCGGCTCATCGAGGAGATCGAGCAGTCCTCGCCCGCCGATGAATACTTCGACGCGAAGGTCAACGTCCTTGCCGACATGATCGAGCACCATGTGACCGAGGAAGAGCAACCCGGCGGAATGTTCAGCGAAGCCAGCGAAACGGAAGACATGGATCTCGACGCGCTCGGCGAACAGATCGCGGCGCGCAAGGCGGAACTCGAGAGCACGTTCATACCTGGCGGCGAGCCGCCGGCGTCCGTGGGACGCGGGGACGAACGCGCCGAACAGCCGATGTAAGGAGTCGCCGGCCGAATGCGCCAGGGCCTGCAGCCACGCCCGCGGCCTCCGGGCCGCGTGGCGCTGATCGCGCTGGATCTCATCACCGATTTCGATTTTCCCGACGGCCCGGCGGTGCGGCGCGCGCTCACCCGCCGCGGCGCCGCGATCCGCGCCCTGCTCGACAGCGCCCGCGCGCACCGCGTTGCCGTGATCTACGCCAACGACAATCTCGGACCCTGGCGCAGTGACGCGCCTGCGCTCGTCGCGCACTGCACTCGGCCGCACGCGGGCGCCGGGTTGGTGAAGCGTCTTGCACCGGCGGCCGGCGACGAAATCGTCCTCAAGCCGCGGCACTCCGCGTTCTTCGGCACCGCGCTGGAAGCGCTGCTCGACGATCATCGCGCCGGCACGCTTGTCCTGACCGGCATCTCGGCCGAGAGCTGCGTGTGGATGACGGCCTGCGATGCGCACACGCGCGGCTTCAGGCTGGTGGTGCCCGCGGACACCATGGCCGGCGCCTCGGCGCGGGCGCTGCGCGCCACACTGACGGGACTCAAGGAGGTGTTGGGCGCGCGCGTGCCCGTGCACGCGAGCTCATTGCGTTTCACCGCCGGCAAGCTGCGGGGTTAGTCACGCGCCGGCGCGCCCTCCTTCATGAGCTGCTCCTGCAGTGCGCGTGCGTGCTCGAGATGCTGCATGACCACGGGCAGCGTCTGCGCGGCGAACTGCCGGACGCCGCCATGCTGGCCGGAGCCGATCTCGTGCATGAGGAGTTGCGCCGCCTCCTGGTGATCCTCGATCTGGCTGGCGAGATACCGCATGCTGAACGCGGATCCCTGCAGCGACGACAGCTCGCGTTGCACCGCTTCGTGCTTCGCATCGGGTTTGTCAGGCAGCTCGACGTGCGCGCTGCGCGCCAGCGACACCAGCTTCGAATTGGCCGCCGAATGATCGTCGACCATGCGCTTGCCGAAACCCTTGATCGGATCCGGGCCCCGGTCACGTGCCAGCTTCCCCAGCGCAACTTCCGCCTGGCTGCCGATGGCCAGTTGCTTGAGGAAATTGATGTCGACGGTGTTGGGGACATTGCCCGCCGGTTTGCCGTCCAGCAGTCCCGGCGTATCGGGATTCGCAAACCCGGGGTTGGTGTAATCCGGCAGGGCCGGAGGTGGCGGCGGGTCGGCGGCATGACTTGCCGTGATCATTGCCGTCATCATGCCCAGCGGGATCAACATGGTTTTCAGCCTGAGCATGTCACACCTCTCACAAAGCCAGCATGTATGCGACGAGTGAATCCTTCTCGGCCTGCGTGAGCTTCGTGCCCAGCACCAGGTTGAAGAATTCCACCGTGTCCGCGAGCGTCAGCAGCCGTCCATCGTGCAGGTACGGCGGAGAGTCCTTGATGCCGCGCAGCGTGAAGGTCTTGATGGGACCATCCGGCAGCACGATCTGGTCGTTGACGACTTTTCCCGAGGCGAAGAAGCGCTCGGTCTTGAGGTCGTGCATCTGCTGGTCGAGGAAATCGTGGCGCGGCACGTGGCAGGTCGCGCACTGTCCTTTGCCGTTGAAGATCTTTTCCCCGGCGAGTTCCTGCTGGGTGGCCTTCGCCGGGTCGAGTGTTCCATCGGGACGCAGCTTCGGTGCCGGAGGGAAATCGATCATGTTCTGCATCTGCGCCATCATCGCCACCTGGTTGGGACGGTCGGGCAGATGCACGCCCTTGCGCGTCGCGCTCACGTGATCGCCGTTGAAGTACGCGGTGCGCTGCTCGAACTCCGTGAAGTCCTCCACCGAGCGCAGCGAGCGCTTCGAGCCGTGGATCTGCTGGTTGAACATGCCGCGCAGCGAGGTGGTGTCTAGCCGGAAGCGCGCCGCCTGCGGCCGCACGTCCGGCGTCAGGTGGAACGCCGCGTTGGTGTGGAAGTTCTGGTGGCAGTCGAGGCATGCCACGCCATTGCTCTGCTCTTCCACCTTGCGGTCCTCGGTCTGGTTGAATTCCTCTTGCGGGAACGGAGTGAGCAGCAGGCGCAGTCCTTCCATCTGCACCGGCGTCACGTGGCCCACCATGATCGAGTAGAAATTGCGGATGGTCAGCAGCTTTCCCTGCGACACGTCGCCGAGGTCGGGACGCGATTGCAGGAAGATGGGCGCCGGGAACTCGGGCGTGAAATGATCCGGCAGGTCGAAGTCGACGTCGAAGCGCCGCAGGTTGCGCTGCTCCTGCGCCTTGATTTCGTCGATCTCCCCGTCCGGGAAGACCTGGCCACCCGACGCCTGCTTGACGTGCGGCAGCCGCAGGAAGCCCGCGGGGAACACGCCCTTCTGCGTGATTTCCTCCGGCGTCATGGCCGCGAGCTGATCCCAGGTGACGCCCGCAGGAAGCTTCACGCGCACGCCGCCCTGCACGGGCTTGCGGCCGCCCGACATCTTCACGCCCGGGATGGGACGGTTCGCCAGGTCATAGCGCTCGGACAGGAGGCGTGCCTGGCGCTGCATCACGGCAGGCTTAGCGGCCGTGTCGCTCTTCTTCACCGCATCCAGTGGTGCGGTCGGCAACGGGCGGTAGGTGGTATCGGGCGGAAGACCATCACCCAGTCCTCTGGACGCGAGCAACGGCAACATCAGCAGGCTGGAAAAGACAGCAATGCGCGTGGCCATGGCAGGTCCTGTGCAATCGGGAGCGGGGTTCCAAACTAACTAATGAGATGGCCCCGGGCACTCGGGTGTTCGCCGCATTCGCGTGTCAGCGCGACGGATTGCGAATGTTGGAACCTGGGCAGCGCTGCTGTTCCTACAGCGCGAGCTCTCGCAGGCGCACATATTCGATCCATGCGCAATCGTCGGGATCCGCCTTTACCTGTGTTAATGCCGCTGCAGCCAGGGCCGATTGCTGCTGCGGACGTCGCCCACGCCAGAATGACAACCCGATGAACTCCAGCAACAACACTCCCAAGACTCCACGGCGCGAACGTGGCCCCTCGGCACAACGTGGGCTGCAGCTCGCCGAGACCCCGCAGCAGGACCTGCTCGAGGCGCTCGCGGGCGCGAGGACGACGCTGCGACTGCTCGACGTGGTCAAGACGTCGATAGCCTCCGGCAATGAGGCGCTCGACAGGCTGCGCCTGCTGAGCGAGGCGGAGCTGGCGGCATTGCGCAGGGAAACCCTTGACCGGGTCACGGACCTTCGCGCCGAGTTGCGGCGCCGCGGCCATACCTGACTAGCTACCTTTGCGCTGCGCAATTGCCGGAGCGCCCACGATGGTGTAACAATCCGCGCCTATCTTTTTGCACGGGAAGCGTCGTCCAGGGAGGAATGGCGTCATGCAGAAATGGATTGTCCGGAAGGATCTCCGGGGCGAATCCGTGGGTACCCCACACTGCTTCCTGGACGGCAGCCCGATTGCGCGAATTCCCGGCGCCGTCACGCTCGAAGAATTCGCGGCGCTGCTGCTGGCGCCCAATGAAAGGCTGCAGTCGGCCGACCGGCTGTGGATAGACCGCCAGGGCGAGCGCGTCGGGTACGTCGAGATACTGGACAGGACGCCCTAGTCCATCGCCCTGGCGCATCACCTGCGCATCAATGTAGTGCAACGCGCGTGCCGAGGCCCGGCTTCAGCACCACCTTGGTGTACTCGTTCTGCTTTTCCTTGAAGTTCTTGTACCCGAGCGGCGCCTCTTCCAGGTCCAGGTGGTGGCTGATCAGGAAGGTGGTGTCGATCTTGCCGTCGAGGATCATCTCCAGCAGCTGCGGCATGTACTTCTGCACGTGGGTCTGGCCGCTCCTGATCTGCAGGCCCTTCTCCATGAGCGCGCCGATGGGGAACTTGTCGGCCATGCCGCCGTAGACGCCAGGGATCGAGACGCGGCCGCCCTTTCGCGTGGCGAGGATCACCTGGCGCAGCGCGTGGATGCGATCCGTCGCCATGAAGGTCTTCACCTTGAGGTGATCCATGACGTTGTCGGGCGCCATGCCATGGCTCTCCATGCCGACGGCATCGATGCAGGCATCGGGGCCGATGCCGCCCGTCATCTCGGCGAGCGCCTCGCGCACGCGCACTTCCTCGAAGTCGATGATCTCGGCGCCGAGATTCCTGGCGAGCTCGAGCCGGCGCGGATGGTGATCGATGGCGATCACGCGATGCGCACCCAGGAGGAAAGCGCTCTGAACCGCGAACAGTCCGACGGGGCCGCAGCCCCACACCGCCACCGTATCGCCCGGCTCGATGTCGCAGTTGTCCGCCGCCATCCAGCCCGTCGGCAGGATGTCGGATAGGAACAGCACCTTGTCGTCCTCGATATCCTCCGGCACCACGATCGGGCCGACGTCCGCAAAGGGTACGCGCGCATATTCCGCCTGGCCGCCCGGGTAACCACCCGTGAGATGTGAATAGCCGAAAGCCGCGGCCATGGGATAGCCGTACGCGATCTCGCTCGCGTCGGTGGTCTCCGCCGGATTGGAATTGTCGCAGGCCGAGTATTGCTGCTTCCGGCAGAAGAAGCAGTTGCCGCAGGCGATGAGGAATGGCACCACGACACGCTGCCCGGCCTTGAGCTTCCGGTTGCCGCTGCCGACTTCCATCACTTCGCCCATGAACTCGTGGCCCAGGATGTCGCCGTCGCGCATGCCGGGAATGTAATGATCGTAGAGATGCAGGTCCGAGCCGCAGATGGCCGTGGACGTGATGCGCACGATGGCGTCACGCGGATTCACGATCTCGGGATCGGGCACCGTCTCGACGCTGACGCTCTGCTTTCCCTGCCAGGTCAATGCACGCATGGCCTAACTCCTTGGCTCACTCGGTGGCTTCGTCCGCGATCACGCCGGGCGCGATCTGCGGCGTGGGCAGCTCGCCGGTTTCCATGAGCTGCTTGAAACGGCGCAGCTCCTGCCGCGCCTGGATCTTCGGCTCGCGCCGGAACACCTTGGCGAATATCTTGCCGAGCGCGCCGGCCGGGGGGTCGTACACCAGCGTGACTGTCACGATGGTGCCGCGCCCGTTCGAGGAATCGCGGAATTCGACACGCCCGCTGTTCTTGACGCTCGCGTCGTCGACCGACGACCAAGCGATGACCTTGCCGGGGATGTCCTCGGTGATGATCGAATCCCACTCGAGGTCCGACTTCGCGGGGCCGCGCACCGTCCAGTGCGACCGGTTGCTGTCGAGGATGGTGACGCTCTCGATGTTCTCCATGAACAGCGGCAGGTTGCGGAAGTCGCGCCAGAACTCGTACAGCTCCTGCCGCGGCCGGTTGATGGTCACGGTCCGGCCGATCAGCTCGAAGTCCTCATCAGCCACCAGTCCCGCGGCTTGCGGATCGGGCTTGCGGGCGCTCGACAGCGGCGCGTCACCGCCGCGGGTATGCGAAGTTCGCTCAGCCATGGTGCTTTCTCCGGTGTTGTCAGTTCTTCGCGGTTCCGGGCTCGGCCATCTTGCGATGCTGCTCGGCCAGCACGGTGTCAGGCACCAGGTTGGCGAGGGCCGCGCGGATCTTGTTGGAGATGCCGGCGATGACGCCGGCCTCGCCCTTCTCCATTGCATCGAAGCCGGCCTTGGCGACGTCGGCCGGATCGTCCTTGTCCTCGGTGCCGACCTTGGTATCCAGCAGGTCGGCGCGCGCGAAGAAATCGGTGTCGGTGGCGCCGGGCATGAGGCAGGTCACGGTCACGCCCGTGCCCTTGAGCTCGTTGCGCAACGCGTAGGAAAACGAATCGATGAATGCCTTGGTGCCGTTGTAGACGGCCTGGAACGTGCCCGGCATGTAGCCCGCGATCGACCCGGTGATGAGGATCTTGCCGGCCATCTGACGGCGCATTTGCCGCGCGATTCGCTGGATGAGATCCAGCGTGCCGGTGATGTTGGTGTTGATCACGTGCTGCACCTCCGCGAATTCCTGGTCGAGGAATCCCTTGCCGAGCCCATGGCCTGCGTTGGCCATGAGTGCATCCACGCGCCGATTCGCGGCATGCCGGTACAGCATGTCCACGCCTTCGCCGGTGGCGAGGTCGGCTTCCACCGTGACCACCGTGCCGCCATGCGTGCGCAACTCCGCCGCCTGTTCATCGAGCGAACGATCCGCCGCGAGCAGCAGGTCGTAACCGCGCTCGGCCGCCTCGCGCGCCAGTTCCAGTCCGATGCCGCTCGACGCGCCGGTAATGATGGCGAATGGTCGTGAACTTTCCATGGGCACTCCTTTGCCGTGGGAATTGGGTCGGTGCAATTCAGGCTGCACGCAGCGCCTGCCACGCCACATCGGCGCAACCCGGCGGCGCGCGTGGGAGCGAACTGACGCTCAGCGCTGCAGGGTGACGATCTCC